>CABUXT010000024.1 GCA_902495705.1 uncultured cyanobacterium
ATTACCTTTTTCATGCACTCCGCGCAGGGGTGCTTTTGGTGGCAATAGCACCACGACACGCCAACGTTCACATCAAACTAAAAACTCGTACCATAGCCGAATAACTCGTCACTTCGTTCCTCAAACAAATTCGGTTTTTGTAGTTTACTCGTTTTGTTTGATTGTTCACTTTTGGCTATTGTCGGATTTTGACCTAAGTGCGATATCTGTTCTAGCTCAACTCATATTCTAGTCAGTTCAGGGTGACAATTGGAGTAAATATCAACATTGATAGATTCTGAATAGGATAAAATCTAAGCCAAATAAGCCCACAAGATTTTTAATCCTTCCCAAATGACATAAACCTATTTGTTTTTCATTACAAGTTTCCATAGCCATCGCACATTAAAAATAATTATTCTCTATTCACTTTTCTTAGTATTTAATTGAAAAATATCATGTTTATGGGATAATCATGATGAGGCTAAATATAAAATAGCGATGTACATATAATAAAAAAGGGAAAAAGAAAAATGGCAAGACTAACTCCATTGGAAAAAATTAGAAACATTGGTATTGCAGCCCACATCGATGCCGGTAAAACAACTACAACAGAACGTATCTTGTTTTACACAGGTAAAACTCACAAAATCGGTGAGACTCACGATGGTGCAGCTGTAACTGACTTTATGGAACAAGAAAAAGAACGTGGTATCACTATCCAATCTGCTGCTGTTACAGCAACTTGGAAAGGTCACCAAATCAACATCATTGATACCCCTGGACACGTTGACTTCACAATCGAAGTTGAACGTTCTTTGCGTGTATTAGACGGTGTTGTTGCTGTATTCTGTGCAGTTGGTGGTGTTCAATCTCAATCTGAAACAGTTTGGAGACAAGCTAACCGTTACGAAGTTCCTCGTATGGTATTCGTAAACAAAATGGATAGAACAGGTGCTGACTTCTATAGAGTTGTTGACCAAATCAAAACAAGATTAGGTGCAAACGCAGTTCCTATCCAATTGCCAATCGGTTCTGAAGATAAATTTACAGGTTTGATTGACTTAATGACAATGAAAGCTGAAATCTATACAAACGATTTAGGTACTGATATCAAGGAAGAAGAAATTCCTGCTGATATGGCTGAAAAAGCTCAAGAATATCATGATGCTATGGTTGAAGCTATCGCATCTGAAGATGACGCTTTGATGGAAAAATACTTTGAAGACCCTGAATCAATTACAATTGATGAATTGAAAGCTGTATTGAGAAAAGCTGTATGTAACAACAAAATCGTTCCTGTTACTTGCGGTACAGCATTCAAAAACAAAGGTGTTCAATTATTGTTGAACGCAGTTGTTGATTATATGCCATCACCTGTTGATGTAAAAGCTATCGAAGGTGAATTGGAAGATGGTACAAAAACTGAAAGACATTCTTCAGATTCAGAACCATTCTCAGCATTGTCATTCAAAGTTATGACAGACCCATTCGTTGGTCGTTTAACTTTCTTGAGAGTTTACTCAGGTAAAATCACAGCAGGTTCTTACGTAATGAACTCAACTAACGGTAAAAAAGAACGTATCGCAAGATTGGTTCGTATGTATGCTGACCAAAGAATTGAAGAATCTGAAGTATACGCAGGTGATATCTGTGCTGCTGTAGGTTTGAAAGATACTACAACAGGTGATACTTTGTGTGATGAAAAAGCTCCAATTATCTTGGAAAGAATGACATTCCCTGAACCGGTTATTTCTGTAGCTATTGAACCAAAAACAAAAGCTGACCAAGATAAAATGGGTATCGCTCTTCAAAAACTTGCTGAAGAAGACCCATCATTCAGAGTTAAATCTGATGAAGAAACAGGTCAAACAATTATTTCAGGTATGGGCGAACTTCACTTGGATATCATTGTTGACCGTATGATGAGAGAATTCAAAGTAGAAGCTAATATTGGTAAACCACAAGTTGCTTACCGTGAAACAATCAGAGGCAACGCTGACCAAGATTCTAAATTCGTTCGTCAGTCAGGTGGTAAAGGTCAATATGGTCACGTTAAAGTTAGAATTTCTCCGGCTGAAGAAAATGCAGGATTTGTATTTGAAAACAAAATCGTCGGTGGTGCTATTCCTCGTGAATACATCGAACCTGCAAGAAAAGGTATGGAAGAAGCTCTTGAAGGCGGTATCTTAGCAGGATATCCTATGATTGACGTTAAAGTTGAACTTTATGATGGTTCTTACCACGAAGTCGATTCATCTGAAATGGCATTCAAAATTGCCGGTTCTATGGCTATCAAAGAAGGTTGCCGCAAAGCTCAACCTTGTATCCTTGAACCAATGATGAAAGTTGAAATCGAAATTCCTGATGAATTTACAGGTACTATTATCGGTGATATTTCAAGAAGACGTGGTAGAGTTGAAGGTCAAGAACCTCAAGGTAACACAGGTAACGTAATTGTTAGAGCATTAGTTCCTCTTGCAAATATGTTCGGTTACGCAACTGACTTGCGTTCAAATACTCAAGGTCGTGGTACATTCTCTATGGAATTCCACAACTACGAACAAGTTCCTAGAAATATCGAAGAAGAAATTATTTCTAAATCAGGTGCTGCTAAAGCATAGTTTTTGAATAATTCATAAAAGAAAAGACCCAAGCAATTGGGTCTTTTTTATTTGTTGAGATTTTGTGGTTATGTTTATTTACCACTAACTCCTCCGTAAGAGAAATCGTTTTTGATATTTGTTTGCAAAATCTTTTGCCAAGTTGACTCATAAGATTGAATTTCGTTCAATTGGTTTTCTAAGTTTTCTTTTTCAATATCAAGTTGAGATTCCCAAGAATTTAGATTTGCCATTTCAAATTCGTGTTCGTTTTGAAGTTGCAAAAGCATTTCTGAATACTCATCTGTGCCGTAGCCGTAATCTTCATCATAATATAGTGCACTTAGTTTTGCGTTATATTCTTGTTGTTTTGTTGCGGTGCTTTTTGATGCAGACAATTGTTTCATCTGAACATCAGATAATTTCATACTAATTTGACTTTTTTGCTGAGTGTAAAATAATAACTTTTCTTGATAATTTGCAATAGCCATAATTTTTGTCCTCTTCTTATTTTTATCTCTCTTACTTATATAAAGTATTTTGAAAAAGTCTGATTTCAGAGTTGGTATTTTCTGTTACATTTGTTAATAATTGCATTAAAAAAGAGGTGAATACTATAAATATCCCCCTCTTTAAATATTTTGAAAAAGTCTCTACTTGCCTAGAGCGTGTGCTTTTTGAGCAGTTTTGTCTATAACATCGTAGAACAATTTATCAGAATGTCCGTCTTTCATTTCGCAAATTCCGACAAATGTACATCCGCCTTTTGTTGCAACATTATCGATAAGAGTCTGAACTGTTGTTTCTCCTCTGTTAAATACCATTTGCGCTGAACCCAATGCGGTTTGAGCAGCCAGTACCAAAGATTTTTCGTAATCTAAACCAAGTTTTTCGCCTGCACGAGCCATGTCTTCGATTACTTGATAGAAAAATGCAGGACCTGAACCTGAGATTGCTGTTACGATATCCATTTGAGATTCTTCAACACTGATACATCTTCCTAATACTGATAGAATTTCTTCAACGAGTTTTAAATCCTCATCTGTAGCTTTAGAACCTTTGCAAACTCCGAACATTCCAAGTTTAACAAGTGCAGGTGTGTTTGGCATGATTCTGATTACACGAGAATTTGTGATGATTTTTTCGATTTTTTCAGTGCAAACACCTGCTGCAATTGATACTACAAGTTTTTCAGGCGTTAATTCTTCTTTGATGTTTTCTAAAACGTCTGCAACACAGTTAGGTTTTGTTGCAATAAAAATAATATTAGAAGATTTTACTAATTCTTTGTTATCGCTCAAAACTTTTATTCCAAGTCTGTCTGATGCTGATTTTGCGATTTCGTCATTTATTTCTGAACCGATAACATTATATTCTTCAGCTTCTTTTGAGCCTAAAATCCCGCTAATAATAGCGCTTGCCATTTTTCCGCAACCAACAAATCCAATATTTTTCTTCATAATATTTAACCATTCCCTTCTTATTTGTTGACTATTTATTATTTTTACTATAACATCTATATTATACGACAAATAAATAGTAAAAGGAAATAATAAAATGAGACGTACACTAGAAGGAACAAAAAGAAAAAGACAAAACGTAAGTGGTTTTAGAGCAAGAATGTCAACTCCGGGCGGACGCGAAGTTATCAACAGACGTAGAGCTCGTGGTCGTCACAAAGTTGCTATCACAGCTAAAAAACGTGCTTAATGCATTAATTTGCAGTAGTCTTAAAATATTTTTTAAGAAGAGCGGATGTCAAGAAGATGAAAAGTTAGCCATTGTATAAATAGTGGGACTTTATGTCTTTATGACATCCGAACTTCTATCTAAAGCCTATGTTACCAAAACAATATCGACTAAAGAAAAGAACAGCTTTCCAAGCTACATATAGAGTAAAAAACTCGACCCATGCAGGTGGAGTGACTTTGTTTGCAGGTATCAAGAAAAAAGATGATTATCCGACAAAAGTCGGTTTTGTTGTAAGTAAAAAAGTTCACAAACGTGCGGTTAAGCGTAACAGGTTGAAACGTTTGATGAGGGAAAGTTACAGGCTTTTGCTAAAGGAAGGTACATTGGGCAATTCTCAAAAATATGTCTCTTTGATATTTTTAGGTACAGATAAAGCTCTTGGAAAAGATTTTGCGCATATAAAATCAAGTATCAAAAAACTTGTTGAAAGGATTTAGGATGATTGAAGGTGTGTATGTTGATAATATAATGATGCACTCCGAAACTCGAGTCTATCCAACACAACCTCAGATTACGGCAGGTTTAATTGTCGGTACTCAGGCAATTTATCGTTATGCTTTGCGTGAAAGTTCTTATCCTACATTGTCTTTGGTTGATGAATTGTCTGATGGGCAAGGGAATGTTATTCCTGCAGGGCATTATGAATTAGCGTTGTCTGATGATAGAGATTTTTTGATTTTAATTCAGTCGAAACAACCTATTGCGATTATTCCTGTATTTAAAGTTGAAGTTGATATGTCAAAGTATTCTCAAGTCAGGGATAATAAGTCGTTAAAACGCGAGCAAAAGGAACAAAAAGAGATAGCAAAAACAAACAAAAAGCGCGCTAGAGCAGGTATGCCGCCGGTAAATGAAGAACAAGATATTTATCAAGAGGCGTCTATTGAATATATTCCAGCCGGAGGGTATTATTTGATTCGTTATGAACGTGGCGACGTCAAAGCTTGGGGGGCAGTCAAGGGGTAGAAGCTTAGTCGAATGGCATTGAGTAGAGTCCACCTGTAAAAGTAAATTTGTCGGCTTAGTAAAGCCGACCTACGAAAATTGAACAAAAGTATTAATGTCATTCTGAACTTGATTCAGAATCTTTTCCAATTAATAATTTGGCAAATATTACTATTGATAAATCCTGATTATTGAAAAGATTCCGAACTAAATTCGGAATGACAATAGTTTTACTTTGCCTGATTAGAGACCGAAATAAATTCAGGGTGATATAGACCTATTCATTAAATTTTTCATAGCCTCATGACCATCATAGACTATGGTGTCGTTTAATCCTAATTCCACATCTTTGTTTAATTGAGCAATTCTTTCTTGTGACAAACTGTCTTTGGTTGCCATAAGTCTCAAAGCTTCTCTAATAACCTCGCTAACAGAGTTGTATAATCCGGATGCCACTTTATCTTGTACAAATTTTTCTAATGTTGGTGTTAATGAGATATTCATGATTTGCTCCAATAATAACATTTTATACATTAATTATAACAATCTTTGTTATTAATTTCAAGTGAAATCCTTCTTCCCCAACTTGGGTATTGCAAAAGTTTATCCTTGTTTGTAATAATATTAAAGAAAACGAATAAGAGGGAGATATTTTATGAATAAAAAATCACTTTTTACAATTTTAGCAATTTTAATTATTCCGATTATGGCATTTTTCGGATTAACATTCAATAAAGACAACTCATCTGTCGCTGAGGCAAATGGAAAACCGCAAATTATCAAGTTTTCATCTACAATGTGCCTTGAGTGTAAAGAGGTTGAAAAAGTTTTCAAAGAACTTATGCCAAAGTATGAAGACAAAGTTGTCTATACCGAAATTATCGTCGATAATCGCAATGATATGAAAAACGACTTGATAAGAAAATATAATGTTCAACTTGTTCCGACAATTATTATGCTAAATTCAGACGGAACACAGTATAAACGAATTGAATCAGCATTGCCAAAAGACCAAATGGAACAGTATATTAAAGGACTTAAATAACAATGGAACAATTAACTCAATTATTTAATAATCAGACAAGTATACTTATATTGTTTGGCGCGTCGTTTTTAGGCGGTTTAATTTCTTCAATTTCACCGTGCTCACTTTCAATGTTGCCATTGATTATTGGCTATATTGGCGGTTATTCGGATGCCAAACCTCTAAAAACACTTGTGCAAATGATATTTTTTGTAATCGGTACAGGTATTGTTTTTTCTGTTATTGGCGGAATTTGTGCAGTGACAGGCAAAATGTTTATCGGAAATCCTTATTTTGCGTTGATTGTGGCATCTTTGATTATGATTATGGGGTTAAAAATCTTGGGCGTTATAGATTTTGAACTTCCTGTTATGATTAAAGAAATTCCGCAAAACAAGGTTAATAATGATTTCATTTATCCGTTGATTTTGGGTGCGGTGTTTGCGCTTATCGGCACACCTTGTTCTACTCCGATATTGGCAAGTATTATGGGCTTTGCCTCAATGTCAGCCAAAATAAGTAATGCAGTTATTATGTTGTTCTTATTTTCTCTTGGGCAAGGTTTAATTCTGATTATCGCAGGATTTTTGACCTCAAAAGTTAAGACAAGCAACAATTTTTACAAGGTTTCCGAAATTATTCTAAAAGTCAGCGGAGCCTTGTTGGTACTGGTTGCTATATATATTTTTTATAAGATTTTCGGTGCTATCCTTGTAAAATAACCATCTATATTGTAAAATCTATATAGAAGGATATTTATAAGGAGTAGGCGGAATGAAAACGTTTGAAGGTCAATTGACCACAACTGATAATGATAAATTTTGTATTATAATTTCAAGATTTAATGACTTTATTGTTTCAAGATTGTTGGATGGAGCTGTTGATGAATTGAAACGTCACGGTGTAAATCCTGATAATATTGACGTTGTGAAAGTTCCGGGAGCGTTTGAAATTCCTGTAATAGCACTAAAATGTGCAAAATCAGGCAAATATAATGCAGTGATTACTTTAGGTGCAGTTATCAAAGGTTCAACACCTCACTTTGACTATGTTTCAGCAGAAGTTTCAAAAGGTGTTGCTCAAGCAAGTATGCAAACAGGTGTTCCTGTGATATTTGGAGTTTTGACAACTGATAATATCGAACAAGCAATCGAAAGAGCCGGTACAAAAGCAGGTAACAAAGGCTCTGATGCTGCAAAAACTGCAATTGAAATGGCAAATCTGGTTAAATTAGTGTAATAGTTTTGAATCTCGATTCTTCGAGGTTGGAAAGGAGTTGGGTATGACAGAGGCAATTACCGAGTACAGAAATGAGAATACGAAAGACATCGACCTTTTGTCGACAATTGACATGGTTAGAAAAATGAATGAAGAAGACCAAATTGTTGCAAAAGTTGTTGGCGATGAGGCTCCAAATATTGCAATCGCAATTGATACTATTGCAAAAGCTTTTCTAAAAGGTGGCAGATTGTTTTATTTTGGTGCAGGCACTTCAGGCAGACTCGGCATATTAGATGCATCAGAATGTCCTCCGACATTCAGTGTTGACCCAACGATGGTTCAAGGTATTATTGCAGGCGGAGAAAAAGCTATTTTGCATGCGATAGAAGGTGCGGAAGACAGCTTTGAGGCAGGCAAAGAGGATGCAAAAGTTTTAACCGATAAAGATGTTTGTGTTGTGATTTCCGCAAGCGGTAATCCTAAATATTTGTTAGGTGTTTTGGAACAGGCTGATGAAGTCGGTGCTGCAACAATCGGTATCACTTGCAACTCAAAAGGTATGATTGCACAAGAGGCAGGTCATGTGATTTGCGCTGAAGTCGGACCGGAAGTTATCGCAGGTTCAAGCAGATTGAAGGCAGGAACTGCACAAAAGATGATTTTGAATATGTTATCAACCGGTGCAATGATAAAAATCGGTAAAACTTATGAAAACTTTATGATTGACTTGAAAGCTGTCAATGAAAAATTGAAAGATAGAGCAATCAGAATTGTTTCTCAAATTGCGAAAGTTACAAATAGTGAGGCTTTAGCAGCATTGTTAAAATGCGATTGGGAAATCAAAACCGCAATTATTATGATAAAAATGAAAACTGATGCTGATAATGCAAGGTTAGAGTTGAAAAAACACAGCGGTGTACTTAGAAAAATTATTAAACCAGAGGAAACAAAGGTTTAGGAGGATAGAGAGATAATGAAATTAACAGTTCTTGGAGCAGGATGTTGGGGATTAACTTTAGCATGGCTTTTAACAAATAATTTTGATGAAATCACAGTATGGGGTAGAGCTCAGGATTTGTCGGAAGATTTGCTAAACAATAAACACGCAACTAAACCTTTAGAAGTTCAATTGGATAACAAAGTTGAAATTACATCTGATATGGCAAGTGCAATAAAAGATGCAGATATTATTTTGTCTGTTATTGCAACATCAGGTACTCGTGATGTTTGCGAACATCTTAAAGCTGCAGGAATCAAGGACGAGCAAATTTTGGTCAATGCCTCAAAAGGTATTGAATTACCGTCTTTGATGAGAATGTCAGAAGTTATAAAAGATGTTTTGCCAAATCAAAGACTTGTAGTTTTGTCAGGTCCGACTCTTGCAAAAGAGGTTTTGCAAGGCAAACCGACTGCGGCATGTGTTGCTTGTGAAGATATTGAGACAGCTCAATTTGTACAAAAGGCTTGCAATGTTCCAAATAAATTCCGTTTATACACAAATACCGATGTAATCGGTGTTGAACTTGGCGGTAGTTTGAAAAACGTTATTGCAATCGCGTCAGGTTTTGCACATACAATGGGTTTGGGGGATAATTGCTCAGGTACATTGTTGACTCGCGGTATGGCAGAGATTGTGCGTGTAAGTATTCAACTTGGTGCAAATCCTTCAACATTATACGGATTATCAGGTATGGGCGATTTGATTGCAACCTGTTCTTCTCCAATGTCAAGAAACTACACGGTTGGTTCTATGCTTGCAAAAGGCAAAAAAATCAATGATATTCTTGCTGAATTGGGTTCTGTTGCGGAAGGTGTAAAAACTTCAAAAGCAATTTGTGAATTGGCTCAGAAATTAGGTATTGAAGTTCCTGTTTCAAATGCAATTTATGAGGCTGTTTACACAGATATTACACCGGAAGAACTTTTGTCAAAACTAATGAACAGAAAGCTTAAAGAAGAAGAAAGATACGTATAATGAAATTTGCTGTCAGATATTTGAAAAATACATTTTATCCTCTGAATGTGCCTGAAAACATTCATCTTCAAGATGGACAGATGGTAATTGTCAGAACAGAAAAAGGTGAAGAGGCGCTAAAGGTTTTTCTTGTAAATTCACAAGTTGAACAGATTTGGAAACATGCAAAAAACAAACCTGAACCGTTCAATGTTATCAGGGTGTTGACTCAGCGTGACTTACAAACTCTTGATGATATTAAAAAAGAAGAAGTTGAGGCGTTTTTCAAATGTCAGGCTTTAATTAAACAGCACAAACTCGTTATGAATCTTGTTCAATGCAGAATAACTTTTGACAGACGCAAGATTACTTTCTATTATACGGCGCCTGAAAGGGTTGATTTTAGAGCACTTTTGAAAGATTTGACTCAAACTTTTACAAGAGTTCGTATTGATTTGAGACATATCGGTGTAAGGGATGAAACCTCAATTTTAGAAGGCGTTGGCTTGTGCGGACAACCATTCTGCTGTTCAAGCTTTTTGAGAAAATTTGCAACAATAAATGTTAAACTGGCAAAAGACCAAGGTATGCCTATTGCCCCTGGGAAAATTTCAGGAACTTGTGGCAGGCTGCTTTGTTGTTTGACTTATGAATATTCAAATTACATTGACGCAGCTAAAGGTATGCCGCCAATCGGTTCTACCGTTATGACAACAGACGGCTTGGGCAAGGTTTCTAACTTGCAGTTTATGAGTGGAAAAGTTCAAGTTAAGCTTGAAGATGGCAAGACTAAAGACTTTGACAAAAATGATATTGAAATGGTAGATGCAGATGTCAATGTTGAAATTGATGTTCCTGTGATAAATAACTACACGGAAGAAGATTCAAATATTGATATCAAGCAGTTGGAAGATGACAGAAACAGTTCAACAGGAAATATTTAATAAAGAAAGCGAAAGTGGCGCGCCCAAATAGGGCGCGCCGCTTTTCTAAAAACTGTTTTATTATAAACTTTCTTCAGCAGATGTTCCGAATTTTGCAAACAAATCATTTGCAGTTTTTTCAACAGCAGCTTTTGCTACGCGTTTTCTGGCATTTTCGTCTTCTATTATAATTTGACGTTTGTCTAATTCTTTTGTAAATTCAGCTGCTCTATCAAGTTCTGATGTTTGTCCTGAAATTCTTTTATATGCATCTAATGCAGCTTCTTTTGATTCATATTGTATTGTTGCATCGTATGGTTTATTTTTTGTAAGTCCATAAATTTCCGTACCACTCCAAGTTGTATGTACATTTAAAAATTCAGGGGTCAATGCACTTGGTTGTATAGGGTCAAATGGTGGAAGGTATTTGTTTGCATAAGGAGATATGATACGAGGTGTCATATTTTCTCCGATTTCCAAATCGTAGTATGTGGTGCCTTTTAGTTCTTCGCCGATTTTGCCTAATTTTTCAAGTGTTTCAATGCTTGCATTTTTTAGTGATGGCATTGCCTCAGGTTTAATTTTTAGTGCCATGCCAAAGTTTTGAGCTGACATATTGTTGTTTACTTGCATAATTTTTCCTTTCTGGTTTTATTTATTATTAAATATCATTTTTAGTATTTTGTTCCAAAGTCTTCCAAAACCTTTACGATTTCGACAACTCTATCTAAAAGTGTTGGAGCCTTGGTAATTTTTGTATAAGCTGCGACTGCTGACTCTTTGTCTTTCATATCAATACGTTCACAGTATCTTTGACCTTTTGTAATAAATCTTTCGTAAGGTGAACCATCCCAACGAGTGTTCAGTTTGAGTTCATTATCACGAGGTTTTGTGACATGAAACTCGGAAACGAAGGCAGAACCTGCTTGGTCATAAATTCTTGGCTGACCGTTATTCATAAGCGTAAGGTGCCAAGAGTTTGTATTTTTCAATGCTTCTTGCGCTTTTTTGATACATTCAGGGGTGATATCTGTTGGGCATTTAACATCTTTTGGAACTTTAAATGCCATACCAAAATTAGGAGATTGATAATTGTAACCTACTTGCACAATAGAACCTTTCTTATACACGCTATTTACAAGTTTTTAAACACCCAACAAAAATAAAATTGCTTGAAATTTTGGAAATGTTAAGTTGTGTGAATAAAGTTATAAAGATGAGGGCAAGAAGGTAGGAAGGCTGGAGGTCAGGCTTTTTAAATTTGTATGTAGGCATGTACTGCCGACAATGTAAAAAATATTGTCATTCTGAAAGCTTAGAAAATTTGTGCAAGTTTTACGCGCACATAATTTTCTTGCTATTCAGAATCTCTAACAGAACATATTGAAATTAAATATTAATAATTTTATTGGTGGCTGGTGAGCCCACCCTACATGCTGTGCAAAAAGGTCTATGTCATTCCGAATTTAGTTCGGAATGACATGTACCCTCTCCGAGGGAGAGGGCTAGGGTGAGGGTTTGTCTAGTTGTAGGTCGGCTTTACCAAGCCGACAAAAATCAACATTGATAGATTCTGAATAGGATAAAATCTACGTCGCTACGCTCCTTGATTTTCAATCCTTTCAGAATGACATGTGTTTGTAAAACCCTAATAGTCATGCTGAACTTGTTTCAGCATCTCAAATTGAACATATTGGACTTATGCCAAATTTGTAATATTAGAAGTAGTGTGGGGAAAATGAAGTGTCCCCACAAACTTTGTTGTCAGTATTGCCATGTCGACTTACTTTATTTAAAATTCAACTAAATCCCTACAGACAAGCCGGCGCAGAGGTTAATCGACTGTCCTGTGATACCTTTTGCATCTTCTGAAATCAAATATTTTACAAGTCCTGCAACCTCTTCAGGTTTTACAAATCGTCTTTGCGGAACAGTTTCCAGTATTTCTTCTTGTGAAAATTCGCTATCCTCAATTGATTCTCTGCCAAGTTCCGTATCAACCCACCCCGGATTGATTGTATTTACGGTAATTCCATATTCTGCAAGTTCTAAACCTGTAGCTTTAGACAATCCGATAAGGCCTGCTTTTGTTGCAGAATAAATTGCAGCATTTGCCTCACCCATTACCCCAGAAATTGAACCAATATTGACGATTCTGCCAAATCGATTTTTCTTCATGTGGGGTACTGCTTTGTGCATCAAAAATATTGGTGCTCTCAAGTTTACTGCTAGCATGTGGTCTAGTTTGTATAACTCGGTTTCATCAATTCCGCAATAAATGTATTCGCCTGCGTTGTTTATCAAAATGTCTATTTCTTTTTCTTCAATAAATTTACCAAGCTTTAATAAATCTTCTTCCTTTGACAGGTCGCACACACAATAATTATGAACTCCAAAATCAAGTAATGCCGACTCATTTCGAGCGGTCACATAAACTTCTCCAATAAATTTTAATTCTTTTGCGATAGTTCTGCCGATACCTTTTGAGGCTCCTGTCACTAATATATTCATACTTTTAGTCCTTTTTAATTTATTTTGCAGCTTTAGATATAACTTTCAAACTTTCGTCAGATTGCTTTTTTATAGATGAAATAGTTTGAAGATGTGCTTTTTCATACTGTGCTTTTATATCTAATGAATTAATCGTGTTTTTGCATTGTTTGGCAAGTTTTTCGGCATTATCTCTGTGTTGTTTGATTCCATAACCTGATGCGATAGAACCTGCACATACAACTGATGCTGCTACACATATTCCGCTTACAATTTTTGCGGGTTTCATAAAAATCTCCTTTTATCAAAATCCCCACAGTAAAACATTGTGGGGATTTTAAAATTTAAGTTTATAAGTTTAATTTATTTTACAATACCAAATCCGATAAGGAATGTGCAAATAATAAAGATTGCGCAAACAATACCTGTCAATTTGTTTAAACCTTTTTCTGCACTCTTTTGAGATGCAAAAACATGTGATGCTCCGCCGATACCGCCGATGCCATCACCTTTTGGCGAATGTAACAAAATCAAAACTATTAACAACACTGCTGCTACAGTTTCAATTGTCCATAATATATTTACCATTATTTATTTTCTCCTTTTTTGATAAAATGTGCTCTTTTTGAGTTTAATTCAATGTTCTCAAAAGTATATAGCCTTGCAGGACGTTTTGAGGATGATTTTGTATATTCCTCAAGTTCAATCAAGCCGTCAGTTGCAAGTGCTTTTTTTCTAAAATTACGTTTATCTAACTTTTTGCCCATAATAAGTTCATAAGCTTTTTGCATTTCGGTAAGTGTAAATTTTTCAGGCAAAAGTTGGTAAGCAACAGGGCAAAGTTCCAATCTTTCTCTTGTTCTTTTTAGGGAATACTGAATAATTTCTTTGTGGTCATAAGCTAAAGCCGGTAAGTCGTTAATTTTGTGCCATCCAAGTTCAGGGGTTGAAACGATTTTGATATCTTCGGAACGCACTAATGCGAAATATGCACAGGTAATAACACGAGCGTTAGGGTGACGGAGTGGGTCGCCGAATGTATAAAGCTGTTCAAGATAGATATTATCTACTGCAGTTTTTTCTTTCAAAACCCTTAAAGCAGCTTCATCCAAGTTTTCTGACAAGCGGATATAACCTCCGGGGATTGCCCATTTTCCTTTGAATGGTTCTGTCGTACGTTTAACAAGCAATACTTGAATGTTATCATTTTTAATCGTCAAAATAACGACGTCGACTGTAATTTCGTGTGTTTTAGTTACGCTGAACATTATTATATGACCTTTTTCCCCTTCTTATATATTTATATAATAAACATAATCAATACTATAAATCAAATTATTAAAAATATTAATATTTGTTTACATAGAGTAAAAAGTATGCAATTTGTATATACTTTTTGCGTTTATATATACAGATGGATATTAATCAGGAATTATAGCGCGCAATGATTGAAAAACACGTCATAAATATCAAAACCTATAATATGCCTATGATGGGGCTTTCAAACCCATTTGTCGGAATGATGCCTCCTGCGCCTAATTATGCTGCGATGATGGGTATGTCGTTGTTTTCTTGCTCACAGCCAACAATGATGCCTATGCCGACTAATATTCCAATGACAATGCCAACAATGCCGACTGTTCCAACACCAACGACATTGCCGACTGTTCCAACACCAACGACATTGCCGACAAATATGAATATGACAGGCGTGAATATGCCATCTGTTCCGAATTATGCAAATATGTCAGGCGGAAGTTTGATGGATTCTTATATGTCAGGGTTGAAAAAACTTTTGAGTAATATGAAGTATATTCCAGCTCCGACATTTACCTTCCCTACTATCAATTTTAATAATACAACATCATCTACATCTGTGGATAATACATCTTATTCTTACAACTCTTCTTCAAAAATAAAACCGGGGTTGTTAAAAGGTAATTTGCAAGGTAAAGAGGGATTGATTACTCAACTTTGTCAAAAATACAATGTTGATGTCGGTGTTGTTCTTTCTATAATAGGGCAAGAATCAGGTTTTGGCACAAGCAATCTTGCTAAACATAACAATTTTATGGGCTATAGAGCTGCCGGAGATTTAGGAAAGAGCAGCAAAGGTTTTGGTTATTTCTCTACTCCTGAAAAAGGTTTAGAGGCTGCAATCAAAAATCTTGCATCTTATCCTAAAAGATATTCAAATATTAGTAAAATAGATTTTAATAATATGGATGCAATTGGAAAAATCTATTGCGAAGGTAATAGTTATTCTGCTGCTGTAAAAAATTTGTATAATACAAGGGTTAAAAACTATTTGGTTTAATATTTGAATTTCCTTTTTCAAAATATTACAAAACTATATAATATTCTTGAAGTCATGAATTGTTTCGTGTAACTTATCCATGTAAGTGAATTTTTTGGAAAGGGAAAAATGGATAAGGGATATATTGAGAATGGTTTTATCGTTGATTTGACTTCTGCGAGAAAAACTTCTGAAATTATTTATGAACTTTCAAGAGTTTTGGATATGCCTGAATCTAAAGGAAAACATATTTGTTTGAAATTGGGTTCTGTAGATTTATCCACATCAGAATTAACAAGTATCAAAACCCTTGTTGAATTGATGGAATCTCAACTTGCTTTTATCAGCACAAGTTCAACAACAACTCTTGAATCAGCTACAGAATTGGATATTAAAATTTCTGAATTTACAACTCAGGTTGAAGCTCCTGCTTTTGAATCTCAAGAACCTACTCCGGAGGTTTCTAACGCATTAGATAATATTTTTGGAGAAGATGGTCAGTCTGAAACTAAGTCAGAAAATAGCCAAGAAATAAAAGAAACTGAAAATGAAGAGGTCGAGGCAGATACAAAAGAGTCAGAACCAAAAACAGAACAACCTGTAGAAGATAAAGACTCTGACGAAAAAGAAATTACTCCGATAATTCGTCACAATGACGCTATTGCAGAGCAAATCGTTGCTCAAGAATCTAAGGAAGAAACAGATGAAGAAATTTCTGCAAAGAAAAATGTGGCAGAATCTCTTCCTACATTATATTTAAGAAAAACAATCCGTTCCGGACAAAGCATTTCATCAGACGGTAACATCTTGGTTATCGGTGATGTAAACCCTGGGGCAGAAATTATCGCAAAAGGTGATATCACAGTTTGGGGTATCTTAGGCGGTATCGCTCATGCAGGTTCTGACGGTAACAATTATGCAAAAATTCGTGCACTAAAACTTAACCCTGTTCAAATCAGAATTGGTGAAGTTTTTGCAAGAAGACCTGATACAGTTAATTTGCCATATATTCAAAAATCAAGTGAATATGTCCCTGAAGAGGCATTCACATATAAAGGCAGTATCGTTATC
Organism: uncultured cyanobacterium; assembly: GCA_902495705.1. Lineage (GTDB taxonomy): Bacteria > Cyanobacteriota > Vampirovibrionia > Gastranaerophilales > Gastranaerophilaceae > Zag111. Next base: position 16,259 of record CABUXT010000024.1, read on the forward strand.
AGAAAAATACATGAAGAAAATTAAGGAGATATAAATGACTGGTAGAGTAATAGTAATTACATCCGGAAAGGGCGGTGTCGGTAAAACTACAACTAACGCCAATATCGGTACAGCTCTTGCCAGAGCAGGCAACAAGGTTGTTATGATTGATACAGACCTTGGTTTGAGAAACTTAGACCTGCTTTTGGGCTTGGAAAACAGAATTGTTTATACAATTGTTGACGTTGTTGAAAAACGTTGCAAATTGAAACAAGCACTTGTAAAAGATAAGAAAAATCCAAACCTTTGCTTGTTGGCGGCTGCTCAAACAAGAGATAAAACCGCAATTACAGAAGAACAATTGAAAGATATTTGCGAACAGTTGAAAAAAGATTTTGATTTTATCTTGGTAGACTGCCCTGCAGGTATTGAACAAGGTTTCCAAAACGCAGTAGCAGGGGCAACTGAGGCAATTGTTGTTACAACTCCTGAAATGTCTGCTGTCCGTGATGCTGATAGAATTATCGGTTTGTTGGAGGCGAAAGAAGAAATTGAATCTTACAAATTGTTGTTAAACAGAGTAAGACCTAATTTGATTAAATCAAACGATATGATGAGCGTTGAAGATGTTGTTGAAATTCTTTCAGCGGATTTGATTGGTATTATCCCTGAAGATACAGGCATCATCACATCAACTAACAAAGGTGAACCTATTGTTAATGACGAAAACTCATTAGCAGGTCAAGCTTATAGAAACGTAGCACATAGAATTCTGGGCGAAGAAGTTCCGTTCTTGAACCTTGAAGAAGACAACTCATTGATGGGTAAGGTTAAGAAATTCTTCTCACACCTTGTAGGTAAGGAGAAGTAAGATGAGCGAAAATATTTTAAAAGAATTATGCAATAAAGTTCTAAGTTTGTTTAAACAAACCGAATCAGAAGAAGAAAGCGCGAAAAATGTTGCTTGCAACAGATTGCGTGTTGTATTGATGCAAGATAGAACAAATCTTACTCCTGAACTTTTGCAACGTATGAGAAAAGAACTTGTTGAGCTTTTGTCAAAATACGTTGAAATGGACAAGGATGCTTTGGATTTAAACTTTGACCAAGAGGGCGACCAAATGGCATTGATGCTTTCAATCCCTGTAATTAGAGCAAAAGACGAAAAAGAAATCGAAGAGGCTCTAAAAGCAGAAGATGAGGCAAAAGCAGCAGTAGAAGATTCTGAAACTGACGAAACCGAAGAAGGTTCAGATGAAGAAGATTCAGAGGACGAAAGTGAAGACGAAGAGTCTGATGAAAATGACTCAGAAGATGAAATTTCTGAAGACAGTGAAGAAGATTCTCAAGACGAAAACAACGACGATGATTCTTCAGAAGAAGAAATTGAAATCAAAGAATAATCTTTTTGTCACCCTGAATTGACTAGAATATGAGTTGAGCTAGAGCGAAACGCAATATTCTGTTCCTACTCGGTATTTCAGGGTCTCAAATTGAGCACATTAGTCTTAGGCTATATTTGAAATACAAAAAAGAGAAAGAACAATCTTTCTCTTTTTTTTAATGTATATTGTATCCTGATTTTTTATCAAGGATTTTGTCTTTAAGCTTTTTGAACCCTGCACCGTAAAAGTATCGCAATTGCTCAGGAAATCTTTCATACACATCTAACAAATACATATCGTGAACAATAAATTCTTTTATCAAAAACGCGATGTCTTCATTCTGAGTCCAAACGATTTTTGACTCAATGCGCCCAAAGACAGATTCTTTGTTGTCCGCTAGGATGTAAACCATTCTGCTACCTGTGTAGCGTTCGATTTCCTTTGCCCCTTCGTGCCTGTATACAAGCCCATAAATGGATTTAAAATTGTCATATCCGACTATTTTTATATCGACCCCCCTGTCGTAAGCATCAGAAATTGCACCTTCTAAAAGTTTGTAATCGTTTGCCCACAGCTCCATATAAAGGGTCTCTTTTGTGTTTTTGATGATTTCCTTAATCTTGTCTAAAATTGTTTCAGCACCGTTTATTGAGTGGATTGGCTCGTTGTAATCTTCTTTGACATTAGGAAGTTTTTTCTCTAAAAAGTCGATTGATGAATTAACTCGGCGCTTGAACCTTTGAGTAAGTTCGCGCGGAGAAATAGGACTGTACCTTTGCGGTTTTTCTTTTGTTGAATATACAATGCTTTCAGACTCAAGTGATTTTAGCGCATCATAGGCACGAGATTGCGGAATATCTGCATTTTGAGATACCTCATAGCCTGTTGAAGGGTATTTTTTGAGTAAGGCGATATAAACCTTCGCCTCGTATGAATTGAACCCAAATTCTTTCAATTTTTCAACAATTGTGTCCATACGCCGATTTTAGCATAATGCGCAGAGTAAGTCTAGGTGTAGGGCTACAGAGGGCAGGAAGGCAGGATGTCAGGAAGGCAGGTAAATTTTCTTCGGTCATTCCGAACTTGTTTCGGAATCTCAAATTGTACACGGAGGTCATTGTCATTCTGAACTGCGGATTTTGGCAAGTGCGCCGTGTGAACGAAGTGAACCCAGCACGTCTTGACGAGAGCTGCGTTGAGCCGGTAGAGTCGCCAATAATCCAAGACGGATTCAGAATCTTTTCCATAATTAATATTTAGCAAATGGCATTATTGATAAACCTTGATTATTGAGAAGATTCCGAACTACCGAGTAGGAACAGAATATTACGTTTCGCTTTAGCTCAACTCATATTCTAGTCAATTCGGAATGACAATTAATTATTGTTATGCACTCTGTTCCAGCTGTTCAGGGTGACATATTTCCCATGCACACATAACAATTCGCAATCATACCTCTAATTATTAACTTTTGTAACGTGCTCAAACTCAATAAAATCAACCGTTTTGCATGTTTGATACATGTTTTTTCGCATGATTGTTAAAGTTCAGGGGCGTGTATGTCGATATATTGAACAGTAAAAGATAGTTACGCATGTTTTGTAGAAAGGATTCAATAACAGATGCTGTACAAGACACCAAGAGGCAAACCTGTTTGATAGTAGCTTAACATTTCTTAATTAGCTGAAAGTTAATCATATATGGAATGTAGATAAAAAGTATATACAGAGTAAATATTTTTTGTAAATTTTCAGCAAGAAAAAACGTTTATTAAAACATAGTGAAATATAATACAAGTTTTCTATAAGAAAAGAAAGGATGAAGAAAATGAGTGTGCAAGGACTAACAATTCAACAATGCCGAGACATGATGAAAACATTAGAATCTAAAAACGATGCAGCAAGTGTTGAATTAAAAAAAGCGTTGACTGCAAAAATTGGTGAGCTTTTGCAAGGTGCTAAAGATGAAAATGGCAAATTGCCAAATACAGATTTGTTTATTCATACAGCAACTGAAAAAGATGGCTCAACTTATACTTCTGTAAAAGCTAAAAATGATGTACCGACAAAAGATGATGTTAAAACGATGGGTGAATATCGTAACAAAGACAATGTCAAAGGTACATTTGGTGAAAACGAAGAAACTGGTAAAGCAAGAACTAAAGCAGAGGTTAAACAAGATAAAGCTGAAATGAAAGCAGCTAAAAAGAGAGTAAAACAAGCTCAAAAAGACTTGAAAAATTACAAGTTTGATATTAACCATAAAGAAGAATACAGCAAAGTAAAAGCTGAAAAAATGCAAGCTCTAAGTGATGCAAGGGCAGAATTAGCTGAAAAACAAAATGATTATGCTCAATCAAAAGCTGAATATTCTGCAGTTAGCGGAAGAGCTAACAGAGGTATCAGAAAAGCTGCAAAACACAATGAAAAACACTATGATGATGTTGCAGAAAAGAGCGAAGCTACTGTATATTTGACAAAAGAGGAAGCTAAAAAAGCTCCAAAAGGTCAAAAAACAATTGTCTTAAACGAAGGTAACCTTAATACTTTGGCATCAATGCATCAATATGCAAAAGACCAAATTGAAAAGGCTGAACAATCAGGCAGTTCTCAAAAATTAGCTACAGCAAAAGAAAATTATGGTGAATGGTTGGATATCTTTGGTAAAACTGAAGATGGTAAGACTGATTACTCAAAAGTAGATACTAAAGCTGCTCAAAAAGCTTTGATGCACATAACAGGTGATGATGCAAACGGTAATATTGATGAGGTTCAAGTTGCAGCTAATATGTTGGGTGTATCAAAAGGCGAAGTAAAAAATACATTGAAAGCTTTTGGTTTTGGTACAGAAAGTGCATTGAACGCAAAACTTAAAGCCGGTGGTATTACAGCTGCTGCAACAGCTTTGGGTACAGTATTTAATAAAACTCACAGTCACAAGGTTGCAGAGGCATCTGCTACAGCTCAAGGTGAAACCGTTCAAGGTGAAATTAAATGGCTTGCCGGTAACGGTGAAGAATTTAGAAAATACTATGAGGCAAAAGGTGGCGATGCTTCAGTTAGCGTAGTTGCCGAAGCTTGTGCTAAAATCCCTGCAATCGGCAAGTTAGCCGCTCCAGCCCTAGCCGGTGTTACAGCCTTCTTATTGACTAAAGGTCAAACAGAAGATGCCTTCAATGGTGCTACAGTTGAGGCTGCATTGAATGACTTGAAAGTTATCAAAGGCAAAGACAATCAAGCTATTGTTAATAAAATCCAACAAATGGATTTGACAGGTGACAAAGGTATTGATGATGGTATCAAAGCTGCGGTAATTAAAGCTGCAATTGGTGAAGATACGACAAAAGCAAACACAGAAGAATTGTTGGCAGCCTTCAATAACCTAGAAAAAACTAAAAAGGCAATTGGTACAATTCAAGAACAAAAACCAGATGAACCGGTTCAACCTCCACAAGAAGAACCTCAACCTGAAAAACCAAAATTGGATGTAATTGATGACCCTAAGGTTGAACACATTCGTACAGAGTTGCCTAGAATGCCTTTGAGAGAAGGTACTTGGTACACATCTCACGGTTATGTTTCAGATGATGGCAAGACTCCAAGTGAGGCTGACCGTAGAAAAATCCAAAAAGAATTAGGTAAAGAAGACAACCGAATTGCTTATGTGGATACAAATGGTGACGGTGTTGCAAACTCAAGAGACAAAAAGGTATCATTACCTACAGAACTAGAGATTGATGGCAAAAAATACAAACTTGCAGACAACGCTAGAGAAAGAATCATGAAACTACCTGCAAAAGGTGGCGGACGTAACGGTAAATATGGTGCTCACGTTGAATACGACAGAACAACTCACAGATGGTATGTTGTTAATGACAAGAAAGAAAAACTTGCAGGACCATATCCAACAGAGGCTCAAGCTACTTCTAAGAAAAATCAAATGCTGGAAGAAGCAAAGCCTAAAAAGACAGAATAATGATAGGTTATTCATAAGGATAGAGGCGGACTGAATGGTCCGCCTCTATTTTGTTTACTGTGTTTGTTTCGGAATCTCAAATTGAACACGGAGGTTATTGTCATTCTGAACAGCAGGAGCAGAGTGCGATACGAAGTGGAGTCACGTTTTATGCGACTGCGTAGATTCAGAATCTATCAATGTTGATTTTAAAAAGAATACATGTCACCCTGAATTTATTTCAGGGTCTCAAATATTACAAATTTCACATAAGACTAATATGTTTTATTAGCGATTCCGAAACAAGTTCGGAATGACATAGTTTTAAATTGTTCGGAATGACAGTCTTCCCTCTTAATCCAACATTTCTGACAATTTTACCCCAAGTGCATCTGCAATCATTTTTGCTTGGCGGATGTTTATGCAGCGTCTGGCAAGTTCATATTTTCCAATTGTAGATTTGTCGAGTCCAACCTCAAACCCCAGTTCTTCTTGCGAAAGCCCCTTTTGTGTCCTTATTTGATAGAGTTTTTTGCCAAATATTTTGCAGATGTCTTTACTCATAATAAATATTGTGATACAATAATTACGTCTTGTCGTAGACATTGTGTCTACTAAAATGGATAAAAATATTATGAATACTGAATTGTGGAGCTTTAAAAATGCCTAAAATCTTTAGTATAAAAAACTTAAAATGTGGTTTTCCTCTTGCCAAGTGTGCTACGCACGTAAATCTGCCACCAACCAAAGTTAGGTTTGGTTTCACCCTTGCAGAGGTTTTAATCACTCTTGGAATAATCGGAGTTGTTGCAGCAATGACTATTCCGACATTGATGCACACGTATTATGAAAAACAAACGGTGAGCCGACTTCTTGAAACTACATCGATTTTGAGCCAAGCAATAAAAACTTCAGAGGAAGAATATGGAGAACTGGGCAGTTGGGGTAAACCTTCAATGACCGCAGAATATTCTGAGTTGGTTTTTAATAATTTAAAACCGTTTTTAAAGGTTGCCAATAATTGTGGTGGAGTTGATGAAAATGCACAGTGCTTTGCGGATAGTTATTCTTATCTAAATAAAAAAGGAAGTATATCTTATAATTTATATAAGCCAAAATATAAGTTTACTTTGATAAATGGTTCATCTGTTTGTGTTCAAGGAATCGCAAGTAGTGGCAATCTTCAAATAAATATAGATGTAAATGGCCCATCAAAGCCTAATATTATGGGAAAAGATATGTTTTTGTTCCAATATAATACAGAACAACGAGCGTTAATACCAATGGGGCATCCTGATAGTCTTTATCCTTATGAACAAGATTGTCTTTCTGAAACTGCAACAGGATGGGGTTGTGCGTATTATGTGCTCAAATTCAAAGACATGAAGTATTTAAAATAAGCCATTTTTTAAGATGGCATGTGAATTTTATTAAACTCCCTTTTGTGGTAAGATTTTGGTGGAGGAAGTTTGAAATGAAAGCTGCTGAAATCGAAAATAATATTTTGGTTGTGAAAAATAGAGAAGATGAAAATCTTGATGGTCGCAAAGGTGCAATAGTAAAGGTTCTTGGCTGTGGACTTTGCGGTTCTGATATCGTTAAATTAAGACAACATCTTGTGAAAAACGGAACTGTTTTGGGGCACGAAATCGTTGCACAAATCGTCGATATCGATTCTGAGACAAGTTTCAAAAAAGATGATATCATCGTGACATCGCACCATATCCCTTGTGGAAAATGTGAGTATTGCAAAAACGGAAATGTCTCAATGTGCCGTCATTTCAAAGAGACAAACATCCGCCCAGGGGGATTTAGTGAGCGCGTTTTTGTATCTGATGAACATTTGAAAAATGTCGCTTATTTAAAACCGGAAAATCTTACTTGCGAAGAGGCATCATTTTACGAACCGCTAGGCTGTTGTATTCGTGCGGTTAAGCGTGCAAAACTTGCTCAAAATTCATCCGTTTTGGTTATCGGATTGGGTTCAATCGGAATCTTGATGGCGCAAGCTCTAAAGGCTTTTGGTATGAACGTAATCGGATGTGATTTAATTTCTTCACGAATTGAGTTGTTAAAAAATCTTGGCATTGAGGCTTTTAACGTGCTTGAAATGTGCGAAAGCATCAAAGTTGATTGCGTTTTTATGACATCAGGCTCAGACAAGGCTATTGATGCCGCGCTAAAATATGTTCGCGATGGTGGCAAAATCTTGGTATTTTCAAGCACTCCGCAAAATTTCGGCTATGCGAACAATGAAATTTATTATAGAGAATTAACAGTTCTTGGCAGTTATTCTCCATCTCCTGCGGATTTGAAAGATTCTCTTGAATTGTTGAAAGACAAAAAAGTCAAGGTAAAAGGGCTTTCAACGGATTATCCGCTTGAAAAAGTTCAAAAAGCAATCAATGACACAATTGAAAACAAAATTTTGAAAGCATATATCAAAATTAATTAAAAGGGTTTAAAATGAAAGCAATACAGTATTACGGACCAAAAGATATCAGATTTGAAAATGTAATGGTAAAACCGCCGGAAGAGGGCGAAGTTGTCGTAAAAGTAATGGCAGCTTTGACTTGTGGTACAGACGTCAAAACTTTTAGGCGCGGACATCCTGTTTTGATTAAAGAAATTCCGTCAGGTTTTGGGCATGAATTTTCAGGAATTATTGACCGAGTAGGTCGTAATGTTGAAGGATTCAAGGTCGGAGACCGCGTAGTTGCGGCAAATTCCGCACCATGTGGAGAGTGTTTTTATTGCAAAAAGGAAGAATACAACCTTTGCGAAAATTTGAATCTGCTAAACGGTGCTTACGCACAATATATAACCGTTCCGGCAAGAATCGTGAAGAAAAATATGCTTATTTTACCGCCTGATTTGACTTTTGAGCGTGCAGCGTTTTGCGAACCTTTGGCAAATGTTGTTCATGGCGCGGTTCGCACCGGTATAAAAGAGGGCGACAGTGTCGGAATTATCGGTATAGGACCGATTGGCTTGATGTTTGCGCGTATTGCAAAACTTATGGGCGCAAGGGTAATCGTTGGTGGACGTAATCCGATGAAACTCAAGGCTGCAGAAGATTTTGCGCATGCGGATGAAATTATTGATTTGAAAAAATATCCAAATCCTGTGAAGATTTTCAAGGAATTTTCAGCGGAAAACAAAGGGCTTGACGTTGCGGTGGAATGTGTTGGTTTGCCTGAAATTTGGGAGCAAATTTTCGATTGTGTGCGCCCCGGGGGCACGGTTCACTTTTTCGGCGGTTGCAAATCAGGTTCAAAAGTTACTTTTGACACCACAAAAATGCACTATGGCGACATCAAAATGATGAGTGTTTTCCACCATACGCCAAAATATTTTAGAGAGGCGTTGAAATACATTGAATCAGGCGATGTCGAGGTTGAAAAACTTATTACGGACACTTTGCCGCTTGAGAAGGTTGAATACGCGATGGAACAGCACATTGCAGGCAAAGCCATCAAGTTTTTAATCAACCCTTGGGCGTAATTGGATTTATAAAAATTTAACAGTCATCCTGAACTGCAGATTTTGGTAAGTGTGCCGTGTGAGTTGTTGAACAAAAAAGTCATTGTCACCCTGAACAGCAGGAGCAGAGTGCGAAACGAAGTGGAGTCACGTTTAATGCGACTGCGTAGATTCAGGGTCTATCCATTTGATTTCAGTCATGCTGAACTTGTTTCAGCATCTCAAATAAAACAAATTAGTCTTATGTGAAAATTGTAATATTAGAGACCCTGAAATACCAAGTAGGAACAGAATATTACGTTTCGCTTTAGCTCAACTCATATTCTAGTCAATTCAGGGTGACATGTTATTCTTTTTAAAATAAGCATTGATAGATTCTGAATAGGATAAAATCTACGTCGCTACGCTCCTTGATTTTTAATCCTTTCAGAATGACAATTATATTTTCTCCGAGAGTGCCCAATGTTCCCTCGCCCCTTGTGGGAGAGGGGAAGGGAGAGGGGGCAAGTATGTCAAGTCAGTACGTCTGCATTGCTATGCCGACAAATACCATTCTCACTCCTTTGTTAAAAAATATCTTTGTGTTAGTATAAAAATATTCGGTATACCTAAACATATAAAAAGGAGTAATTATATGGATAATTTTGCAAACTACACAAAACAAGATTTTATAAATTTGTACGAAAAACCTTTGTCTGAATTGATGGAAATTTCAAACAAAATCACAAGTGAAAACTTTGATAACGAAGTAGAGGCTTGCAGTATTATTAGCGCAAAAACAGGCGAATGTGGCGAAAATTGCAAATACTGCTCACAAAGCAAACACAACCACGCAAAAGTCGAATGTCATCCGCTTTTGGATGTCGAAACTGTCAAAAAAGCTGCATTGAGCGCAAAAGACAACGGCGCAACTCGATTCTGTATCGTGACATCAGGCAGAGTTCCAAGTGGGGAAGATTTCAAAAAAATCTTGGAAATGATAAAAGAAGTCGCATCTATTGATGGGATTCATTGCTGCGCATCTTTGGGCTTGTTGTCAGAAGACCAAATCGCTCAAATCAAGGCTGCAGGCGTTGAACGCTACAACCATAATATCAATACTTCTGAAAACTATCACAAAAATATTTGTACAACTCACAATTTCAAAGACCGCGTAAATACTGTGAAAATGATTCAAAAGCACGGCATGGAGGCTTGTTGCGGTGTGATTATCGGAATGGGTGAATCACGTGAAGACCGTATTGATATGGCGCTTTCACTAAGAGAACTTAACCCAAAAACTGTTCCAATCAACTTTTTGAATCCGATTAAGGGCACGGCGTTGGAAGGTTTTGAGGATAAAATCACAGAGGACGAAATTTTGAAAACGATTTGTATTTTCAGAATAATTCTCCCAAAAGCTCTTCTTCGCTACGCAGGCGGAAGGACGACAAGATTGAGCAAATTCCACCAAAAATTAGGACTTATCGCAGGGATAAATTCGGTTCTTGTCGGAAATTACCTGACTACAACAGGCTCAACTTCTGAAGAGGACAAGGAAATGTTGAAAGAACTTGATATGGTTATGGTATAATTTTTGTATCATTACTTATGAATGGTGCAAAAAATGGAAAACTTATCAAGAAATGAAATTATAGATATATTAAAAGATGACAGCCAAAATGATTGGCTGTTTTCTCTTGCGGATAAAACTCGACACGAATACGTGGGCGATGCGGTGCATTTGCGCGGATTGATTGAGTTTTCAAATGTTTGTAAAAGAACTTGCAAATACTGCGGTTTGCGCTGTGAAAATAAGGATTTGGACAGATATAGAATTGAACCTGACGATATTGTCCTTTATGCTAAAAAAGCGGTCGAAATGGGCTATAGAACTGTTGTTCTGCAATCAGGGGAAGATAGTTTTTATACAAAAGAAATTCTTTGCGATGTCATAAAACGAATCAAGGAGTTGGATGTTGCGCTGACTTTGAGTATTGGTGAACGCAGTTTTGAAGATTACAAGGCGTTTAAAGATGCAGGTGCGGACAGATATTTGATTAGGATAGAAACTTCTGATAGAGATTTGTATAAACAAATGCATCCGAATATGGATTTTGACAACCGCGTAAGATGTTTGAAAGACTTGAAAAAACTTGGGTATGAAGTCGGTAGCGGTTGCTTGGTCGGATTGCCAAACCAAACAATTGAATCTTTCGCGGATGATATTTTGTTTTTTAAGGAAATTGGCGCGGATATGATTGGGATTGGACCGTTTATTGCACATCCGCACACTCCGCTAAAGGATGTAAAAAACGGCGATTTCACTTTGGCGTTGAAAGTTATGGCTTTGACAAGACTTGTACTCAAGGATATCAATATCCCTGCAACGACTGCAATGGAAACCCTCAATCCAAAAGGACGGATTATTGCATTGCAAAGCGGTGCAAATGTCGTTATGCCGAACGTTACAACAACCGAATACCGTGCAAAATACGAGATTTATCCGGGGAAGATTTGCATAAACGAGAATCCGACCCAGTGTAGAGGGTGTATTGAAGGGAAAATTAAATCAATTGGCAGAACCATCGCCACAGATAAAGGTTTCCATAGAAAACTGGGGTAATAATTTTTATTGTCACCCTGAACTTGATTCAGGGTCTATCCATTTGATTGGAAAGCAACGCAAAAAGGTCAATTTTAAAATCAGCATTGATAGATTCTGAATAGGATAAAATCTACGTCGCTACGCTCCTTGATTTTCAATCCTTTCAGAATGACGCATAGGTCTATGTCATTCCGAACTCGTTTCGGAATCTCAAAGAGAACACAATAGTCAATAGACCTTTTTGTTCAATTAGAGACCCTGAAATAAATTCAGGGTGACATTATACCCTCTCCTAGGGACACTAGCCGAACCAACGAGCAACGCGAGTTGTGTGAGACTGCGTGCCGTATGGCTGAGGGTTAGGGTGAAGGGTCAACCCTATCTCTCAAACTTCAAACACTTGTACAAATGCAAAATCGTCCGCTCACACTCAAGCGCATTGATAATCTCTTCTTTCATCCTCTCTATCGGAATATCATTAAACACAAACAATTCATAAATCTCAACTTGAAGGGCTTTGGCGATGGATGTCAGATTTTCGGAGGTGGGGTAGTTGTTGCCGTTTTCTATTCGGCTGATATTTTTAGGGTCAATCCCAACAAGCTCAGCAAGCTGTTCTTGCGTAATCTTTCGGTCTTTGCGCAATTTTTGTATTCTCTGTCCTAAATCTTGCTTGAGTGTCATTATAAAATTCCCTTCAAGTACCAATCTACTTGTAAAAACAGATTTTATAACCATCTAGCGTGTATATTTTTGGAATAATTGGACGTGGTGGATTGACAAAAATCTATTCATAAGATATAATTATAATATAATTCTATACAATAAATAGAATAAATCTGATTTCTGTAAAACGATGGAAGTTATATTTTATGAAGAAAGAAAGGATTACAAAATTATGACAAAAAGATTCGGTTTTACTTTGGCTGAAGTATTGATTACTTTGGGTATCATCGGTGTAGTTGCTGCAATGACAATTCCAACATTGATTGCAAACACAAACGGCGCAAAATTCCGTTCACAATTCAAAAAATCAATTTCAACATTGAACCAAGCAGGCTTGATGGCTCAAGCACAATATGACTTTGACTATGCAGGTGCATCTTCAAAATGTTCTGCTACTGTAGCTACAGCTGCATCTGAACATCCAGATTCTACAATGTCTATGTGTGCAATTTTAAATGGTACATTAACAGGTCAAACTTATTTAGGACCTGTTAAAACTGGTGTAAAGCGTAACAACAATGGTGTTGCTGCAGATTATGCAATCATGAATGAAGATAGTGGTACATTGAAAAATTTAGGCTATAAAGATTTCTTGGCTTATGCTTTGGCTGATGGTTCAATTATAGCTTTTAATGCAGATGCTGCAAGTTGTGAATTGCCTATTGGTACTCAATTAACTAATTCTGTATTAGTAGAAACTAAAGGTAAAGATAAGGATGGTAAAGATACTACAACTGGTGGTGGTTTGAAAAACTGTATTGGTTTCATTGACGTAAACGGTGCAACTTTACCTAACAAAGAAGTTACATGTTCAGCTATCCCTACAGGTGGAAAAGGTGCAGCTAACAAAGCTACTTTGAACCCAGATTCACCATGTACAGTTAAAAACGACGCAGCTCACATGACAGATGTATTCCCAATCGTATTCCACGATGCGACTGTAGAACCTGCATCAGATGCTGCAAAATACATTTTGACAACTTCTAAATAGTAAGTAAATCGACTTTTCGCAAAACCCTTCTCCTACCGGAAGGGTTTTGTTGAAAGGAAATGGGGATTGCACACGACGGTCATTGTCACCCTGAACTTGCGGATACTACGACTTCCTCGCCCCTTGTGGGAGAGGAGTGAGGAGAGGGGGTCAAAGACTAGCAAACCTTGCAGTGGATTGCCACGTCACTCCGTCAAAACCCTTGCTCCAATTGTGAATCAATGTTCCTCGCAATGACGTGATTGTATAAAACGGTATTTGTCATTCCGAACTTGTTTCGGAATCTCAAATAGAACAAATTAGTCTTATGCCGAATTTGTAATATTAGAGACCCTGAAACGAGTTCAGGGTGACATTATACCATCTCCTAGGGACACTAGTCGAACCAACGAGCAAAGCGAGTTGAGTGAGACTGCGTGCCGTATGGCTGAGGGGTAGGGTGAGTTTTTTTAGTTCAAACACCCTAACGAATACCATAACAAAAGACTTAAATGTCAATTGATACCGAATCAATTGATACGCTTTACATTAATGATGCATTGGATTCACCTTCAATGCATCTTTTCCTGTGGGTGGGTAATCCACTGCAAGCTTTGCGAGTCTTTGACCCCCTCTCCCTACCCCTCAGCCATTCGGCATGCAGTCTCACTCATTTCGCAAAGCTCAATGGTTCGAACTAGTATCCCACTAGGGGCGAGGGTACAGTTGTCATGCTGAACAGCAGGTGAAACGAAGTGGAGTCACGTATAATGCGACTGCGTAGATTCAGGGTCTAGCCATTTGATTGAAAAGTAATACATAAGGGTCAATTATTAAAATCAGCATTGATAGATTCTGAATAGGATAAAATCTACGTCACTACGTTCCTTGATTTTTAATCCTTTCAGAATGACAATTTTCTCAGTCATTCCGAACTTGTTTCGGAATCTCAAATAGAACAAATTAGTCTTATGCCGAATTTGTAATATTAGAGACCCTGAAACGAGTTCAGGGTGACAAACATTCAGGTCAGAATGTCCTTACTTTGCGGATACTACGACTTCCTCGCCCCTTGTGGGAGAGGAGTGAGGAGAGGGGGTCAAAGACTCGCAACTTTGCAGTGGATTGCCACGTCACTCTATCAAAACCCTTGCTCCAATTGTGAATCAATGTTCCTCGCAATGACGCATGTTCCCTCCTTCGGAGAAGGAACATTTTTGCACTTTTCTACTTGTAATTTTTACATGTGTGTATGATAATGTTCTTGTTATTAAAGGATATGACATGTCAAATATTTTAGTTTATTCGCTGGAAGGTAAAATTTATATCAACTTGACCAATCGTTGCACCAACGATTGCATTTTTTGTTTGCGCAAGGACAAAGACGATGTCTGCGGTCAAGAGTTGTGGCTCGACAGCGAAGAATTTACCTCAAACGATGTTATTGAACAATTGAAAAATTTTGAAATCTCCAAAGAAGTTGTCTTCTGCGGATATGGCGAACCTCTTTTGAAACTCGAGATTTTGAAAGAAGTTGCCAAGTATATTAAAGACAATTACAAAGATGTAAGAATCCGAATCAACACAAACGGTCATGCAAATTATGTCTACAAAAGAAACATTGTACCTGAGCTAAAAGGTTTGATTGACGAAATTTCAGTCAGTCTCAACGGTTCAACCGAAGAAGAATATGATGAACTCTCTCAACCTAAGTTTAAAGGTGCTTATGATGAAGTGAAAAAGTTCATCAAATGTTGTTCCGAATCAGGAATCAAAACCGACACTTCAATTGTAGACGGTTACAAGGGCAGACGTTTGGATGTTGAAAAATGCAAAGAAATCTCAAAATCGCTCGGTGCGGATTTGAGGGTTCGTGAATGGATTGTGAACGGTTACTCATAACACAGGGGAATTTTTATGCAAGTACAAGCTATCTCAAACAACCAAACAAGTTTCAACGGAGCTATCAATGTTAGTGAAAATCTGGCTCCAAAGATGAAATCTTTTATCGGCAAAAAAATCGAAGGTATTGATATCAGCCAAAAACCTTATGATTTGTTTATCAAAAATACCGACGATGGCAGATTTTTATCAATTGTTGCCAAAAGTACGGAAGACAATGATAAAAAATACACTGTTTTAATTCACAAATATATGCAGAAAGAACAATTGATTGAACAATCAATCCATGATGCAATGAAGAATTTTCAAAAACTTTCTTCAATGCCAAAAAAGAATTTTGAAAAAGTAATCTAAAAAATAAAACTCACACAAAAAGAAAGGACGAAAAATGAGTATTTTAGACAAAATTATGAAACCGAAATCAATTGCGGTTATCGGTGCGTCAACAAAAGAACACACTATCGGTTCTGATATTATGAAAAGATTACAGGAATACAATTTCAACGGTAAAATTTATCCTGTAAACCCAAAAGGCGGAATTATTGAAGGTTTGCAAGCTTACACTTCAGTAACAGAAGTTCCAGGGGATGTAGATTTGGCAATCATCGTTGTAAACGCTAAATTCGTTTTATCAACAATTGACCAATGTCACGAAAAAGGAATCCAAGGTATTTGTATCATCACAGCTGGTTTCAAAGAAACAGGTAAAGATGGTGCTGAATTGGAAAAACAATTAGTAGAAAAAATCCACTCTTACGGCATGAGATGTGTTGGTCCTAACTGCTTAGGTGTTGTAAACACTCACCCTGACGTTAGAATGGATGGTTGTTTCGCTGAATCTCTTCCTGAACGTGGAAACATCGGTTTCGTTTCTCAATCAGGTGCTTTAGGCGGCGGTATTTTGAACATTTTGAAAGACTTGAACTTAGGTTTTGCTCAATTCATTTCAATTGGTAACCAAGCTGACGTAAACGCTGAAACAGCTTTAGAATACTGGGAAAATGAAGAAGACGTTGAACAAATTCTTCTTTACATGGAATCAATCCAAAACCCTGCTAACTTCAGAAAATTAGCTACAAGAATTTCAAGAAAAAAACCTGTTCTAGCTTTGAAAGCTGGTCGTTCTGCAGCAGGTGCATCAGCTGCATCTTCTCACACAGGTTCTTTGGCTGGTGCTGATAAAGCTGCTAACGCTTTGTTACACCAATCAGGTGTTATCAGAGAATATTCTTTGAAAAACTTGTTTGCTACAGCTAAAGTTTTTGCTAACTGCCCAATTCCTCAAGGTGACAGAGTAGCTATTATCACTAACTCAGGTGGTCCTGGTATCATGGCTACAGATGCTATCAGTGAATATGGTATGCAAATGGCTAAAATTACAGATGAAACTAAGGAAAAATTGAGAAGTTTCTTACCTTCAGCTGCATCTGTTAAAAACCCAATCGATATGATTGCATCTGCTCCAATCGAACACTACAAGCAAACATTGGAAACAGTTATCGCTGACCCTAACGTAGATATGATTATCACTATCTACTTACCATTCTTAGGTTTGAAAGATATCGATGTTGCTAAAGCATTGATGGAAATCAAAGCTGAACACCCTGAAAAACCTATCATTGGTGTATTCATGACTAAGAGCGAATTCTTCACAAAACTTTCAAATATGGATGTTAATATGCCATTCTTTATGTATGCAGAAGAGGCTGCTGACGGTTTGAACAGATTGAATCAACAAAGATTGTGGATGGAAAGACCTGAAGGCAAAATCCCTGTATATGATGTTGATAACGAAAGAGCAAAAAGAATTATCAAACAATCAATTTCAGAAGGTCGTGCTCAATTGACAACTCGTGAATCTATCGACGTTTTGGATGCTTACGGTATCAGAGTATGTAAATCAGGTTTTGCTAAATCTGAAGACGAGGCTGTTTCAATCGCTGATTCTATCGGATATCCGGTTGTTATGAAAATGACTTCAAAAACAACTTCTCACAAAACAGATGTTGGTGGTGTTAGAGTAAACATTGGTTCAGCTGAACAATTGAGAGCTGAATACCAAGACTTAATCGCTAAATTGACAGAAAAAGGCTTGATTGACGGTTTGGAAGGTGTAATCATCCAAGAAATGGTTAAAGGTAACCGTGAAATGGTTTGCGGTATCGCAACAGACCCTCAATACGGTCCAATGATGATGTTCGGTTTAGGTGGTGTATTCATCGAAGTTATGAAAGATGTTACATTCAGAATCGCTCCATTGACTGACGTTGATGCTGCTGAAATGATTAAATCAGTAAAAGCATATAAATTGTTAGAAGGTGCTAGAGGTACAAAACCTGCACAAATGGAACAAATCCAAGAAACATTGTTGAGATTGTCTCAATTAGTTCATGACTTCAAATTCATCGACGAATTGGATATCAACCCATTGTTGATTTCTGAAAAAACCGGTGAAGGTATCGCAGTAGACGGACGTATCAAAGTTCGTTTAGAAGAAGCTGAAGAAGCTTTAGGTTCAGCTTGCGGTGCTTGCAGCGGTTGCTGCCACTAATTTGAAGGCCAGATAATTTGAAAAGCGCAGGAAGCGAAGCTTCCTGCGCTTTTTTATGTGAAGAAAAAATAAATTAGAATTTAAAATTGAACATATAGGTCAATGTCATTCCGAACTTGGTTCGGAATCTCAAATTTAACACTGAGGTCTATGTCACCCTGAACTTTACAAAGCGAACCGTTGAGCTAGAGCGAAACGAGTGAGCCTGTATGCGGGCGCAGGCTGAGCTGATTCAGAATCTTTTCCATAATTAATATTTAACAAATGTAATTATTGATAAACCCTGATTATTGAAAGGATTCCGAAACGAGTTCAGAATGACATAGTTTTAATTTGTTAGGTTAGAGATTCTGAATAGCAAGAAAATTATGCGTTTGCAAGGCTCACGCAAATTTTCTAAGCTTTCAGAATGACTGTATTTTAATAAAAAAGTAGTGTGGGGAAAACGAAGTGTCCCCACAGCCGATTCAGCACTTAGGTCAAAATCCGACAATAGCCAAAAGTGAACAATCAAACAAAACGAGTAAACGACAAAAGCCGAATTTGTTTGAGGAACGAAGTGACGAGTTATTCG
>CABUXT010000025.1 GCA_902495705.1 uncultured cyanobacterium
TAGTTTGATGTGAACATTGGCGTGTCGGTGGTTTTGCGGTGCTTTTGCCACCAAAAGCACCCCTGCACGGAGTGCATGAAAATAATTTTATCAATAGATACATTTGATTAATCCTGATTAAGGAAAAGATTCTGAATCAAGTTCAGAATGACATAGACCTTATTTGTTTAGATAGAGACCCTGAAACGAGTTCAGGGTGACATCGACAAATTTACCATTCACATTCAAAATAACGCAAAGGATTTGCATTTGCGTTATTTTCCTATTACCATTCATTCTATGGAAAACTTTTTAAAACCTCAGCTGGAATACTTGTTGCTATTACAACACTTTAGAGAATATTCCCACGGAAATTTTGACTGGTTATTTTACTATATAACTTATTTTGGCGACTTCATCATCGCGTTTTTGATAATTGCGCTTGCATATTGGGTAATTGATAAAAAATGCGGTTTCTTAATGGTTTTGAACCTGTCATTTGGGTTGCTTATCAATCAATTTATCAAATGCAGCGCATGCATCTATCGTCCTTGGATTTTGGATGACAGAATTAAACCTTTGGCATCTGCGATGAAAACCGCAGGCGGCTACTCTTTCCCAAGCGGTCACACTGCAATCGCAACAAGCACCCTTGGCTCAATTGCCATTACTCTATGGAAAAACAAAATCATAAGATATTCAATGTTTTTATTGATTTTACTGGTTGCATTTTCAAGAAATTATCTTGGAGTCCACACTCCGCAAGATGTTGTCATATCAGTCATTTTAGGGATAATTTTATTGTTTTTCACACCTAAAATTCAAAAGTGGGTCGAAGATGGTAAAAATAGAGATTTAATTCTTTATTTTGGGATAATCGCAATATGCGTAATTTTAACAATTTATACAGCTTTAAAGAGTTATCCTGTTGATTTTTTAAATGGCAAAATCCTTGTTGACCCACAGAGAATGAAAATCGACTCATACCCCAAAACAGCTTTAGCTATTGGGTTTTTCTCAGGTTGGCTGCTAGATAGAAGAGTAATTAAACACGACGAAAAATCAGGTACAATTCTTTCTAAAATCATCACTTTTTTAATTGGTGCAACCATGATATGCGCTATGATGAGAGAATCCACCCCATTTATTAGCGCAAATATCCCTATAGCACTGGATGTTTTTGCAAGATTTATTACTATAGGATTTTTCGTAACAGGACTTTACCCTGCAATGATTAAACATTGCAGAACCATTTTCAAACAATTCAAATTAAAAGAAGAAATCAAAAATTAACTCCATCAAGGATTTTTGGTCATCTCTTACTTGGAACATTACATCTCGCATTTTAGGCTCAGAGCGGAAAGGATGATTTTGATTATACTTTGCCTCTTCTTTTTCAAAAGTTTTAATCAATTTGTCGCACTTAAAATGTTTCAAGTTTGCTAGTGTTTGTTCTTTATTTGACATTGGAGAAATCACGCCATCAATTCCACTAATATTGAATTTTCTGGCAAAAATTCCGGTTACAGAGTAATTTGTACCGTCTTTGGCATAACTATCAGATGACGTTGTCAATTCTAAAACTGAGTGTTTTTTTTCAAGATAATTTTCAAATCTTTTTATCTCACGGTTATGGGTAACGGCATCAAGAATATCCTTGTCCCAATGTTCTTTGCTGATTATTTTCAAATGCTGAAAACTCGGTTCTGAGTTGTTCTTTCTATTGTTTTGGGCATTGTTAAAATTATTATACACACCCACACGTTGAATATTCATATTAAAATTGACTCCCAAGTCATGAATTTACTTACTTTTCTTTAATTATAAAACCGCACAAAATTATTTTTAACAGAAAGATTGTATTTTTTACAATTGTTAATAAAATAATACGCTCCACAAGAGCGAATTCTCCATATTGAAATAGAAAAAAGTTTTTGATAAAATCAAGACATAGGGATTACAGAAAATAAAGAGGTAAAAATGTCAGGACACTCAAAATGGGCAAATATTAAGAATAAAAAAGCCAAAACAGATTCACAAAAAGCCGTAGTATTTCAAAAATACTCAAGAGAATTAATCGTAGCAGCAAGACTTGGCGGAGCAGACCCTGCTGGGAATTTCCGCTTGAGAACAGCTATTGAAAAAGCAAAAGCTGCAGGTCTTCCTAACGATAATATTAAAAGAGCAATTGAAAAAGGTGCAGGTGCAGGCGCATCTGAAAACTATGAAGAATTGACTTATGAAGGATACGCAGCAGGCGGTGTTGCAGTTGTATTAGAGGCAATGACAGACAACCGCAACAGAACAGCAGGCGATGTTAGAAGTATCTTCACAAAATTCAACGGAAACCTTGGTGAAACAAACTGCGTAAGTTGGATGTTTGATAAAAAAGGCAGCATTGAATTTGATTCAGATGTTGATTTTGATAAACTTTTTGAGGCTGCAATTAACTTAGACGCTGAAGATGTTATTGAAGATGATGATTGCTACAAAGTTATCACATCTGTTGAAAACTTCCAATCAGTTGTTGAAGGTTTGGAAGCAGAAGGATTCAAAAGCACAAGTGCTGAATTAACAAGAATCCCTCAAAATAACATTGAAGTTACAGATTTGAAAACAGCTACATCAGTAATGCGACTAATCGAAAGATTGGAAGAACTTGATGATGTTCAAAATGTATATGCTAACTGCGAAATCCCTGATGAAATCGCAGAACAAGTAGAGGTTTAGATTTGCTTGAAAAAATAGAAAAACTTTCAAAAGTTCTTAACGAAAGCTACAGTGAAAAATCACTGCTGAGTTCGCTAGGGACTTTTTTTTCCGAAAACTTCGGAGTAAAAGATTTTTCTATTGAAATAAACAATGCAAATCAAAACTCGCAAAACATAGAAACTTCAATGCTTAAATATCCGATTTTTAAGCATAAAAAAAGCATCGGATGCCTATATTTTTCAAATGAAAGCGAACATTTGAAAACATTTTTAAAATACACTGCGCCATTTATTTCATTAAAAGTGCAAAATATTATTCTTAATGAAAAAATGCAGAAAAATATAAGTTTTCACGACACGATGAAAAATATAGCAAAAATCATTGAAACCCAATACGAATTAAACTACGTAATTCCGATTGTCGGCGAAATGATAGATAAGTTTTTTGAAGACTACTTGTTATATATCTTTTTAAGAGACGAGGTTTCAGGTACGATTTCACTTGCTTGGCCTGCTGCATGCAGAGACCCTAAGATTTTAAAAATTATCGAAAACTTCACCGAAAAAACTCTGACTGACGACAAAAAAACTATCGTTTTACCTCTGAAAAGTGAAGGAAAAGATGTCGGAATTTTAGCAGCAAAAAGTACAAATGAGCAAATAACAGAAAAAGATGCGGATTATTTAGCCCAATTGGCATCCCAAATTGCAACTACAATAAATAGAGCAAATGTTTATGCTGAAATTCTAAAACACGCAACACTAGACGCTTTGACAGGTTTTTATAATAGAAGACAGTTAGAAGAACGTATAAAACAAGAAGTTTCAAATGCAAAACGTCAAAATGCGCCACTATGCGGCATTATGACAGATATCGACTTTTTCAAAAGTGTCAACGACACATACGGACACGCGGTTGGTGATTTGGTACTAAAAACAATTGCCAAGGTTATCCGCGGACAATTGAGGGAATACGATATCGCAGGCAGATACGGCGGAGAAGAGTTTTCAATACTTTTGCCGTTTACAAAAATTGAAGAGGCAAAAATGGTTGCTGAACGTCTGAGAAAGACTATCGAAAGCAGAGTTATCGACATTTCAAAAGTAAATCCTGACAGTGAGAAAAAGGAAATTTCAGTTACTCTAAGTCTTGGAATTTATGAAATGAAATCAGATGATAATGACGAAGATTTATTAAAAAAAGCGGATAAAGCTTTATATGAGGCAAAAAATACTGGAAGAAATAAGGTTGTAGTTCATTATGATTGAAATAATTTGTAAAAATTTGGATGATACAAAAGCACTTGCTCAAAAATTTGCAAAATTGGTTGAAACTAACGGATGTTTTGTCAACTTGTACGGCGAAATCGGAGCAGGAAAAACCGCATTTGTAAAAGAAGTGGCAAAAGCTATCGGAATTGAAGAAAAAGTAACAAGTCCGACTTTTGTAATTCTTAACGAATACCATGGCGGAAAACTTCCAATGTATCATTTTGACCTATATAGACTTGAAAACGAGGGGGTCAAAACTATTACGGATGAACTTCGCGAATACTCAGAAGGCAGACAGTTGACGTTTGTTGAATGGGCGGAGTTTTCTCAAAACGAATTTCCGTTTGACCACATAAAAATTAACGTAACCTACGAAGATAACGACTACAGAAAATATTCTTTTGAAGGTTTTGGAAAAAATTGTACAGAAATTGTAAAAGGACTAAAATAAGTGAAAATATTAGCATTTGATACATGTTTAGATAAAATGTATGTGACATTAGCACAAGATAATAAAATTTTGGAATCAAAAATCGTAACAAACCAAGATAACAAGTACCATTCAGCGTTTTTGATTTCAACAATCAGAGATATATTGCACGCCAATAATCTTGAGCCAAAAGATTTAGATGCAATCGGCACAAACGTAGGTCCGGGAAGTTTTACCGGAATCAGAGCCTGCACAACAGTTGCAAGAATGATGGCTCAACAACTTAATATCAAGGCTTGTGGTATTTCATCTTTAGAAATTCTTGAAAAAATCAATCCAACCGAAAAGCCGACAATGGTAGCTCTTGATGCAAGAAAAAACAGTGCATACCTACTTTATGATGGAAAAATCCACGGAGCAGTTCAACTTGAAGAAATTAAAAAATTGTTGGCTGAAAAAGATTATTATTTAATCACGGATGATAAATTGCAAAAAGAACTTGGCGGAACATCTTATCAACAAGGAGAATATCAACTGGGCGAAATTCTTGCAAACCTTGCGTTTGCCAAATTAAAAGCACAAGAGTGCAAATGGCAAGAACTTAAACCTTTATATATCCAACCACCTCCAATGGGATAAAACTAGCAAAAAATATTTTTACGTGTTTTATTAGTGACATGGAAATTTCTAAAATCTCAAACTTCTACCTACCAAAAGCTTATGCACCAAAAACGGTGACAAATCCTAACCAACCGCGCATAAGTCTTAAATCAATGTCGCAACAAGACACCTTTGTAAAATCTGCAAATGTAAACTTTACAGGCAATGTCGCAAAAGTCGAAAAGAGATTTGAAGAAGTATTCAATCACAATTTCTTTTTAAAACTTTTACGCGAAAAAGTGCCTGATGCGTACACCGGACGAGGTTTAGTTTCAATAAAAGATATTATCTCTATTAAATATAACGGAGATATGTACAAACGCGGACCTGTTGCAATTGGGGTTTTGAAACAATATCGCGGTTGTATGTTCCCAACAGAAAAGAACATTTTGACAATTTTAGAAAATCAATCAAAGAAACACCCAAATCTAAAATTGCAAGATTTGTTAAAACGTTTATATCCAAAAGCTGAAAAAACACTTATAAAACAACAATCAAGTATTTTAAATAAAATAAATTTGATGATTAGAGAACTGCCTCAAGAAGAATTTGAAGCAGCAAGAAAAGTTATCCAAGAATCTTTTGACAAAATTTTTGCACAAAATCCACCGCCTGAAAAAAGATTTTCGAGAAAAACATTCATCAATAAACTTGGAAATGTTGAAATAAAAGACAAACGCAGAAAAGCGAAAATAATGGCTGAAGCTGAAAAATTACCACAATCAGCAAATTCTGTTGAGGCATTTATTGTTAAGTATTCTCAACCATACAAACTTCGCTACGATTACAAAAATAAAGAGTACGTAAAAATAACAAGGGATTCAGAAGAAGTCGGACTTCGTTTGCTTGAACCTTCTGTCGGAACAGATGAACATATTCACCCACAATGCGCTTACCGCAAAGAAAAACTGGCAAGAGAAAACGGAGATGAGGCAGCGCAAGATTTAAGCTCATTTAGAGTAACGATTTTGACAAGTAAAAAGATTAACGAAATCAAAACGGACACTCCGCTTGATGATTTTATCGTGCAACAAAAAGCTAATGATATCGATATTCCTGAAAATATTCAAAAGCACATAAAACGACTAATCGAAATCGACAACAAATGGTTCAAGTGCGGTAAATATCAAGATGCGAGCCTACTGGCAGATTACATCAAAGTTTTGAAAGACGAATTTGATTTAAGGTCAAACATTGTTAAGGTAGAGCTTGGCGATTTTGAAGAAAAAATTCCGCAAATAAAAGCAAAAGCCACACAGCAACGAGAAAAGCTTGATGCCAAAAGAGCTAAACGCGCAGCCAGAGAAACTGCGGATTTTATCAACGGCGTACAAGATATTCAACTGGAAAATCGCAAGACACAAAAACACTCCGCAAGATTTAATCACTAATTTGAAAAACCTACTTGCAAAAATCCGAAAATAGTGTACAATAAAGTGATAAACAGATTGGTTTACCAAAACCAAAGTACACAACCGGGAGAAAAAAAATGTACGAAGACGAAAAATTAGTATGTGAAGATTGCGGCAAAGAATTTATCTTCACTGCAGGCGAACAAGAATTCTACGCTGAAAAGGGACTTGTAAACAAACCAAAAAGATGCCCTGAATGTAGAACCGCACGCAGAAAAAACAACAGAAAGAAAAGAAGAATGTATGATGCTGTATGCTCAAAATGCGGTGCTCAAACTCAGGTTCCTTTCAAACCGGTTCCCGGTAGAGAGGTATTCTGCAAAGAATGTTTCCAAAAACCTGAAGAATAATCAGTTATTCATATACAAAATTCACGAGGGAAGAGCCAACACTCTTCCCTTTTTTACTATCATATAGTAATACAATTATTCAAATATTCAATCGTAGAGACTTTTTCATCATAAAGATATTTGATAAAGTTCAAATACGAACACTCACGCGATGAGATTACAAGATTTATTTCAAAACCTTCCGTACAAAAAGGTTCGTAATCATAGACAACATAACTGTTATACTTACTTTTCCACTCTTTTCGTTCTATACGGCTATAGTTTTCTTCGATAATATCTTCTAACCATGGTAACAAATTCTGGTCAATATTTTTCATTTCCAAACGATTGTATCTGTTGCAATCATTACAACTATTTCCAATAAACATAATATTCACTCCACTAAGTCTTTATACATGAATTTTACAAACCGAATGAAAGAAAATAATCCCCAGAATGTACAAAAAATTATTATCGGATTTACCAATCTTAAAAATTTCATGTTTACATATCTTTACAAAGCATTAGAATTTTAGCAATAAAGTTTAAAGTATATACTTTATATATATAAGAGTACAAAAAAGAGGATAATCATGGGTTTTGCTGATAATATGAGAACGTTGAGTAACATCAATGCGACATTGGCATCGCTTGTTACATACGGTCAACAAAGACAGAGCGGAGTACCTGCACAAACAGCTACAATGAATTTGTTTGGCAATATGGCAAACGGCTACATCAGAAATGATATTGCCTATAATATGCAAAAAATGGGCAACCCTGTCGGAAATACCATAAACCTATACGCAGGTTACGGAAATCCAACGTCAAACTATATCGGCACAACAGCTTTATTTACGGCAAACATTAACCCTTGGATGATGTTCAATTGTTACAGTTATATGCCACAAATGCCAATGATGGGAGGATTTTACTCCAACATGGGTATGGGATTTGGTATGATGCCAGGGATGCACTGCCACGGATTTTTATGCTAATTCGTTTGAGTCTTTTACTGCCAAAGCTGAAATCACTGCAACATAAGTCCAGAACATAAATTGCAACTGTGGTCTGAAAAAGATTGTATCAACTAATCCATGGAACATTACTGCCCAAATTGAAATAACGGACGCGCTCACCAATATAATTTTTTCATTGTCTGTTGAGTTTAAAATAAACTTAACTGCATCTTTTGACAATGTGAATAAAAATCCTAAAAACGCAATCAAGGCAAAAATACCGCTTTCGACTGCTGTTTCAAGATAAATATTATAAGCACTCAAAGCATCAAAACCTGTTTTCATATATAAGCCGTAAATTTCACGGAAATTCTTATTGCCAACCCCAATACCAAGCAACCAGTTATCTTTGAACATTTGAACCGCTGAATGGTAAACATTGAATCTGAAAGAATTTGACGAATCATTACGCATTGCAAAAATTGATAAAAATCTCAATCTTAATGCGCTGACAAAGGTCATTGCCATAACAAACAACCCTACGACTCCGCCAATAAATGAAATATATAACTTCTTGTAAGTTTTCCAAAAGAATTTTGCAGAAAGCAAAAATACGCATCCGATAATAAGCATCAATGCCAAATATGCACCTCTGCATCCTGTTTGGAATATCGTATAAATACTTACCAATGTACAAGCAACTGAACAAATCGCAAGTTTAAATGATTTTTTATTAAGGAAATAAAATACAGAACCTAAAATTGCAGGGAATCCGCAAACCAAATACCCCCCAAACAAGTTTGGATTAAGAGGTTTTAAAGTTCCGTAAACTCGAGACAACACATCTTCAGGATTCAATCTTGAAGTATCTTGCCATGTAGAAATTTCATCCAAATGTAAGAAACTTTGCATAAATCCGATTACAGATTCAGCCATTGTGCATAAAGCAATTGCGCCAAGCAGCCATACAGCCTGATTTTTATGAGCTTTCAAATATTGTGAGGTTGAAAAATAGAATCCAACATACACAAAAGTTTTGAAAAAGCCTTTTAAACTCAATTCAAAAAGAGTTGAGCCAAACAAGCTGATTACAACAATCATAAAATATGCAACAAGCCAAATTTCAAAATGTCTGAAATCGATTTTTTCGTTAGGCTTAGTCAACATTTTGACAATTGTCAAAAACATAACAACTAGAGCAAAGAACCCTATTGAATCTGAGCTCATAAATGTTGAGCCGACAAATGTTAGCAAAATAAACGGCAGAATTACGCCGTCAATATTTTGCAAAAATAAACTGTTTTCGTATAAATAACTTAATTTGTCTTGAGAAAATTTAAAAATCTTATTGAACATCATCTGTAGTATTCATATCTTTATTCAAAGCTTCATCTTCAACTGCATCAATTACTTTGATATCTGATACAGAACCGGTAAATTTGTAATCAGGACCTTCTAATGTAATAGGCAAACCTAATTTGATTTTGTTACCACCAACAACAGCTCCATCTTTTGTGATTTTAGCTTTGTCAGTCAATGTAACTACAACATCGTACAAGTCAGGTTGAGAAACATCTTCAACCACGATTACAACTTTTTTAGAGTTTAAAGTAGGTAAAACGATTTTTCTTCTATCAGCCTTAACATCAACAATATCCAAATCTGAATAAGGAACATTTCTAATACTGATAAAAGTTTTTTCGCCCTTTTTAATTGGGATTTCGCTACCTGAGAAAGTTACCCCTCTCATATAAACTTTGAACACAATGTTTGAAGTTGCCTCAATTTGTTTATCGGCAGTTTGTCTAAAGCCTTTGTAAGTCACAAAACCTACTCCTAAAGCGATAACAACGCAAGCCAAAATAATAAAATCTACAATTCGGAATTTTTTAAAAAATTCTTTTAAATTATTCATAAAAAAGTCTCCTTCTTATATTTTTATACTCTGAACGGCATCCAAGAGTTCTTCTACAGTTGTTGTCGCACAACCGAATTGACGAACAACAAGACTCGCTGCAACATTACCAATCAATGCAGAATACACTGAATCTAACCCTGCTGCCAATGCCAAAGAATAAACTGCCGTAACGGTATCACCTGCACCTGTTACATCAAAAACTTCTGATTTATTAAATACAGGAATTTTTGTGTAATCGTTGTTTGGTTTTGCGACAAACATACCATCTGCACCACAAGTGATTAAAACAGATTTTGCATTAGTATCTTTCAACAAAATTTCGCCTGCTTTTTTCAAATCATCTTCTGATTCGATTTTGAAACCAACTGATTTTTCAGTATCAGGTAAATTCGGAGTCATTGAAGTTACGTTTTTATAACTGCCCAAATCCCTTTGAGCATCAACAACAACGACTTTCCCTAACTCGTTTGCATAATCTGTTGTGAATTTAATAATTTTATCTGTCAAAGTTCCGATATGATAGTTTGATAAAATAACCGCATCATAATCAGGTAGAACTTTTTCAATATTTTTAATAATTTTTTCTTCTGTTTCAGGAGAGATAGGTCCTTTTGATTGTCTATCAACACGTACAATTTGTTGAGTGATAGATGTTGTAATCGCGCCTGAAATTCTTGTTTTTACGATTGTTTTGCGAGATTTATCTTTAACGATTTTAGAACAATCAATATTAGCTTTTTCAAATGTATCAAATAACAATTCTGAATAATAATCATCACCTGAAACACCGATAACACCGACTTTACCATCATTCAAGGTTGCAACGTTATGCGCAGCGTTTGACGCACCGCCCAAAATCAATTTAGTCTTAGTGTGCTGCAAAATCAAAACAGGAGCCTCACGTGAAATACGTTCCGCATCGCCATAAATCATTTCATCCAAAGCTAAATCCCCAACGACCAAAACTCTAGGTGTAACAAGCTTTTTAATACCATCAATAACTTTTTGTTTATCTATATTCATAAAAAACCAACTTCTTATTTTATTACATTGAAATTCTAGCACAAACAAAATCTTGGGTAAAATTAAGCACAATATCATATGTTAAGTTTTGTAAATTTGAGGAGCCAAATTTAGCAATTTTTCAAATTGAGAATACTTTATATAAATATATAAAGCTCTCTCTTCTTATTTAAACGGATAGGCCTTGGTATTAACAAGGTCTTTTTTTTATGCTTGATTTCAATGTTATAGCAAATTTTAAAATTAGAGACTTTATATTAAATATGCAAATCAGTAACATCACTACCAAATCGCAAAACTTTGGCGCAAACTTAAATTCACCAAAACTAAAATTCAAAAGCAAAGACTTTTTTGTAAATATTAACGGATTTGGCAAAAACATTGTTTGGGCACATTACATAAAAGATACAGCAAACACAACTGTCAGTCTGATTAGAAAAGATACCACTTTTGAAAATATTTTGAGATTTGTCACTGCAGGGGTAACAAAAGCCAATAAATACACTTTAGACATCCTCAAAAAGGAACATACCGGCATTTTACGTACATCTAGGAAAGATTGGCGCTGTAACCCTGAGTGGCATGATATAATTACGGAATATGGGGATAGATATTCTCGCTACAACTCCTACGCAGAACGCTTAGACCGCAGAATATTTTATCCGCTGAGAAACCCTTATCCTGATATAAATCTGACAAAACCTATTGCAGGAATTGACAAAACAGAACCAAACTATTTGCTCCACGGAAGTTTTTCAACCATAAATGCAGCTCTTGATTATGTCGGCAAATTATACAAAAATGTAGCCAAATATGTCAAAATGGATGTAAAGCCTGAACACTTAGAAGATATAAACAACAATATCGCTGAAATTCGCTGGGTAATTGCACATGCTACCCCTTGGGAGCGAGGAAGTGACGCCATCGCAAATGTATTTATTCGCTCAATATACAAAGCTCTAGGCGTTAAAGCAACTCCGTTAAAAAAAGGAATTTCGCTAGACCTAGAGGCTTATTGTACAAATTTAAGTGAATACAAAAAGAATTTTCCTAACTACTTTGAAAAATCTCCAACAGTAATTATGTAGAATAAACTACGCAAGACTTGCGTAAGCATTGATTTCGTCTTCGCTGTTCATTTCTGTTGTAGCAACAAGAATTTTATTACCATCTAGCTTTATTCCGCCTAAAATTTGATGTTCTTTTAAATTCGCCAAAAATTTATCAGAGTTTTCAACTTCAATAACAAATTCGTTAAAGAAATTCTCTGTTAAAACTTTTACTCCTTTGGCCTTCAATTTATCAGCTAGAGTATGAGCGTTTTTCGCAGACAAATATCCTGCTTGCTTAAAGCCTTTTTCACCCATTACAGACAGATACAAAGTTGAACAAAGTCCGACCAAAGCTTGATTTGAACAAATATTACTTGTAGCTTTTTCTCTTTTTATATGTTGTTCTCTTGTTTGAATCGTCAAACAAAAAGCTTGTTTACCTTCTTTATCAACCGTTCTGCCGGCAAGTCTGCCTGGGAGTTGTCTCATAAATTTTTCTCGACAAGCCATAAATCCTGCAGTAGGTCCACCAAAATTCATAGGAATACCAAGAGTCTGAATATCTCCGACAACAATATCTGCACCGTATTCTGACGGCGGTTTTAAGATTGATAAAGTTGATGGGTCAGTGCATACAACAAGCAAACATTCTACAGAGCGTGGAGTAAAGATTTCGCCATAATAATTTGGAGTTTGAACCAATACACAAGCATAATCTTTTGTATCTGTCGGAATTTCGTCTACAAAATCAATTTCTATAGATTGAGAATAAGTATATGTCTTAATTATCTTGATATACTCAGGATTTAGAGAGTTTAGTACACAAACCTTGTATTTTTTAGAAATTCTGCAAGCCATAAGAATAGCCTCAGCACAAGCTGTACCTGCATCATAAACAGTAGCATTAGCAATATCCATGCCTGTTAAGCGGCAAATCATTGTCTGAAATTCATACATTACCTGCAATGTGCCTTGCGAAATTTCAGGTTGATAAGGAGTATAAGCCGTATTAAACTCAAATCTGTTCGCAACTTGAGCAATACATGCCGGAACAAATTTGTTATAAATTCCGCCGCCTAAAAATGCAGCATAGTCAGATTGATTATCTTTTGACAATCTTTTAACCTGTTTTTGAGTTTCCATTTCACTCAACCCCTCAGGAAGGTCAAGAGATGCCATCCTTACACTTTGTGGAATTTGTTTAAACAAATCTTCAACAGAATTTACGCCAATGTTCTCACACATTTCTTGTTTTGTTTTTTCGTCGTGTACTAAAAAGTTCTTCATAATTATTCCAATTCTTCTTTATAATCTGCGTATGACATCAAATCTTTGAATTCATCTTCTGATGCGTTTGATTCAACTTTTACCAACCAACCGCCTTCATAGCAATCTTCGTTCAATTTTTCAGGAGCATCAACCAATTCACTATTGATTTCAACAATTTTTCCGCTGATTGGCATATAAATTTCAGAAGCAGCTTTTACTGATTCGATATTTGCAAATGTATCTTCTTTTTTAAATTCGTCACCAACTTCCGGCAATTCTAAAAATACGATATCGCCAAGTTGTTCAATAGCATAATCAGTCAAACCGATTACATATTTGTCGCCTTCTTTTACAATATATTCATGTGATTTTGAACATAACATTTCTTCTTTAAAACCCATTTATATTCTCCTTTTCATAATTCATTTTTATTTGTTCTACACTCTGTTTCTTTTTTCGATAAACGGACGTTTAACAATTTCCGCATCGTGCAGTTTTTCTCTTATCATAACCTGAACTTTTGCACCTGTGCAAATTTCTTTGTCATTTTTTACATAACCGAGTGCAATATTTTTGCCTGTACTTGGAGAAACACAACCGCTTGTAACATGTCCGACTTTTTCGCCTTTAAAATAAATATCATAACCGTGTCTTGCGATATTTCTAT
Source organism: uncultured cyanobacterium (assembly GCA_902495705.1). Lineage (GTDB taxonomy): Bacteria > Cyanobacteriota > Vampirovibrionia > Gastranaerophilales > Gastranaerophilaceae > Zag111. The sequence continues at coordinate 13,682 of CABUXT010000025.1, forward strand.
CTAACATAACAAGTCCGACCAAACGTTTTGAAACTCCGTTTGCAACTTGGCTCATAATAATTTCTTTGCCGTTGTAATTAGCTTGCTTGTCTTTTGGAACAGACCAAGATAAACCTGCCTCAATCGGAGTTGTGTTTTCGTCCAAATCGTTACCGTATAAGTGTAAAGCTGCCTCAAGTCTCAAGGTATCACGAGCACCGAGTCCGATTGGTTTAATTCCGTATTCTTGTCCTTCTTCTAAAATTTTATCCCACAAATATTCAGAATATTCATTTTCTACAAGAAGTTCAAATCCGTCTTCTCCAGTATATCCTGTTCTTGATGCCAGTAATCTGATACCTTCAATAATTGCAGGCTTAATTGTGAAAGATTTTTGGTTTTCTATGTTATAGCCCATTTTTCGCATCAAATCTATTGCTCTTGGACCTTGAACGGCAAGCAATGAATAATTGTGTGATTGGTTATCGATTTTCACATTCATTCCGCGTTTATTACGCACAATCCAGTTTAAATCTTCATCAATACGAGAGGCATTACAAATTACCAAATAATATTCAATCCCCAATTTGTAAATAATAAGGTCATCAATAAGTCCGCCGTTTTTGTTTGGCAATTGGCAATATACAGCTTTTTCATAATCAAGTTTTTCAATATTTTGAGGAACAATTTTATTTAAAAATGCAGTTGCATCTTTTCCTGAAACAAAAACTTCACCCATGTGAGAAACATCAAACAAGCCGACTTTTTCCCTAACGGTTTTATGTTCTTCTATGATTGATGAATATTGAACAGGCATGTGCCAACCTGCAAAATCAACCATTTTAGCACCTAATGCTACGTGTTTATCATGTAAGTATGTTTCTTTAACCATATTTTCCCCCTCAAAATTTATATTAATTGTGCCCATAATTTGACGATTTGTCAATGCTTTATTTAGATAAGTAACACTTAGGAACGAGTGCAGATTTTTGAATACTCACACCTTTGGCAATTTTGTAATTTGCAAGGGAAAACGGTATCTGAATTTATCTTGTCACAAATATCAAGCACTCTTTTGGTATACTCGGATTTTACGGTGTCATTAAACGGAATGACATAGTTTTTCTTATCTTTTAAATTTATATAAACAAAAGCAAGTCCGCTATATTTTTTCAAATGCGCATCCATTGAAAGCAAATAAACCATTGTTTGGTAGTCAAATTCAGGAGTTTTAGGGATTGAACCTGTTTTATAATCTAATATATAAAAACTGTTTTCATCAAATACAACAGCATCTAATCTACCGCCAACCCAATAATCACCGACTTTGCAAGACAATTGATATTCTGAATTATAATAATCTTTTTGAAAAAACTGATTACCTAAAAGCAAATTCCAAACTTCTTTTTCTTCTTGAGTTAAAGCAGTTTCAATTCGCGAAATATTCACCCCCTGCAAAAAATAATTCGCTAGTGCGTGGATTTTTTTACCTTTTTCAAAAGGAGTTGAAGATAGCGGAACATTTACATTTTCGGCATACCGAAAATAGTATTTTTTAGGACATTGTTCATAAGTTTTTAACATATTTGGTGAAAAACTATTTGGCATAATTCACCCCCATCAAATCACTGAACACCATTTTATTTGCTGTTTGTTTTTGCTCTTTTCCAAACCTTGTTTTTGATTTTTGGCTGACTGTCAAGTATAACTTGTTTTTTGCCCTTGTTATCGCAACATATAACAAACGCAAATTTTCTGATAGAATTTCTTGTTTAAGTTCAAACTCAGATTTTGGCTTGTAATTTTTAGAGAGTTTTTTTACATTTTCCAAAAATTCAGACGATTTCAAACTAATAGTTCCAACAGACAGCGGAAGATTTTTTTCGGTCAATTCAGGAATAAATACCAAATTAAATTCATCCCCTTTTGACTTGTGCATTGTCATAATTTGAACCTTTCCTGCCAAGAATTTTTTATCATCCTCATCTTCTTCCGAGAAAAACTTAAATCCGCTAAGATTTGGCTTTTTGGCAAGTTCGGCAAGTCGCGCTACAGCATACTCTAAGGAGTTATTTTTGATACATATACGTTTTATCAAAGTTGAAATCAGATAAATATTAGATTTTTCAATCTCACTTTTGAAAAAATGCATACCGATTTTTATCGCAAGTTCATTCGGTGTCAGATAACATAAAGATATCCAATAGTTTAAATCCCAATAGAATTGTTCCAGCTCGACATGTTCAAGATTATCAGAATTTACTTGTATAAACGGATTTTCATACTTTCTGATTTCATTACCTAATCCAAATTTGTAAAACCCAAGTTCGGTTAAGACAGAATAGTTTTGTGCAACATTTTCATTATCAAAAGGCGCTAAAATCATTTTCATTACAGCAAAAATCGCCCTAAAAATGTCTTTTTGCTCTAAACATTGATTTCTTGTAATTACTTTTAAACCGCTGTTTTCAAGCAAATTTTGCCAAGCTGCAACCTGATAATTATTTCTGAGTAAAATTCCGACAGTAAAATCAGGATTTTTTGACAATGTTTCTTTTATTACCCTTAGAACATAGTTTTTCTCTTCTACACCTGTGTCAAAAACTTCACCAACAACAGCCGAACCGCTGCCGTAAGGTTGTGGATTTTTACCTTCGACAGGCTGCATATACATTTTGAAAAACGAATTTTCACTTTCTTTGTTTTGAGAAGATGTCTCAACAAGCTTATTTGCAAACTGCCAAACATCTTTTGTACAACGTTGAGAACAGTTCATTGTGACATTGTTGTTTTCTGTGATAAATTTTCTAAACCCTTCAACATCCGCGTTTGAAAATGTCGACGTGATAGACTGATTAACATCACCACATCTTATTATATTCTTATGTTTACCTGCCAAAAGGGTTATCAAATCCTGCTGAACACCTGAAGAGTCCTGTGCCTCATCTTCTATAATATATTGGCAAACATCTTGATAATGCGCCAATATATCAGGATTTTCCTTTAGAATTTTAACCGAACCCGTCAACATATCATCATAGTCAATAAGGTTGTTTTCTTTTAATGTCTCTTGATACAATTTGAAAAACATCAAAAACTTTTTCAATTTAGCGTCCGTAACCTCTCCACTGACACAACTTCCGCCAAACTTAAACGCAGAAACACCTCGGTCAAATTCTTCTGCTGTTTTTTGTTCAATTCTCAATCTTGAAGAAATTTCGCGCAAAATTCTACCGCGCTGAGAATCATCACAAATTTCAAAATCTCCTGATAATCCCAATTTTTCATAATTACCGTTTTCTTTTAAAATACGCAAGGCAAGTCCATGAATCGTACTGATATTAGGAAGTTTTGAAGAATTTTTGCGAACGTTTTTAATTCGTTCCCTGAAATTTCGAGCAGCAGAATCCATATACGTTAAAACAAAGATATTTTCAGGATTTATACCGCGTTCTAAAAGTTTTATAATCAACGCAAGAAGAATTGTTGTTTTCCCTGCCCCCGGAACTGCCGAAATTCCCATTAATCCTGACTTGTATTCTAATACAGGCTTTTGGTCTTCACGTGGAATAATTTTAAAAGTTTGAGTTATGTTTTCCTCTTCACCTTCTGAATTTTCCTGATTTACCACAATATAAGGCTCAATTGCCCCATAATTTTCAATACCGTTTGAATCAAAAAGACTTGAATAACAAAATACCTTGTCTTGCGCGCACAAAGCTAATTTGCGCAAAACACGAGCATTCTTATCTTTAGATAAACTGATATTATCTTCAATTGTGTATTCATCTTTGTACCAATCTTTTTGGAACACCCAAGCGTTATAAAGCGGTCCGGTATCTGATTTTATCCACTCAGAATTTGAAATATCCAACCATATTTGATATTTCGTTTTGATATGATTATCTATAATTTTTTGCGGAGTCGAAACCACCAAATCATTACGTTCTATATCCAACACCGAATACGGATTTTCTGCAATGATAGAATTTTCGATTTGCAAAATTATATCAAGTTTCCTTGAATTGAAGTTTTTTCCGAATATATTTTCAAAATCAGTGAGCTGCTTTAAAAAGAAATTAAACTTGTTTAACTCTTCATATTTTAAAGGCGCGAGCGTCAATAATTCATTATATATTTGGACAACTTGCTCGGAAATTTTTAATGGAGACTCTGACAAATTTTCGACAAGAGTTCTAAAAATATTATACCTTTGGTTATACTCAGAATCCGCAAATTCAAACTTTGGCAGGATTTTATCTTGGTGAAAGTTTTCAAGAATTTTCGCACAATATTTTAACGGAATTTGCAAAAATTCAGATAAAATAACCCTGATATCAAATTCGCTCAAAGAATATTTTAATTCGGTATTGAGTTTTAATATCGTAATAGTTGCCTGAACAAGCCTGTTTTGTATCAATTTTTCACTACCTGATAGATATTTCAGATTGATGTTGTTTTTCAAATTTTCTCTAAGCCCAAATTTCAACATCTCATCAATTACAGGAGAAATCACAGAAATTTCGCAAGGCTGAACCTTTTTAGCAAGCAAATTTTTTATTTTTCCAATCGCAGATTCCAACATACCTGAACGCTTTGAAAAAGATTCATAAGTGAAATTATTCAAAACTTCTGTATTTTCGTTTATTACATTGTCAAACAAAATTTGAGCCGATGTTTTTTGCTTTTCAGGAGCTAAAACATTTATTTGCGGATTTTTGAAAATATATTTTAGTTTTTCAAAATTATTTTTATCTGCGCTCAAATAACCGCAACGACTTGAACCGAGAGGGTCAATTGCGATATCGAAATCAACGAGCTGTTTTGACAAATATTCAATAAAATCCAAAAAAATTGGAGTACACTCATCCGCATCATCTACAATCAAATACTTGATATTTTTAAAATAATCCGTATTTTTATAGATAAAATTGAACATCAAACATTGGCGCAAATAGTCAAAATCACGGAGTTCGAGGGTCTTTTTTAAAAACTTTTTAATTGCCAAATTCGCCTCATCAGAAAAGCCTTCTTTTAAGATTTTAGCTCTTTCATCGACTTCACTTTGAGACAAATTGTTTTGAACAATTAGAGAATACCTTCTAAAAATCTGATGTAACAATGACATCCTTGAATTGTACCCTCGGAATTTGACCTGATTTAGGATTTCTTTCATTATAAATTGAGAAACCTCTAACCCTGCCAAATTCGGCAAAATCACAGGATTATCAAAGATATTTCTATCTTCTAAAAATGCCCAATTGTCTGACACCGTATTATATACAAGGGAGAAAAAAGAATGAACCTGCATTTTTTCCAGCGAATTTATCGTCAGTTTTTCAAGAGTTTTTTCAACAAAAGAGTTTTTCAATGTAGAATTTTGCACAAGCACAAGGATTTCTGAGGCTTTAATTCCGCTATTTAAAAGACTTGCATATTTTTCAATAAGCAAATCTGTTTTATTTGTTGAAATGTCTCCCTCAATTAGCAACTTCAATACTCCTTATGCTGTATATTTTAGCATAAATCAGAAGAAAACTACATTTTTAAAATGATTGCCAAGTGTCACCAAATAAACTATTATTCTTATGTCGACGAAAAAGTGTAGCTTGAACAATCAATCATGGAGGAATTAAAAATGGCTAAAAGAGTAAGTTTAACATTAGAAGAACAAATCGGATTTTCTGCAGGAGAAATTTATAACTACTTACACCAAAACGGAACAACTTCTTTTGCAAAAATGAAAAAAGAATTAGACTTAAAAGGAAACTTTGCTGATTTAGGTCTTGGCTGGTTAGCTAGAGAAAACAAAGTTGAAATCGAACAAAAAGGACCAGCTGTAAAAGTTAGCCTTAAATAATAAAGACTTTGCACTGTACTAATATGCAAACGAAAGAGATATTACAAAATTGTAATATCTCTTTTTTAATTTAGGCAATTTTCAAAAGTAAATATACTTTATATAAACATAGGGGATATTTAATAAAGGGGAATTGACATGGGACTAACAAGTGTCATCGCTAAAAATGTTGTCAAAACAGGCGAAAAATTTGCAATTGGTTTTGGCAAATCAAAAGTTAAACCAAACATTTTAGCAAATGGAGAATATTTAGGATTTAAGCAAGGTAAGAAAATAATCGATTTTACCAAACATAGTTTTGAATTTCAGGTAAAACCCGATATCTCAATTCCGTTTGCACCGAGTACAATCAACCAAACAAAGCCGGCATTGAGAATTTATAAAAATGCCCTAACAGGTCAAATTGACCATGCCGGTCAAGCAGAACTCGGGAACGTTTCTGTCAGACTTGCTGAAAATTTTGAAAAAGTAGCAGGTGCTGCAAAAGAAGAAATCAGTTCAATTTTCAAAGGGTATGAATTGAGCGTTCGTTCAAAAGGAGCAAACTCAATTTATTCAAAACTTGAAAAGAAAGTTCTTGAAAAAGGAAAAGTTATCAGGTCAGATGCAGCAGCCACTAAATTGATAGGTGATGCTATCGGCGGCAGAATTCTTATGCCAAACTTAACAGCAAAGGATATCACTCAAACTTTAAAAACTTTGAAAATTCAAAATAAAAATCTTACAGCCGAAGAACAAAAAATCATGCAAAAATTCTTCTCTAAAGAAACTCTTACAGATGAAGAAATGAAAATTGCGCAAAAGTATTCAAGAGCCGTAAAATTAGCACTTGCGGAAAAACAATCAGCACCTGTAGTTAATCAAATTATGGTTTCTTCATTGCAATCTGCCCTAAATAGCGGCGCAACAACCATTGAACAAATCGAAAAATCAGGTGTAAGTAAAGAAGTAATCGCACAGTTAAAAGCAGGTAAAAATATCACACCACTAAAAATTACAGAATTGAATAACTACACAGGAGCTGACGGTATTCCATACTTCACAGACTCTCAAATTGCACAAATTAAAGAAATGCAAGCTGTCACAGGTAACTATTTTGATATCATCACAAGACCTGAAACAGCAAGATTTAAAGATGCACTAACGCCACTTGAAAGTAAAGCTATCAAAGCATCAGGCTATACAACCGCACAATTTAATGCAGTGTTAAAAGACGGAAGTTTGGCAGAAATTCAAATCCGCGGTAAAGGTCCGTTTGGCGAAGTTGAACATATTGCTTATGATTCAAGACAAGGCAAAAACACATTAAGCCATGTTTATGATGATTACAAAGATGCAGTTAAAGATTTGTCACCGGAAGATTATGACGACTACAACAAATATTTAAGTGCATGTTATGATTATTATAGAGATATTGAACTTGGTATCAAATCTTCAAAACCAAAATTGCCGACTAAATTCAACCAAATTCTGAGTGAAGAAAATATGATTAAACTTCACAAGATTGATGATGCCGAGCAAAGCGCTAAAAAATTAAATTTCCAACAACACTTAAAAGTTGTCGCATAAAAGACTTATAGACTAATCGGAGAAAACATGATAAAATACATTAACAATGCAAACCCAAATGCCGTTATGGGCATAATCAAAACTAAGGATGTAAAGAAAGTGAACTTAGAAGAAGAAATTGTAAAAATGGTAAAAAAGCTCTCAGATGAGGCTAAAAATTATGTTTCTGACAACCATCAATACAGAAATGTAAACGCTAGTGTCAGAAATACTTTTGATAACATTTGCGGAAAAGCTTTTGGTCTAACCGTTGAACAAACTCCGGACAAATTTAACAGACATTTTTTGACAATGAATTTACTGCATCCGACTATGGAATTGCAATCAACAAGAACGCTTGCAGCAGGGAACAAGGCTGAAATTTTAGAAAAAATAAATGACAAAGATTTTGTAAAATTGTTCAAAAATAACCTTGAACAAATGAGCGAAAAAATGCAAGAAAGATAATCTTATTAATTCATTAAAAAATAATTAAAAAACTCAAAAAATCTCCTATTTTATATTATCATTAGAATAGGAGATTTTGAATTATGAAATACAAAGATTACTATGAAACACTGGGTGTAAAAAGAGATGCAACAGAAGCTGAAATCAAATCAGCTTATAGAAAACTTGCTAGAAAATACCACCCTGACGTAAATAAAACAAAAGAAGCTGAAGCAAAATTTAAAGAAATAAACGAAGCCTACGAGGTTCTTGGCGATAAACAAAAACGTCAAAGATATGACAGCTTAGGGGCAAATTGGCAAGGCGGAGCAGATTATACTCCACCTCCGGGGTTTGAACACTTCAACTTTGGTGGTGGTCAAGGCGGAGCTTACCAACAATTTAACTTCAACGGTCAAGATATGGGCGGATTTTCCGACTTTTTCAGTTCACTATTTGGTGATATGATGGGCGGAGCTGCCGCAGGCGGAGCACGCGGAGGATTTTCAGGATTTGATTTTGGAGACCTTGGCGGTGCAGGTCAACAAACTTACACCAGAAGGAGTTACGGTGGTGGCGCACAACGCGGAACGCGTTCAAGAGCACAAGCTCCAAAATCTGAGGATTTAGATATCACCAAAACTTTGAACGTCACAGCAAAAGACTTATTTTCTGATTCACCGATTACCGTAAAATTTAACGACATGAGAAAATGTACTCAATGCCCAGGAGGTGGAGCATACTGTAGCGCTTGTGGCGGTACCGGTATCATTAACGAAAATAAATCTATCAAAGTCAGATTACCAAAAGAAATCAAAGAAGGTCAAAAAGTAAGACTTAAAGGTGAAGGAAAAACCGATGCCTACGGACAAACAGGTGATTTATACTTGATTATCACACCCAAAGACCCTGAATACGAAATCAAAGGGTCAGATTTAACAAAAGACGTTGAAATCACTCCACCAGAGGCTGTCCTAGGTTGTCAGAAAGAAATCCAAACTCTTCATGGAAACATCGGAATAAAAATTCCTCCAATGACCTCAACAGGTAAAATGCTCAGACTGAAAAATTTAGGTTTGCCTAAAAAATCAGGCGGATATGGAAACTTAAACGCAAGAGTAAAAATTGTATTACCTGCAAAATTAAGTCAAAAAGAAATCGATTTGTACAAACAATTGCAAAAGTAAAATAATATAAGGTCGGCTAACTAAGCCGACTTTTTTATTTATATATGTCATTCTAAAAGGATTAAAAATCTTGTGGGCTTGTTTGGCTTAGATTTTATCCTATTTAGAATCTATCAACGTTGATTTTGTTGTTGGCCTAGTAAAGCCGACCGACAAAACTAACCGAACACCACAGTCAATGTCACCCTGAACTGCGGATTTTGGCAAGTGCGCCGTGTGAGCGTAGCGAACCCAGCACGTCTTGGCGAGAGCTACGTTGAGCCGGTCGAGCCGCCAATAATCCAAGACCGTTTCAGGGTCTCTAATATTACAAATTTCACATAAGACTAATTTGTTCAATTTGAGATTCCGAAACAAGTTCGGAATGACTGTTTAAAATTTCGAGTGAGGGTACGAACCCAAACAGCCGCCAAAACCTAAAAGAAATACATTTATCATGGATTAATGACGAAAATTTGTAAAATTTTATACGCTAAATCATTACATTCCAAACAACAATCCGATGCGATATACCCCAAATGCAACAATCCACGCAATTAAGCATTGAACAAACAATACCAATACTGCATAGCGTTTGCCAAGCTCTCTGCGCACTGTTGCAATCGCCGCAACACAAGGAGTATACAACAATGAAAATACCAAAAATACAAACGCGGTCAATTTGGTAAACATTTCAGGAAGTTTTGCAACATCTCCGCCTAACAATACCGTCAATGTACTAACAACACTCTCTTTCGCCATAAAACCTGTCAAAAATGCTGTTGAAATTCTCCAATCAGAAATTCCTAACGGCTTGAATATCGGAACTACAAAATTTCCAAGAAGTGCCAACAAACTGTCAGCAGAATCTGTTACAAGATTCAATTTTGTATCGAAAGTTTGTAAAAACCAAATTATAATCGTTGCCCAAAAGATAATAGTGAACGCCTTTGTCATAAAATCTTTTGCTTTGTAATAAATAAGTCTTGAAACATTTTTGAACCCCGGCATCCTGTAATTTGGCAATTCCATTACAAATGGGACAGTTTCGCCTTTGAATACAAAAAATTTCATAATATATGCAAAAATAATTCCGACAATTACACCTGTCAAATACAAGCTCAAAACAACAGCAACTTGATTTGATTTAAAAAATGCAGCCGTAAACAATGCATATATAGGAAGTTTTGCAGAACAACTCATAAATGGAATCAAGAAAATTGTCATTTTTCTGTCTCGTTCTGAGGGAAGTGTTCTTGTTGACATGATTGCAGGAACTGAACACCCAAACCCAATCAACATTGGGACAAAACTTCTCCCTGACAAACCGATTTTTCGCAACAACTTATCCATAAAAAAGGCTACTCTTGCCATATATCCTGAATCTTCCAATATTGATAAAAAGAAGAACAGTACGACGATTACAGGCAAAAAGCTCAATACACTGCCAACGCCTGCAAAAATACCGTCAATAATCAACGAATGTACTACAGGGTTCAAACCGTAAGCTGTAAAAGAACTATCAACAAATTTTGTTATTGTAGAAATTAAAAGTTCCATCAATTGAGATAAACAAGTTCCCAAAGGTCCAAATGTCAGATAAAATATCAATGACATAATAACTAAAAATGACAAAATTGCCGTGTATTTACCTGTTAATAACCTGTCAACTTTTGTAGAAAGCTTGTACGCTGTTGTTTCATGCGGCTTAAAAACAAATTCCTTACACAATCGTTCAATAAAAGTGAACCTCATATCTGCAATCGCAGATTCTCTATCTAAACCTGATTCTGCCTCCATTTGCTCAACAATATGGTCACATGCCTCAATTTCATTTGTATCAAGATTTAACTCTTTTAAAATCAAGGAATCACCTGCCGCAAGTTTTGATGCCGCAAAACGCACAGGTATACTTGCAGCCTTTGCATGGTCTTCAATAAGGTGAATTAGTGCGTGAATACATCTATGAACTGCACTTTCTTTTCCACCGTTATCAGGGCAAAAATCCAACCTGCTAGGATATTCGGAAAATTTTGCAACATTTATTACGTGTTCAACAAGTTCATCTATACCTTGATTTTTTAAGGCTGAAATCGGAACAACAGGCACTCCCAAAACTGATTCTAATGCGTTAATATTGATACTTCCGCCACTTTCGGTAACTTCATCCATCATATTCAATGCAATAACCATCGGAACATCCAGTTCTATCAACTGCATTGTCAAAAGCAAATTTCGTTCAATATTTGTCGCATCAACAATATTGATAAGTCCATCAGGCTTCTCTCGCAAAATAAAATCTCTTGTAACAATTTCTTCACTAGAATACGGAGACAAAGAATAAATCCCCGGAAGGTCAGTTATTGTAACATTTTTGTGTCCGATAATTGTTCCATCAGTCCTATCAACAGTAACTCCTGGGAAATTTCCGACATGCTGATTTGAACCTGTAAGCTGGTTAAACAAAGTTGTTTTGCCACAATTTTGATTACCTGCAAGTGCCAATTTCAAATTTGTTTTAATTGCCCCTTTATTAACTTTGCGCGTTTCGTACGAAACCTCTTCCCCTTTTTGAGAATGTTCAAAAGAAAATTCGTAATCCGTATTGCGTCTTGGGCAATCATGTGCATCGTGGATATCATCAATTTTAATCTTAGCGGCATCTGCTTTTCTGATAGTCAGTTCATACCCACGCACCCTGATTTCTAAAGGGTCACCCATTGGAGCTGTTTTTACGAGCGTTACTTCTACCCCTGGAGTCAAACCCATATCAAGGATATGTGAGCGCAATGCCCTATCTTCACATTCGATTGATGTAATTATCGCATCTTTGCCGATTTTTAACTTATCTAAACTTGTATATTTTTTTGAATTCATAATTCCGCCTCGTTGCAGAAAACATTATACAACACACATGGAATTTTTGAAAAATCAGACATATTCATCCTTCAACCAAAACATATTATTCAAAAATTTTTAATCATGTCATTACGAGGAAAGTTTACTTGCAAATGAGGTATTGGTTTTGACAGAGTGACGTGGTAATCCACTACAAACAGGTCATACCCCCACCTCAAAATCTAGTGATAAAGTAGGGTGGGCTCACCAGCCCACCTAAAAAATCACTGTCGGCTTGGTAAAGCCGACCTACGAACTGAAACAAGTTCAGCATGACTGTTAATTATTTTGCAACATCCCATCTAATGCAAATAGTTCATATTCTGATTATTCAAAACATAAAACGCACAGCCCCAACCGTTTCCTGTTTTGGTACAAGTTTTATCCCATGGAGAATCTGAATCCGGTGCACCAAGCGGTCTGATTGAATAATTTTCGTAAGCGAATACAAACAAATCTTTGCCATAAGTGTTTGGCTGTTTTGGTCCGTTCACATCTATCCAAAAAGTAATTTTTCTAAAATCATCCTGCGGTCCTTTCCACCAGATAGAAGTTCCATTAAGAAGAGCGATTTTATAACAATCAGGACGTCCTGTTGCATAATTATCACCGTGACGAGTTCCGTCCAATCTTTTATATTCTTTATCTGTCACACAAATTGCACTGGTATCATTTACCCCACAATCTGCCGCAAGCTTCAAATACGGCTTTAATTTATCTGCAATAATTGTCGCAGATTGAGTATTAGAACCGGTCAAACCCCAACCATCAACATCACCATTTTCTTGTTCTGCCATCCTGACAGCTTGAGAAATAATTGATTGAGTCTCTCTCAATTTGCTGACAGTTTGTTTTTCAAAATTTCTCTGATTCAGGGTCGGAATAGTAATCGCCGCAACCACACCTATAATCCCAAGAGTGATTAAAACCTCCGCAAGAGTAAAACCAAAATGTGTCTTAGTTGATAAAAATTTAATCTTATTCATATTCGCTCCTATATTAAACAGTATTACAATATTATTATATACATATATAATAATATTATACATAAGATTAATATTAATCAACTACTTTTCTAAAATGCTAAACTCTCATTATGATTAAAAACAAGTTGTCTATAATGATGGGCGTAAGGCGAATTAATATGGCAGAACTAGCTAGAATTGCAGGTTTGAGCCACGTTGCAGTGTTTAGAATTTACCACAACAAAACAAAAACAATAGAACTTGAGACAATAAACAAACTTTGTTATGCATTGGATTGCAAAATTCAGGATATTTTTGAATATGTTCCTGATTAATGGATTAGGATGTCAGGGAGATAATACAGTTTTTTCTGTCACTCTGAATTTAGTTCAGAGTCTTTTCTATTTTAAAATTTTGCAATGATTACTTAGCTTAATAATGATTATTAAAAAGATTCTGAATCAGCTCCGCCTACGCCCGCATACAGGCTCACACATTTCGCTCTAGCTCAATGGTTCGCTTTGTAAAGTTCAGAATGACATTGTTATATTTGGTAAATTCTAAACACTGAAACTACGCAGGTACATAAAACATGACTCCACTTCGTTTCACCTGCTGGTCAGGGGGACAATTAACAATAAAAACGAGGCAACTCAAAAGCTTTTGAGTTGCCTCGTTTCCAGTTTAAAACTTTTAAACTTATACAAATGCTCTAACTTTTACTGCATTTTTGTTAGCAATTTCAACAAGTGATGAAATTGTAGCAATCATTGAGATGTTAGAAGACAATTTATTGATACAAGAACCACAACCGATAGCTGAAGCACCTGCAGCAAATGCAAATGGAGCAGTTGTAGGGTTGATACCTGTAGCTGTCATAATTGGCATTTCAACATTTCTAACAAGTTCAATTGTATTAGAGATTGTCAATTCAGCTCTATCCATCAAAGCTCTTGCGCCTGACAAGTTAGAATCTGAAACATAGTGACCTTCTGTTTGGATTAGGTCAACACCCATAGATTCCAATTTTACAGCAAGTGCAACTTGGTCTGCTGTAGAAATTTCACCAGGGATAGTTACTGAGAAGAATACTTCTCTGTCGCCTAACAAAGCTTTTGTTTCTTCAACCAATGCCAAAACATCGTTAGCATCAAATGAAGTTCCTTTTTTGTATAAAACATCAAAGTTACCAAGTTCAATAGCATCTGCACCTAAGTCAACTGCTTTAACCAATTCAGATGGAACGATTGAAGATACGAACAAAGGCAATTCTGTCATTGAACGAATTTCTTTAACGATGTCTTCTCTTGAGCAAATATCAACAGCTGATGCGTGAGCAGTTTCAGCAGAAGATACAACTTTTTTGATGTTTTCAATATCAAAGTTATCAATACCTGCGATAACTTTTACCGCACGTTTTTCTTCTAAAGCGTGTTTAAATGAATCAATTCTTGCCATAATTTTCTCCTTAATTATATTCTCGGACTTAACGTCTTCTGAATTATACATTAATATTTTAATATTTTCAAGACTAACCGCAAAAACAAAGCCTAAGAGAATATATTTTTTACAAAAACAGAATAATATTCAGGTTAAGAGAGGAATTTTATATGCAAAAAAGATTACTGTTAATTTTGGCATTTGTGCTTATTGGAGCAAATTGTTCAAGCTCGTTCGCATCTTTTGAGCCTGACGAACAGGTAAATATAACCGTTTACGAAAAAATCAGTCCTGCAATTGTCGCAATAGATGTTCAATTGAAAGATGGTGTTTCTGCAGGTACAGGCTGTATTGTATCCCAAGACGGATTGATTTTGACAGGTTCTCACGTCGTCGAGAATTACAAGAATATAGAAGTTACCACATCAAACGGTCAAACCTACAAGGCTCAATTTATCGCTCAAATGGGCAAAAATAAAGACCTTGCCCTGATAAAAATCAACCCTAAAACGCCATTAGAAACGGTATCTTTTGGAGATTCCGAGAATGTAAAAGTTGGGCAAAAGGTTCTATCTATCGGCAATCCATTTGGATTTTCAAACACTTTGACACAAGGAATAATCTCACGAATTGACTATGTGAAAAACAGATTTCAAACAGATGCAGCAATCAATCCGGGGTGCTCAGGCGGACCTTTGCTAAATTCGACAGGGCAAGTCATTGGGATAAGCCAATCAATTTACAACCCTGACCATAATATTTCAAATATCGGAATAGGTTTTGCAATTCCATCAAATGAAGCCATAAAATTCATCGCAACAGTGGATAAAAGCAAGATATCAGGTAGAAAAAAGTAGGCGACCTGTTGGTAATGACATGTAAAAAGTAGTGTGGGGAAAACGAAGTGTCCCCACAAACAATTCAGCACGCAGGTCAATAAGCCGACAATAGCCAAAAGCGAACAATCAAACAAAACGAGTAAACAACAAAAGCCGAATTTGTTTGAGGAACGAAGTGACGAGTTATTCGGCTATTGTACGAGTTTTTAGTTTGATGTGAACATTGGCGTGTCGGTGGTTTTGCGGTGCTTTTGCCACCAAAAGCACCCCTGCACGGAGTGCATGAAAAAAAATGCCCCCTCTCCCTAGCCCTCTCCCACAAGGGGCGAGGGAACAGGGGTCATTCCGAACTTGTTTCGGAATCTCTAATTGAACAATTTAGTCAAGTGCTAAACTTGTAAATCCACCACATTAGACTTATTTATTTTTTCATGATACTTTTAGGAAAAAGGCAGGGTATTTTGATTAAATTTTTAGGTTTATGCGTACAAAATCTCATAGAATGTTTAAGATACTTATTTGGCGGTAATGTCAAATTCAAATCTGTCATAACTCAAGCTACTGCAATAAGCTACGATTCTCTGCCAATATCTTTGGTTATTGCATTTATCTCGGCTGCAGTTATTGCAATCCAAGTTTCAAAAGAGTTTTTGCTGACAGGAGCAGAAGCCTATATTGGCGGAACTATTGCAGTCGTAATGATTCGCGAAATTGCTCCGGGTTTTGTAGCTTTGGCAATCGGTGCTAGAGCTGGCACTGCAATTTCAGCAGAAATCGCCAATATGCAAGTAACATCACAAGTTGATGCGATAAAAACTTTGAAAATAAGCCCTGTCGGCTATTATTTCACACCTAGGATTTTGGCATCAGCAATTACCGTACCGATGGTAGTTTTGATTGCAGAATTTATCGGAATTTTGGGCGGAATGTTCGTATCTTTAGGTACAATTAACCTTCACCCTGCAAGATATGCAACTTCAGCATGGGCATGGATTGCGACAAAAGATATTTATATCAGCTTGTTAAAAGCATGTATCTTTGGAGCGTTGATAGCTTTGGTTTGCGCAACAAAAGGATATGAAACAAAAGGCGGCGCAAAAGAAGTCGGCACATCAACAACCCAAGCGGCAATTCTATCTACAATATATATGTTGGTTGCAGACTTTTTAATCAATTTAATTTTCTATATTTCTTAACAATCCGTGATAGGGAAATAAGCGTTTTACATGTTTATAATATAATGAACTCAAGACAAGATTTGAGATAATCGAAAGAGGTAAAATAATGAATACAGTTACAGTAGTAGGCAGAGTCGGAAGAGATGCATCAGAAGATTTCAAGGCTTTTGATTCAGGTAAAACAAAAGCCAGATTTTCAGTTGCAGTAAACAGATGGGATTCAAAAACCAAATCAGAAGTTACTGATTGGTTCAACATCGAAATCTGGGATAAACAAGCTGAATTTGCTGCAGAATATGTAAAAAAAGGCAGACTTGTTGCTATCGACGGCGCTATTGCAAACAGCAGATGGGTAGATAAAACAACTAATAACGAAAGAGAAAATTTCTACATCAGAGCTAACACAATCAGACTTTTAGGCTCTAAAAGAGATGCAGAAGAAGCTGTATTATGATATTAAATTCTAACACTGTCGGAATCATTGCAGATGACCTTACAGGCGCAAATGATACCGCTTTACAATTCAAACTCAACGGTGCAGATACAAATATTTTGCTAAATACCGAAATTGAACCTGCTTGTTCTAATATGCAACAGGCATGGGCGATTTCGACAGAATCTCGTAATATTTCAGCACAAGATGCGTTTGAAAAAGTTAAACAAGCTACAGAATTTTTGGTAGAAAAATTAAATCCTGATTTCTTCTACAAAAAAATTGACTCAACCGTAAGAGGAAATATTGCGGTTGAAGTTATGTCTATGCTTGAAGTTTTGGGGTGGGATGCCGCTGTTGTCATGCCTGCATTTCCGCAAGAAGGAAGAATCACAGTAGGTGGTTATCACCTGTTGCGCGGTGTGCCGATTGAAAGAACAGAAATGGCTCGTGACCCACATTCTCCGATTGCAGAATCTCATTTGCCAACATTATTGCAAAGTCAACTTGGAGCAAATCTCAAAGATTTGGTCGGTTGTATTGAGTTAAAGACAATAATGGATGGTGCAGGTCCAATTTTGTTAGAAATAAACAAACTTATAAGCCAAGGTAAAAAAATAATCGTTGCAGACTCTGTTTCGACAATTGATTTAGAACAAATTGTTCTTGCTATGGGCAAATCTAATTACAAAATTTTGCCTGTCGGAACAGCTGCTGCCGGAAAAGTTTTGAGTAACGAATGGTTCTCTGAAAATAACGACTACAGCGAAGTTTTGCCTGTACGACTTCCAAAACTTCCAAAACTTATTGTATCAGGCAGTGCAACTCAAATTACGGCAAGTCAAATTGATAAACTTGAACAAATTGCAGATTACGAAGAAACTTGTTTGCCGATTGAACTTGATATGAACACCGTATTATCAGGGGTTGAAGAAAGTTTGGTAAACAGAATCGTCTCAAACCTGACAGGAAATAACATCGTTTTGGTTCATACATCAAAATTGTTAAAGAATTTTGACGGATTTGCGGAAGACACAATCAAAGCAGATTTGACAAAATCAGGATTGGCTAATGTTATCACGGACTTTTTGGCAGAACTTTCTTCTCAAGTTTTGGCAAGAAAAAAAGCGGTATTAATTACGTTAGGCGGAGAAACTTCTTACAAATGCTGTAATTCGATAAACGCAAACCAGCTACAACTGATTGATGAAGTTTTGCCTGCAATTGCACTAAGTAAAAACGCAAACTCAGACCAATGGATTGTTACAAAGTCTGGAAACCTTGGCGGAGTTAATACCCTTATCGAAATTTTAAAATACTTTGAAAAACACGAAGAGTAATTTGTTATGGATAAAATTATAATCACAACAGGCGACCCAAACGGTATTGGGGCTGAAATTACTATGAAAGCACTCAAGGCTTTGGATTTGCCTGACGAAAAAATTGCAATTATATCAAATAAAAAAATTTTAGACTACTACGGAAAACTTGATAAGAACTACGAAATTATTGAAGTTCCGTATGATGAAAATGACATAAAAGCAGGACAGGTAACAAAAGAAGCAGGCGAATTCAGTTTTCAATCTTTAAAATTAGCTTGCGAATTAAAGCCAAAAGCCATCGTCACAGCACCGGTTGCCAAAAATGCCCTACATTTAGCAGGTCACAATTTCAACGGTCAAACTGAAGTATTGCAACACTTTTTGGCTCATGACAATCAACTTGCGGAAATGCTTTTTGTTGCAAACGGATTCAGAGTTTTGCTATTAACAAGGCACTGCGGCCTAAAAGATATCAATTTGACAAAAGATATCGTTGTCACGAAAGTTGAAAACCTTGTAAAAACTTTCCAAAAACAATTTGGAATAAATAATCCTAAATTTGCACTTTGCGGATTTAATCCACACTCAGGGGAAGATGGGATTTTAGGAATGGAAGAAATTGATATTTTGATTCCTGCGGTAAAAAATTTGCAAAATGAAGGTATTGATATAACAATGCCACTGCCTGCCGATACTTTGTTTGTGGATGCAGCAAAAAGCTACTTTGCAAACACGAAAGACAAATATGATTGCTATATTGCCAATTACCATGACCAAGGACTTATACCAATAAAAACAGTCGCTGGCGAAAACACTGTCAATATGACAATTGGTCTTGATATTGTGAGAACGTCTCCTGGGCATGGAACAGCCTTTGATATTGCAGGCAAAAATATTGCATCTCCAAATGGGATGATTGCGGCAATTAAAGAAGTTCTATAACTATTTCCACGGATAACTTTTATCTATACTCCAACCTGCACGACGGATTTTTTCGGCACAGTATTCACCTGTTCCGGTTTTGGAGCAGTTTTTGTTAATTTCATCATTAGATTTTTCAAAACCGTAAGGTCTGATACCTCCGCCATTTTCTGTTACACGAGTTAAAAAGAAAACATCTCGCCCAAGTCTGTTTGGCTTTTCTCTACCATTTATATCAACAATGATTTCATAAACATTCTTTTTCTTTTCACCCTTTCCGCCATCATCATCTGCCCATGTTGAAAATAAAGATACGACTGTTACACCATCAAGAGTAACAAAAGAGGTTCTAAGCCTTTGCTCTACAACATACCAACCGTTTTGAGTCCCGTTTGCATTTGTCCATGGTGTTGGTTTACCATAACCACAATAATCTGAATAATCGCAGAAATGAGAGACTTTGATATATGGTGCCCAATAGGTATTAAAATATTCGGTCGACGTGATTTGTAATTGGTCGGCTCCTGGTTCTCCAACATCATCAAAAGATAATTTGTAAGCCTGATTCAAAACAGAAATAGCCTTTTTCAACTTGTTCACCGTAGCTTCTTGTTGGTAGTGTTGAATCAAATTAGGAATGGTCATCGCAACTATTACACCGATTATCCCAAGGGTGATTAAAACTTCAGCAAGTGTAAACCCCAATTTCACTTTGGTTGGCACGTGCGTAGCACCTTCTGCCAGAGTAAAACCTAATTTCATTTTGGAATTTTTGACCATATTTATACCTCATTCGCTATATCTTATTAGTTATAGTCAATATAATATATAGAACTAAAATTGTCAACATGGGCGAACAAAATGAACTAAAGAAATCGAAAAAGCAATTGTTATTAAAGACAATCGGCGAAATTGTGAAAGAAAAACGACTTGGGCTTAAAAAAGGGATTTTGCTATTGAGCTATGAATATGACATCCCCAATACCTCACTTGCCCAACTGGAAAAAGGAAAACGCGATGTGCAGATATCGACTCTTTGGAAACTGTCAGAAGCCCTAGGAATGACTTTCCCTGAGTTCATTTCAGAAGTAACCAAACGCCTGCCTGAAAATTTTAAATTGATTGATGATTGATAAAAAAGGTGCATAACAGCCCCTTTCAGAATCTTTGTTTGAATTATTTAACACTTATGTCATTCCGAAAGCTTATTTAACCAAACTATTTAAACATTGTCATTCCGAACTGCGGATTTTGGCAAGTGCGCCGTGTGAACGAAGTGAACCCAGCACGTCTTGGCGAGAGCTGCGTTGAGCCGGTCGAGTCGCCAATAATCCAAGACAGTTTCAGAATCTTTTCAATAATCAGGATTAAACAAAAGCATCTATTGATAAAATTATTTTCATGCACTCCGTGCAGGGGTGCTTTTGGTGGCAAAAGCACCGCAAAACCACCGACACGCCAATGTTCACATCAAACTA
>CABUXT010000026.1 GCA_902495705.1 uncultured cyanobacterium
ATCCGACAATAGCCAAAAGTGAACAATCAAACAAAACGAGTAAACGACAAAAGCCGAATTTGTTTGAGGAACGAAGTGACGAGTTATTCGGCTATGGTATGAGTTTTTAGTTTGATGTGAACGTTGGCGTGTCGGTGGTTTTGCGGTGCTTTTGCCACCAAAAGCACCCTTGCACGGAGTGCATAAAAAAAGAATAGCAGAACCCTCACCCTACCCTCAGCCATACGGCACGCAGTCTCACTTAACTCGCACTGCTCGTTGGTTCGGCTAGTGTCCATCGGAGAGGGTAAAAGTCAGTAGGTCGGCTTTATCAA
Organism: uncultured cyanobacterium; assembly: GCA_902495705.1. Taxonomy (GTDB): domain Bacteria; phylum Cyanobacteriota; class Vampirovibrionia; order Gastranaerophilales; family Gastranaerophilaceae; genus Zag111. The sequence goes on from CABUXT010000026.1 coordinate 315, forward strand.
GCCGACAAATTTACATTAATATTAGTTCACATTATGTCAATTTTTTCTGTTTGTTATACTCTATAAGTATAGATTAGTTTACCCTATAGAAAGAAGAATTATCATGTCAAAAATTACTAGAATTTATGGTGCGGCTGAACGTGCAACTCTTGACAGATACTTTGTCAACAGATTTGCTCATGGTCATGTTCCAAAAGACAAAGCTATGCGCAAAATTGATGAACGCGTTTACAACAAATTAGTTGAAGAAACAGGCAAATCTACCAACAATCCGATTAAAATGCTAAGAAATTGGAAAGTCGCATTTGACCGCAGTATGGTTGAATTGAAAAAAGAAGATGCAATTAATGCCATGTTTAAAGAACCGTCAATGCTATCAAAGGCTGTTCGCTCAATTTTTAGACGTTAATTTTCTTCAATAAATCTGATTTAACAGACTCAAAAACCCCCTGCCAGTCACCGTGATTGCTTTGGCGGAAGATTTTTACGCTGTCATACCAATCACAATGGCTCAAATCTGTATGCCATCTCCAGTTGTAAATATATGGCAGCAAAACATAGCATGGTTTATTCATTGCGCCTGTCAAATGCACCAGTGAGGTGTCATTTGAAATTATTAAGTCCATATTTTCAATCGCTCCTGCGGTATCAGAAAAGTTAGAAAAAGTTGAACCTAAATCGACAATGCTATGCTCTTTTTTGATTTTTTCAATTTCTTCAGAACCTTCAAAGGTTTGGAATGAATAAAATTGAGTATTCGGAATTTCAAACAGTGGGAAAAAGTCTTCGACATTAAGCACTCTTTCTGTGTCGTAGTGAGTGTTTCCTTGCCATTTTATGCCGATTTTGAATTTATCATTGTTGCAATATTTTTCTCTATAATAATTTACTTTTGCAGGATTTGGTTTTAAATATCCTTCATGACGAGTGAAAATTTCATCCCCTTTTAAACCTAAAACTAAAGGCACACTCAAAAATGGGATGTGGTAGTCAAAATTGATTTCTTTTTCAAAATCAAATATTTCCAGTACTTCTGCACCATAAGAGTTTTCTCTAAATAGTGGTGCGAGTTCTCGTTGGGGTTTTATGATAACTTTTTTGCACATTGAGGTTAAAATTGGCATATATCTGTAAAACATCAAAATATCGCCAAAACCTGCCTCATAATATGTATACAACGTTTTACCGGTTAAATCTTCTCCCTTCCATTCAGGACGAGATTTCATAAGATGTGGATAGATTTTTTCTTGTGAAACTATTGCACTTTGCTTACATAGGCGTGATTCAAAATATTTTAAACCTGTTTGGTAGTCCTTATCTTGCATGCAGGCAAGGGATAGAAAATACATAGATTCCCAATCATCAGGTTTGATGTCTAAAGCTTTTTTGTAACAACGAATTGCTTCTTTTGGGTTGTTTTCGTTTAAGGCTAAGTATGCCAAATTAAAATATGATTCATAACCGTTTGAATTGACTTCGAGTGCTTTATAATACATTGTTTTAGCCTTGTCCCAATCTTGATTGCATTTGTATGCCATTGCAAGGTTGAAGTAATTTTCATATTTAGGTGAGGCTTTTATAATATCTTCATATAGCGCAATTGATGCCTTAAATTCCCCTTTATCAAGGTATAATCTTGCCAAATTTTCGATATAGTACAATCGCGGATTTAGTTTGATTGCTTTTTTTATGCAAAGTTCAGACTCCATATAATCTCGGACTTGAAAATACAATACGCCAAGCAAATCCCAGACTTCTGCGTTTTTTGGTTCATCTTTCAGAATTTCCATATACAAGTCTCTGGCTATGGTTAATTGACCGCTTTGGTGTTTTGAAAATGCTTCTTTAAACTTTTCTGATTGTTGAGTCATTATAACCGCCAAACTATATTTGAATACCAAAAACTGTGAATAATTTACTTATATGGAACAAGTCATATTGAAGTATCAAACCAGTGATTGAACTTATGGCAACCAAAATTGCAACAATAATTGCAGTATCTTTTTTGTCATTGTTTTTTGTCAACAAAACAAGTAAACCAAGTCCGCCTGCAGATGATAGACCTGCAATCAAAGAACCAAAGCTGATTGTATGTTTAATAAACAAAATTGTAAGCATAACAGATATTGCGCAGTTTGGAACTAAGCCGACAATTGATGCTAAAATCGGTTGTAGCGGAGAATTTAATAAGAACAGTTTTGCCAAATTCTCTTCTGTTCCTGCAACAGATATAATGTAACCTAAAATTATTGAAACAATTAAAATGAATATAAAGATGTTACAAGTATGTTTCAATGGGTGTAACCACAATTCTTTTGATTTTGACATATCAGAAAGATGGTGATGACAGCAACCTTCTTCGTGGATTTCAACTTCGTGTGCATCTTCAACGATTGGGTCATTTGCCTTGAATGTAACAAGCAAATCTACCAAATATCCAACGATTACTGCAACAAAAACTTTAATTGCAATTATTGGCAAAATTAAATAAATCTTAGAAGGGTCAGAAATCAAAACAGGAATTGCCTCATCTGATGTTGCCAAATATACAGACAATAAAGTTCCTCGGCTGAGGATTCTTCTTGTATAGAGTGTACTTGCAATTACCGAAAATCCGCACTGTGGAATTGATGCAAACAAACTGCCAAATAAAGGCCCGATTTTTTTCATAAAGAATACAAACAAATGTTTTTTCTTTGTGAAATATTGTTCCAATAGTTCAATAAGCAAAAATATTATGAATAAAAACGGAACTAAATTTATACTATCAACGAGTGCATCTTTTACAAAATCAGGCAAAAAGCCAATCGGTTCAATAAAATGTTCCGGAATCGATGTCAAAAAATTAAAACCTGAATATAATGTATGTAGAATTTGCATAAATACCTCTTATTTAATAATCATAGATTGAATTGTTGAAATTAATTGCATATTGTAAAAAATAAATAAACCGGTTGCAATACCTGCAATCAGCAAGATAAATGTAATTAGAGCATTGTCGTTGCTTTTTTGTTGATGTTTAACTAATGCAAACAAACCCAAGCCTGTTGTTGTAACAAGTCCTGCCAAGAATGTTGGGAAACTGATTACACCTTTTAGAAAAGCCAATGCCAAAAATACAGAAGTTACACAGTTTGGAATCAAACCGAAAATTGCACCTGCAACAACTTGATATGGTGAATCAATCATAATATATTGAGCCAAATTATCCACACTGCCAAAACCTTGAATTACGCAATTTAAAAATGCCAAACTTAAAAATGTGAACATAAACATATTAAATGTATGTGTCAATGGGTGCATCCACCAGTAAGGAAGATTTTCGATAGTGCTTATTCTGTGGTGACAGCAAGCAGGCTCATTCAAATCTGTATTAATCGCGTTCACATCTTCTGTGATTTGTTTTTTGAAAATGAACATCAAATCTACCAAATATGCAACGATTAAACCTACGACAACTTTAATTATAACAACAGGGATAATTATGGGAGCTTTGCTCAAATCCATAAATAACAATGGCAGAGCATCATCTGAACAAGAAATTAAAAAGGCAAGAAGTGTTCCGCGAGTAATCATTCTTCTTGTGTAGAAGGTGCTTGCGATGACTTGATAACCACATTCAGGAATAATTGAAATTACAACTCCGAAAAGTGCACCAAATCTTCTTACTAATTTTACAAACAAATGAATATGTTTTAAGAAAAATCTTTCGACAAGTTCAATTGCATAGTATAAGAAATACAACCAAGGAATAAAGTTGATACTTGTTATAAGTGCGTCTTTTATATAATCAGGCAAAAATGTGCATTGACTTATCAAAAATGCAGGTACGCCCAAAACTTCTTGAATATGTTGTAATATTTCTTCCATAATAATTCCTTAAAAAAATCTATCCTCATAGTAAATTTTATCATAACTCATATAATCCTGTATCAAATAATTGAATGATATATGAAGATTTTTTGAATTGAACAAATAAAATTTTTGTCTTATACTAAACCTGCTATGAAAAACACGAGACAAACAAATATAAACATCCATAGAGATGCATGGGTAGAAATTAATATTTCAAATTTAGAAAATAATATTAGAGAGATAAAAAAGAATGTTCCGCAAGGGATTAAGTTGTTAGGGGTAGTAAAAGCTGACGCTTATGGGCATGGTGCTGTTATGCTTGCTCCGACAATGCTTGCAGAAGGTATTGATATGCTTGGGGTTGCATCAATTGATGAAGGTGCTGATTTAAGACAAGCAAATATCAACTGTGACGTTTTAGTGCTTGGTGCGGTTCCTGTTTGGGCTGTAGAAAGTGCAGTAAAAAATGACCTTAGTATTTCAATATTTTCAGAAGGTCATATCAAGGCTTGTGAACAAGCTTTCAAGCGCACAGGTATAAAGCCGAAAGTTCATATCAAGCTTGATACAGGCATGAATAGAATTGGCGTTAGAGCTGATGAGGCTGTAGATTTTATCAAACGAGTACAAAAACTTGATTATATCAATTTGCAAGGTATTTTCACTCACTTGGCAGCTGCAGAAGAATTAGACAAAGCAAAAGAACAAATTTCAAAATGGAACAGCGTAATTGATAACGTTGATACGACAGGATTGCTTTTGCATATTTTAAATACAGCAGGAACAATTTGTTATGATGTCCCAAATTCTAATATGCGCAGGGTCGGAATTGCACTGTATGGCTTATATCCTGACTTTCCTGATATTGAATTTAGAAAACCGAAACTTAAACAATTGATTTCTTTAAAAGGCAGAATTGTAAATATCCACACTGCAAAGGATGGAGAAGGGGTAAGCTATTGCCACACTTTTGTTGCAAAAGGAGAAAGAACTATTGCTACAGTTCCAATCGGATATGCTGACGGTGTTCCAAGGCTTTTGTCAAACAAAATCAAAGGTGTTGTAAATGGTGTTGAAGTTCCGCAAGTCGGCAATATCACAATGGACCAAATGATGTTTGATATCACAGGTGTAGAGGCAAATATCGGTGATGTAATTACTTTGCTTGATGAAGACCATTCAATTGATGAATGGGCAAATATTTTGCACACAATTAATTATGAATTGACTTGTCGATTGAAAGTACGTCTACCAAGAGTTTACACCAGAGGTTAGGAGCAAAAAATGACAGAAAAATTCGATTTGGGCATAATAGGTGGAGGTCCTGCAGGATATACTGCGGCGTTACATGCTGCATCATTAGGGCAAAAAGTCGTACTGTTTGAAAAAGAACAAATCGGCGGAGTTTGCTTAAATAAAGGTTGTATTCCAACCAAAAGTATTATGCACTCATCAGAAGTTTTTCAAGTTGTTGTGAAAGCTCAAGACTATGGAATTTCTACAGGCGAGGTTTTGTTAGATTTTTCAAAAGTTCAAGAAAAAAAGGATAAGACAATATCTCAATTGCGCAAAGGAATTGAACTTGCGCTAAAAAATGCAAAAGTTAAAACTGTAATTGCGCAAGCTGAAATTGTTGATAAAAATACAATTAAAGCAGATGGTGAAATTTTTGAATGTGACAAAATCATTTGCGCAGTCGGTTCTGCTCCAAAAATTGTAAAAGGGTTGGAATTTGACCACGAGTTTATTCTATCATCTGATGATATTTTGAATTTGGCAAAACTTCCACAAAGCATATTGATTGTCGGTTCAGGTGCTATTGGGATTGAATGGGCAAGAATTATGTCAAATTTTGGCGTTGAAACAACGGTTGTAGAACTTGCGCCACACCTTTTACCGCTATCAGATATTGAGGTTTCAAAAAGGGTAGAGCGAATTTTTAAAACTTCTAAAATAAAATTCTACACAGAAACGTCTGTTCAAAATATCGAAGATAAAAAGGTGATTCTTTCTAATGGAGAAGAACTTGCGCCTGAAAAAATCCTTGTTGCAATCGGCAGAACTCCACTAAAATGCGACAAAATAGATGGTGTTAGTTATATTGGCGATGTTGCAGGAGAAATTCAGCTTGCGCATTATGCCATAAAACAAGCGATAAACGAAGTTGAAAACATTCCGTTTGAAAAAAGTTTAACTCCAAGTGTAGTTTATGGCACGCCTGAAATTGCGTGGGTTGGCAAGCGTGAGCAAGATTTAGAGGAAGGTTCGTATAAAAAATCAATGATTCTTGTATCTGCTCTTGGCAAGGCTCATTGTGACGGTGCTACAGATGGGTTTATTAAAATTTTGACTCAAAATGAAAAATTTGTAGGTGCTCATATTGTATCAAAAGAGGCATCTGCAATGGCTCAAGAAATTTTAATTGCAATGCAAAATGGTATTACAACAGAAAAATTGAAAGAAGTTTGCTTTGCCCATCCGACCTATTCCGAGGGTATATTTGAATTGCTGTTTAAGTAAAGTTGTTTTTAGGGCATTGCTAACGATAAAATAACACACTATTTACGTCACCCTGAACTAGATTCAGGGTCTATCCATTTGATTTTAGTCATGCTGAACTTGTTTCAGCATCTCTAATTGAACAAATTAGTCAAAAGTAAAACTTGTAATATTAGAGACCCTGAAATACCGAGTAGGAACAGAATATTACGTTTCGATTTCATCTCAACTTATATTCTAGTCAATTCAGGGTGGCAATTGGAGTAAAAATCAACATTGATAGATTCTGAATAGCAAGAAAATTATGTGTTCATACTTCACACAAATTTTCTAAGCTTTCAGAATGACATAAACTTATTTTTGACTTTGTGCAAATCATCATTATACCATTAGTATGATATGGAGTGAATTATTCGGTTTTAACAAAAAATGCACACATGACAAAGTTCCGCTTGATGAAGATATCGGCTACTGTCCTGATTGTGGTGAACTTGTGCAAAATCATTGGTATATTACTCGTTGTGGTTGCTGTGGGGTAAAAGAACGTGCAACAATCCGAAATGGCGAAGTTGTACCGGAAGAAAGCTATTGTCACAATTGTGGCAGTAAACTCTACCGAGTGGAAGAAATCGAAAAAATAGATTGCATAAATATCAATTATGCAATTGTTGTGCGCGAAATTGTTCAAAACGAAATCACAGAGTATACCCAAAGTTGGCTTGATGCTATGCAAACATCAGGTTACACACCGAAATTGCTGCGATAATTCCGACGATATCAGCAAGAAGTCCGATAATTAAAGCATATCTGACTTTTTTTATTCCAACGGCACCAAAATAAACTGCCAAAACATAAAATGTTGTTTCGCTACTCCCAAGCATAATTGCTGCAAGTTTAGTGCCGTACGCATCAGGTCCTAAATTATTTGCAATATCTGAAAAAATCCCTAATGCCCCTGAACCTGATAGAGAGCGAACAATCATCAACGGTAAAGTGTCTGCCGGAACATTGAATTTTGTCAAAACAGGAGCTAAAAAGTTTGCAAGCATTTCAATTGCTCCGCTTGCTCTGAGCATAGATACTCCAACGATAATTGCCACTAAATACGGAATAATTTTAACCGAAATTTTAAAACCGTCTTTTGCACCTTCGGTAAATTCTTCATACATCGGAACTTTTTTTACAAGTGCGCAAGTCAAAGTTACAAGTAAAATTACAGGCAATGCCCAAAGTGAAATCAAGTTAAGAAGCTTTGTCATTTACGACCTCCTTAACTTTTTGAAATCTGTTTGAAAAATATTGTCCGATTTTTGCCATCACAATGGCTGATGAGAAAGCAATCAAGGTTACAATAAAGGTCGGTGCAATAATTTCTGTAGGGTTTTTATATCCGATTCCGACAAGTACCGCAAGAACTGTTGTTGGGATAATTTGAAATCCTGCTGTGTTCATTCCTAAAAATAAGCACATTGAATTTGATGCGGATTTTTTGTCTTTATTTTCTTTTTGAAGTTGTTCCATTGCACGAATCCCAAATGGAGTTGCCGCATTAGCAAGCCCAAAAGCGTTAGCCGTAAAATTCATTGCGATATCACCAATTGCTGGAGAATCAGGTTTTAATTCGTTGAATAAAACTTTTGTAATTGGTTTTAATAGTTTTGAAATCCATTTGATAATTCCTGATTTTTCGGCAATACGCATAATCCCAAGCCAAAATGCCATTATTCCAATCAGCGAAAATGCGATTTTTACGGACAATTCTGCACCTGACATAATAGCATTAACGACATCTTGAAGTTTGCCATTAATTGCTCCGATTATTATTGAAACAACTACTAAAAAATAGAAAATATAATTCATAAACCGATTATGACATCAAAGGTTTTGGGTGTCAAAAGTTTTAATAATCCCATTCATCCTGATTAGGGTTTTCTATCCAAACGACTGTAACCTCCGGTTGCTTATAAAACGGATTGAACCAATGGCTTTCTTCCGTAAAGTCAATAATCGCATCATAATATGCAATCTTTTGAGCAATTTGCTTTGTATAAGTCAATAAATCTGCCATAATTTTCCTAACTATCATAACAATTTTATTGTTTGCGATTTTTTATCCGAAATAATCCCCAAAAAGCTTTATAGTTTGAAATTTATATTCCCCTAACAAACTAGTCCGCCATCTGATTGTGATTTGTCCTATTTGAATTTAGGATTTCTTTGATGGAGGAAATCATGAATAAAAAACTAAAAGGAACTAAAACCGAACAAAATTTAATCAACTCTTTTGCCGGTGAGGCTCAAGCACGCAACAGATATACTTATTATTCAAAAATTGCAAAAGATGAAGGGTATGAACAAATTGCAGAAATTTTTGCCTCAACTTCTGAAAACGAACTGGAACATGCAAAACTTTTTTATAAACATCTTGCAAACAATCCACTGGGACATGTTGATGCGTTTTATCCTTACGAAATCGGCACAACGGAAGATAACTTAATCAGTGCAATTTCAGGTGAAACAGAAGAGTTTGACATACTTTATAAAGAGGCTGAACAAACTGCAAAAGACGAAGGTTTTGATGCTATTGCAAATACATTCCATAATGTACGAAATGCCGAAGAACATCACGCAAAGCGTTATAAAGAATTGTTAAAAAACTTAAAGGATGGAACTCTTTTTTCAAAAAGTTCGGAAGAAATGTGGGTTTGTCGAAAATGCGGTTACATCCATAGGGGCAAAAGTGCGCCGGAGCACTGTCCAAACTGTTTACACCCTCAAGGATATTTTCAAATCTTGTGTGAAAAATACTAGATTTGGAGGAGTAATTTTTATGTACTTATCGAGCATATTATAATATAATATTTGTAATATGAGCAGAAAGTGGAAAATTGTAACAACTTTAGGACTTTTGACAGTAACCTGCGGACTGTATACGTGGGGAATTCCTGCTGTTGTCAACATAAAAGCTCACAAATCTTTTATTGAAAAAACAATTTTTGAAAATTCAGGTTTCAGAGTTGATATCGGTTCACCTGAACTTTCTATGGGGGTATTCCCATCAGTTTGGGTAAAGACCGATAACATCTCTGTTCTAAATGATGATGGTTCAAAAGCTTTATCAATAGATAACCCAAAGCTTAAACTAAAATTATTTCCACTGATTCGCAAAAATATAGAAATCTCAAATTTTTCTGCCACAAAAGAAGATGTAAATTTTGTATTCACAAAAGATTCAAAGTTTTTGCTTGGACAGTATCCGCTAAAAGCTCCTCAACAAAACAGTCAATTCACGTTATCAAAGATGAATTTGGCACTTGGAGAATATAATATCACACTTGATGATAAGAAAAATTCTCAAAAAGTCATTTTATCAGGTGAATATTTTGACCACGGAAAATATGTTCAACATAAGCATGCAAGATTTGCGACAAAAGGAAATCTTGATGTTGGCGGTAAGAAAACTGACATATTTGCGGATATTGAGATAAATTTACCGCTGGATAAATTGTCAGAAGATAAATTAAGACTAAATGCAAATATTGATAACTTCGATATTTCTTCAATTTCTGAGTATGTAAAAGTGCTTTCAAAAGGCAAAATTGCATCATTGGCAGGTATTGTAAGTATTGATGCGATTACAAAGCCTGACAAATTCGGTCACAAAAAAATCAGAACAAAAATTTCAACAAAAGACCTTGCTGTTTGCGGTAAAGATAAGGCATCGTCTGTTATTTTTAAAGACAACCTTGTAGCTAAATTAAACTTTAACACAATTGATAATGGTATATTTTTAGACAACACAACTCTTGAATCAGGCAGAATCCACGCCGCAGTTGATGGCAAATTGCTTTATCTTGGCTCAAAAAATATTCACTATGACGTTGTGGCTCAAGTCAAAGATACAAGGCTTGAGGATGTTGTAGCTATACTTCCGGGGAGCGAGACTTTATTACCTGATTTCAACCTTTATAAACTGAAAAAATATGTCTTTTACGGCAACGGAGAAGGCAAGGTTAGATTTAAAGGTCATGGCAACCGTCCAAATGTTACAGGAGACGTAAAAATGTGGGATGCATACTTGATTCATCCTATGAAAGGTGCTCCTGCAAATGCTGATATCAAGCTCAAATTTTTGGGCAAAAAAATGAAACTTGATGTATTTGTTCCAACATCTCAAAATCAAAGCGTAGATGTTAATGGGATGGTTTTGATTGATGGTTCTAAATATTCTGAATTAAATATAAAAAGTACCGATTCTGTTAGTTTAGAGCCGGCGCAAGAAATCTTAAACCCGTTGCATGAAATTTTAAAATTCCAACTTGGTCCTGTTCCGATTATGAAAATTGCAGGAATCGGAAACATCAACTTGCGTTCTGCAGGTAAAAAAGTTGACCCGCATATTTGGGGTAAAATCAATTTCCGCAACGTTACAGCCTCATTTAATGAAATTCACAATTTGACTCTAAATAACGGCGCAGGCGAAGTTGTGTTTAATAATACCCAAACAACTTTCCGCAGTTATCAGGCATATATCAACGGCAAACCTGTTGAAATCAAGGGTGATTGTTCTGTTTTAGGCAAATTGAATGTCTATGTGACATCAAAAGGTCAAGATATCAAAAAACTAATCAAGGTTATCAATTCATCTCCACTTCTTATTGATGTTCAAAAAGTTATTAAACCGTTCACCAATCCTGAAGGAACGGCTGATATTTTCTTACAAATTTACGGTACTGCAAAAAATGCGGAAGAGGTTGTATTTAATCAAGATTTATTCTCAAAAGGTACGATAACTTTCCACAACGCAAAAACCGTAATGCAAGATACATATTTGCCGTTCACAAAGATAAATGGTGTTGTAAATTTTGACCAGTATGATTCAGATTATGATGTAACAGGTTATTTGAGAAATTCAAAAGTTCATGTGAAAGGAACCGGAACAAACTCTGAAATCGACTTAAAAGCCTTTTCTGATAAATTTACGTTAAATAATATATTTGATGCATTACATCCTGATATGGTTTTGCCGTACAAAAAAGAAGTCGGAAATATTGATGTTAGTTTCAATGCTGCATACAACGGTCCTGCTGATTCAGGTGTTATTGATTATAACAAGTTGAAAGTTGACGGTAATTTCATCTCTAATATGAATACCAAAAATCCGATAAAACTTGATGGCGGTAAATTTACTATCAAAAACGGTAATCTATCAACTTCAAACTTGAAAGGGCTGTTTAATAACAATCCTTACACTTTGAGTTTTGTTGCAAAAGATTTAGACAAAGAAGATTTGAATATTTCAAATGCGGTATTCAATTTCAAAAACTTTGATATCAGTGCAATTGAATCAATAAAAAATCAAATCAAATTGCCAAAAGAATTGGCATCTCAGATTGATAATATTTCGGATTTCAAAGGTACAATTGATATCAACGGTTCAATCAAAAATAATTTGGTTTACGCTAATACAAGCCTAAAAGACACATCTTTTGTTTATAAACCGATTGGGGCAATAGTAAGAGTTCTAAACGGCAGTGCTAATATGCGCGGTGATGTTTTATATCTTGATAAAATAAATTCAAGAGTAAGCTCAATGCCAGTATTTGTGAATGGAAAAATTACAAATGTGGATAAAAATCCAAACTTAAATCTTTCTGTCAGTGCAAAACTTACTCAAATTTTCTTTGACAGATTGTTTAATTCAAAATCTGTTTATCCTGTAAAAGCAAAAGGGGATATAAATTTCTACACCAGATTGAATGGAACATTGAATGCTCTAAATGCTAAATCAAATCTTAATTTGGGCGAAAATTCTTCAATTTATTATATGGGTGCAACATTAGCAGGTGCTCCGACAGGGACTATTAATTCTGACGGAATTACGACCAACCCTGTTTCTGTAATTTCTGATGTTGTACTTTATCCGAACAAAGTTAAAATTAATTCATTAAAATATAACCAAACAATCACATCACAAAGCCGTAAAAAATCTGTTCAAAATCAGGTTAGTGCATCAGGTGAAGTTTCATTGTTAAAAAATAATGTTTTAGGTTTTAAAAATTTCAAAATCAAAACAGAAAATCCGACAAATGCTAAAATTTTCAACATTTTATTCAAAAAACCAACCATCAAACAAGGTGTATTTACAACTGATATGGTTATCAACGGTACATCTTTAGCTCCATATATTTTAGGCGATTTGAATATAAAAAGTGTTGATATTCCACTGCTTGATTCAACCGTTAGGGATATCAATGTGGATTTCAAAAAAGATTTTATCTACGTAACATCAAAAGCCGTTGTACTTACAAATGATATTTTGATGGATGCAAAAATTATAAACAAGCCGACTATGCCTGTTGTTGTTGAAGATTTCAACGTAAATATGGATGAATTGAATTTGAATGTAATCTCAAAAGCTTTGGATGATTTGGATGTCGATAATACAAGGACTAACAAGTTAAAAAATAATACCCTTGAAATGCCGACAGACAATCTTGTTATCAAAAATGCTCAAATTGTTGCCAATAATGTATTAATTAAAAAAGCAGCTACAACGGATTTCAAATCTCATTTCACATTGGATTCAAATCAAAATCTAAATATTGATAACTTTGAATTTAACATTGCAAAAGGGCAAGTAAACGGTAATATAAATTACGATTTGAAAGACCTTAACGGTAAAGGCGCAATGCAAATAAATAATGCCGATGCTCAAATTATTGCCGAAAATTTCTTTGATATGCCGGGGCAAATGTATGGAACTGTTACAGGAAATCTAAATGTTGCATGTACAGGTTTGTCTAGTGTTGATTGTGTGAATACTTTATCAGGTGATGGTAGTTTCAAAGTTACAGATGGCAGAATGCCAAAACTGGGTTCATTAGAATATTTGTTAAAAGCAGGAAACCTTATCACAGGTGGGGTGACAGGTCTATCAATTAATGGAATTATTGATCTTATTACACCGTTAAAAACTGGTAATTTTAAAAGTATCAGCGGTGATATTCACGTAAAAGACGGTATAGCTGATAATATTAATGTATATTCAAGCGGAGAAGATTTGAATATTTATATGACTGGTAGTTACAATATCTCTACACTTGTTGCGGATATGGAAGTTTATGGCAGTTTGTCTAAAAACTTCTCCACTTTGCTTGGCAGAATTGCAAATACATCCCTTAATACATTGTTTAATACAATTCCGGGGATTAATATTAATGAAATTAATCCAAAGTCAACGAGTAATATTAACAAAATTCCAAACTTTAATAAAAATAATACTTTAAGAGTATTCAAGTCAGAAATTTATGGTGATATCAACGGTAGCAATTATGTAAAAAGTTTCCGTTGGATTAAAGATGATTAATTACCAATTGTAAACTCTTATTAATTTTGCGTATTTGCAAGTGTTTCCGTATTATTCTTGTAGTATACTTTAATCTATACACTGGGAAAGGAAAAGTAAAATATGTCAAAAGAGAAAGCAAATATTGCAGTTTTAGGCGCTACAGGTGTTGTAGGTAGAGAAATTACAAAAATTATTGATGAATTGAAAGTTGATTTTAATACGATTAAATTTTTATCTAGTGCGAAGAGCGCAGGTACGAAAATCGAATTTCAAGGCAAAGAATACACCGTAGAAGAAGCTAAACCTGAAAGTTTTGACGGAGTAAATATCGTATTGGCATCAGCAGGCGGTTCAACTTCTCAAAAATTCGCTCCTGAAATTGTAAAAAGAGGAGGAGTCTTGATTGACAATTCTTCAGCTTTCAGAATGGAACCTGATGTTCCTCTTGTTATTGCTTATGTAAATGACGAAGATTTGAAAAAGCACAAAGGTATTATTGCAAACCCTAACTGTTCAACTTCTCAATTGATGCTTGTTTTAAAACCGTTGCATGATAAATTTGGTATTAAAAAACTTTTGGTTTCTACATACCAAGCTGTTTCTGGTGCAGGGTTAAAGGCAATTAATGAATTAACTGCAAATACAAAAGCAACTTTAGCAGGTGAAGATTTTGAAAATGAGGCTTTCAAAAAACCTATTTCATTCAACGTAATTCCGCAAATTGACGTATTTTGCGACAACGGATATACAAAAGAAGAAATGAAAGTTGTAAATGAAACTAAAAAGATTTTACACCTTCCGCAAGACTTGCCGATTTCTTGTACGGCTGCTCGTGTTCCTGTTTATAACGGACACTCTGAGGCTGTAGATATTGAGTTTGAAAAACCTGTTACCCCTGATGAAGTAAGAGAAATTCTAAAAGATTCTTTCGGATTAAAAGTTATTGACAATCCTGATAACTTTGAATACCCTACAACACGTGATGCGTCAGGCGTTGACCCTGTATTTGTAGGTCGTATCAGAAAGAATTTAGCTTTTGAAAATGGAATTTCATTGTGGTGCGTTGCTGATAACCTTAGAATCGGTGCTGCACTAAACACTGTAAGAATATGTAAAAAAGTTATAGAAATGGGTCTATACTAGAAAGAAGAAAACACTATGCCAAGATTAGATGCTGTAATAAGCAAACTTCAAGTAGGCGACAAAGTCTACAGAACACCTGAGTGGTGGAATTCTGCGCACAAGCTTAAAAAAGTTGCCAAAAACGATGAATATTTGAGAAATTTAAAAGCAAATGCAACTTTTAATTCTTCGTACAAAATTGTTGATTCAGAAGAAAAACAAATGGACAAATTTACCTCATCCCTGAAATCTGAGTTGGATTCAGAAGCGTATTCTGAAGTTGCCCCTTGGAATTCTATGTTCAACAAATTTAAAACACTAATAATTTTTAAGAAATAAATCTTAGGGAGAAAAAATGAAAATTAGTAAATTAACAATTACCTCCATTTTCTCTGGATATCCTGATTTGATAAATGAGAAAAATCCCTCAATAGAGCGAGCATCTCGTTTGATTAAAGAAAGGCTTTATGCGCGTGATGGATATTTCACAGAAAATGATAATTTGCCACAATTTCTTAGAAACGTTGTGTCATCTGTAAAGAAAGTGAAAAGTGGTACTGAAAATACACCAAAAACGTTTATAGGATAAAGTTTTTTTAGATAAAAGTCCCAGTTACTTAACAATAATATTACTTTTTGTTAATAAACTGGGATTTTTTCACTGTTTTTATGTATAATTAAGGCATTAGAGGGTATATTTTATGGGACAACTCTTACGGAGAGAAAACGTAGCGGATTTCGTGAAAAAACTGCATCAAAGCGGAAAAACAGTCGTAGTAACAAACGGTTGCTTTGATATTTTGCATGTCGGGCATGTTAGATATTTGCAAAAAACAAAATCTTTTGCGGATTATATGATTGTTTTGCTAAATTCTGACAAATCTGTTCGTAGTATCAAAGGACCAACCCGTCCGATTAACAATGAGCAAGATAGAGCCGAAGTTTTAAATGCATTGGCATGTGTTGATTATGTTGTCCTATTTGATGAAAACAGTCCGGCAAATCTTATTGATGAAATTAAACCCGATGTGTATACAAAAGGTGCAGATTATACTATGGAAACTCTACCGGAAGCCGATATAATGAGAAAAAATAATATTCGTGTTGAGTTTATTGAGTTTGTAGCTGGTAAATCTACTACAAATACCATAAACAAAATGAAAGAGAACAGGTAAATTAGCGTTTCGCATTTAATGAAGACTATTTTAACAGATATATAAAGGAGAAAAGAATGAAATCATTTACAGTAGATGAAATTACACAAATTGTAGGCGGTATGTTGACAAAATCAGCAAGTCCTGAGATTACCCATATCGCACCACCATTATTGGCAGATGAACATACGTTGGCTCTTGCTTTGGGAGAAGAAGAAATTGCAAATCTTGCAAAATCTAAAGCTAAAGCTGCCTTAGTTCCACTAGGTGTGCAGATTGATGGTTTCACTACTATCGAGGTAGAAAGACCAAGACTTGCAATGATGAAATTGTTAAACTTGTTCTATGTTCCACCTGTTGTAAATAAAGACATTCACCCAACTGCAACTGTTGACCCAACAGCAAAACTTGGACAAAATGTGTGTATAGGTCCTAATGTTGTAGTATCTCCAAATGCTGTTATTGGCGATAACACAAAAATTTTGGCTAATTCATATATTGGTAGCAATGTAAAAATTGGTAACAACTGTTTCTTCCACCCAGGGGTAAATATTGGTGACAGAGTTCAAATTGGTAATGATGTAATTCTTAACCATGGTGTTTCTTTGGGTGCTGATGGTTTCAGTTTTGTAACTGAAAATCCTAACAATATCGAAAATGCAAGAAAAGAAGGTGAAATTAAAGAAGGCGATGTTGAACAAGTTATATTCAAAATCCCTTCAATTGGTTCTGTTGTAATTGGTAACAATGTTGAAATCGGGGCAAATACAGCAATTGACCGTGGAACAATTGAAAATACCGTAATAGGTGATAATACCAAAATTGATGACCTTGTTATGATTGGTCACAATTGCCGTATCGGAAAAGGTTGTTTAATTGTTTCTCAAGTAGGTATTGCAGGTAGTTGTGTAATTGGTGACAGAGTTGTTATTGCAGGTCAAGCAGGTTTGGCAGACCATATTGAAATCGGTTCAGATACAATTATCACAGCAAAAGCTGGTGTTACAAAATCATTCCCTGCAAAATCAATTATTGTAGGTATTCCAGCTGTTCCTAGAAAAGATTTTATTAAACAATTGAAAACTATGAAGGATGCTCAAGATATCTTTGCTAAGTTTAGAAAATTTGAACCAATGCTAAAATCATTTGAGGAAGCTCATCAAGAGGAATTATAATAAATGGTTACACTAAAAAAAGAGGTCAAACTTGTCGGAAATGGTTTGATGAAAAACAAACCTTGTGAGGTCACATTGTTTCCATCAAACTCCGGTCAAATTAGATATTTTGTAAAAGATAAAGATTCTTTCGTAGCAGATGCTGACCATGTGTTGGCGACAGACCATTGCGTTGTAATGGGTACGAAAAAAGCTCGTGCAATGTTGACTGAACATTTATCTGCGGCTTTGGCTTTTTGTCATATTGATTCGGTTGATATCTGTATGACAGAAGAAGAAGTACCTGCATTGGATGGCAGTTCTTTAAAATGGGTTGAGGCAATTAAAGAGGCTGGAACAGATAAACCGTTTTTTGCAAAAGATAAATTCTACACGGTAAAAGAACCTGTGTATTATCTTAACGGAAAAACAAGCCTTGTGATTTTGCCAAGCGATAACTTGTTTATCTCTTATGCTGTAAATTACAACCATCCAGACTTAACTCGCAGGTTCGTAAATTACAATCCTAAAAATAAATATGAAATCATAGAGGCTAGAACTTTTGGGTTCTACCATGATTTGAAAAAATACCAAATGCTTGGATTTGCACAGGGTGTAACCCAAGAAAACACTGTTGGTTTGACCGATGATGGTGGTTACACAACCGAATTACGTTCAGAACATGAACCAATCAAGCACAAAATGCTTGATTTAATTGGAGATTTGTATTTGACAGGTGTAAATCCGCTTAATATGAGATGTCAAATTTTGGCAAAAGAGGCAGGACATGCTGTCCACGTAAAAGTAGCAAAAATGTTAAAAGATAAGTTAGTAGAAATATAAGGAGAGAAAAATGTCAGAAGAAACTAAAATTTTAAGCTTTGATACTATGCAAATCATGGATATGATTCCTCACAGATATCCATTCTTGCTTGTTGATAGAATTACAGAATGTGTACCTGGAAAATATGCTAAAGGTTACAAAAATATGACTATGAATGAACAATTTTTCCAAGGTCACTTCCCTAATAACCCAATTATGCCTGGGGTATTGCAACTTGAAGCAATGGCACAATGTTCAGCTCCAATTTTGATGACAATGCCTGAATTTGAAGGTAAATTGACATTATACGCAGGTGTTGACGGTGTAAGATTTAAAAATATCGTAAGACCTGGTGACAGATTCGATATGGAAGTTGAATTGACTAAGGTAAAAGGACCTATCTGCAAGGCTCACGGTATTGGTAAAGTAGATGGTAAAGTTTGCGTAGAAGCAGACATGACTTTTGCTTTGAAATAAGATTTGAAAGATAAGAGTTTTTAACGAGGCGAGGTAGAGATGAAATCTCTACCTCGTCTCGTTTTGTTTGATTGTTTGCTTTACAATTCTGACATAGCAATGCCGCTCTACATTTAAACTTACCTGTCATTCTGAAAGCTTAGAAAATTTGTGCGAAGAATGAGTGCAAAATTTTCTTGCTATTCAGAATCTCAAACTGAACATATTGAGATTATATATTAATAATTTTATAGGTGGGCTGGTGAGCCCACCCTACATATTCCAATTAAACATATAGGTCTATGTCACTTGTTCCCTCGCCCCTTGAGGGAGAGGGGTAGGGAGAGGGGGCAAAGCCTTTTATATTTTTCATGCCCTCCGTGCAGGGGTGCTTTTGGTGGCAAAAGCACCGCAAAACCATCGACACGCCAACGTTCACATCAAACTAAAAACTCGTACCATAGCCGAATAACTCGTCACTTTCGTTCCTCAAACAAATTCGGCTTTTGTCATTTACTCGTTTTGTTTGATTGTTCACTTTTGGCTATTGTCGGATTTTTTGACCTAAGTGTTTAATTTGAGATGCTGAAACGAGTTCAGCATGACAATGCTAGAATTGTTCAATTTACGTAGGTCGGCTTAACCAAGCCGACAATATAATATTTGCATTAGAAAGCCAATGTTCTATTGCCATTCAAATAACGTGTTTATTTAATCAGGATGCAGAAGTTAAACTATTTTTTAGCTACAAATTCTTGATATGTTTTTTCAATCATCTTCATAGTGTCTTCTTCACTATGTGTTTCTGCATAATTATCAATTGCTTTATTTAATTCTTCTGCAAGTTTAGGGTTCTTTGCCAAGAATTTCATATCGCTTTCGATAGAATCTGATGCGATTTGAGATTTTCCCAATGTTGCCTCAGGAACATTTGCCAAATCTTTGATTTCCTTAGCTTCAACAGGAACTGCAGTAGTCTCAGGTGCGATGTTGGCATCTGTGGCAGGCTTCTGAATACCTTTGAAATTTAAACTATTGATGCTGTTGTTGTCGATTTCTCTCATAGTATCACCTTACTTTCAGAAAATTATTCTCTAGTATCTTCATGTTGGTCTTTGTATAGAAAACACCTAAATAATATTTTTTGCTACTTTCTTCTTTAAAAAATTACAAAAATTTACATGTAATTCTTCACTTATTTTTCATGTTATGATGTATTATATACTACAAAAGGATGTAATGCAAATTATGAACTTGGATAAATTAGCAAAAGATTTTTGGTGGGCTCTTACAGCGTATGGTACAATTGACAAATTGCCGGATTCGATTATTTTCACTGATACGGACGGCAATATTCAGCACTTTAATAAAAAAGCGCAAGAGGTGTTTGGGCTTGTTTATGAGGAATTTAAGACCGAAAAGTTTGACAACATCATTATTGATGGGGTTAAACATATCAGAGAATCTCTTGAAACTTCAAAACCTGTATTGGCGACTGCTGTTGTTGCAGGACGTGAGTTTTATGTTGAACTTAACGCAACAAGAAAGGGTGAAGGCTACTGTGTCAGCGTAAGAGATTTGACAAAATTGACAGGTGAACTTGTTAATGAAGAAAAAATTGCTAAGTTCAATTGCGAAAAAAATGCGATGCTTGCAAAGCTTGAAGGGGATTTGAAATCTCCATTGACTTCAATCAGCGGATTTTCAAAAGGTTTGTTAGACGGATTGGGCGGTACTTTGTCAGAAAAACAGACAAAATATGTCAAAATTATCAATTCTAATGCAGAAGAGTTTTATCACTTTATGGATAAATTGTTAGAATTTTCAAAAGCAGAATCTTCAATTTATGAATCAGAATTTCATAATTTTGACGTTGTTGAGGCTTTAAAATCTGTTGCAAAAGAATTTGAGTCTGTTTTTGCAGAGAAAAAATTGACTTTTGATATAAATTATGAAGAAATTTCAAAACGAAATATTTTTTCTGATTCAAATGCTGTAAAAAGTGCGTTTAGAAATATTTTAGATGTTGCAATTTCAATGACAGAAACAGGTGTAGTGCTTGTCAAACTTTCAGTTCCTGACGATGAAACTTGCCTAAAATACAACCTTGGCGTAAATCCTGAAAGTTATTTGCAAATTACAATCAGAGACACAGGGGTTGGAATTGCAGAAGACGAGATGAAATATTTGTGTGAACCTTATGCGCAGTTGGAAAAAGGCAAGAAAAATTTCTTGCGTTCACTTGAATTAGGAACCGCAACAATTATGATAAAGAGAGCAGACGGAATTATTGATATTTATTCAGAAGTGATGAAAGGCACTGAATACAGTATTATTCTTCCGATAGAAAAGGTATAAAATGAGCAGTGTAACCTTAAAAAACGTAAGAAAAACCTATGACAATTCAAAAACCGTAATCAATGACGTTAGTCTTGAAATTAAGGACAAAGAGTTTGTTGTACTTGTTGGTGCGTCAGGGTGTGGAAAATCAACTCTTTTGCGTATGATTGCAGGGTTAGAGGATATATCTTCAGGCGAAATTTATATTGGTGATAAAAAGGTTAATAATGTTCCGCCAAAAGATAGAGATATTGCGTTTGTTTTCCAAAGTTATGCACTTTATCCGCACATGACCGTGCGCGAAAATATTGCATTTGGGCTAAAAATGCGCAAAGTCGACAATGCAACGATTGAAAAAAAGGTTCAAGAGGCTGCAGAAATTCTTAACCTTGGCGAATATTTAGACCGAAAACCTAAACAATTGTCAGGCGGACAAAGACAGCGTGTAGCGTTGGGGCGTGCGATTGTGCGTAATCCAAAAGTTTTCTTGATGGATGAACCTTTGTCAAATTTGGATGCTAAATTGAGGGTGCAAATGCGCTCAGAGATTAAAAAGTTGCATGAAAAACTTCAAACAACATTTATTTATGTAACCCATGACCAAACTGAGGCTTTGACGATGGGGGATAGAATTGTTGTGCTGAATAATGGTGATATTCAGCAAGTTGCATCGCCTGATGAGATTTACAATAATCCGACAAATACTTTTGTTGCAGGGTTTGTAGGTTCTCCGCAGATGAATTTTATTGAAGGTAAGGATATTGGACTTGATGAAAATATTCTATACGGAATCCGTCCAGAGAAGATGACAAGGGCTGATGGCGATATAAAACTGACTGTGGATGTAGAAATTTCTGAGATGCTTGGCAGTGAGAAAATTGCTTATTTTAATATCGGTAGTCGCAAGTGTTCTGCAAGACTAGATGCGGATGTCCAAATCGGCAAGACTTTGGATATATCTATCAAATCGTCAGAAATGTACAAGTTTGACATGGCTACAGGCATGAGGGTGCAGTAGAGTCGGAATGACAGGATAAAAATAATACGTCATTACAGTAATGACATGTTAAAAGTAGTGTGGTGAAAACGAAGTGTTACATCGGAGAGGGTATAATGTCATTCCGAACTTGTTTCGGAATCTCAAATAGAACAAAAAGGGCTATGTCACCCTGAACTCGTTTCAGGGTCTCAAATATTACAAATTTCACATAAGACTAATATGTTTTATTTGAGATGCTGAAACAAGTTCAGCATGACTGAATTCAAATGGATAGACCCTGAAACAAGTTCAGGGTGACATCATTCGTTACGCTCACACGGCGCACTTGCCAAAATCTGCCGTTCAAAATGACAATATAAAAAGACATAAATTTTCCCTTACTTAATCTCTTTTAAAATCTTTTTAAAATAATCCGAATCAGACATGGCTTTTTGTGCACAAGCCATTCCACTTTGAGCATTTACATATTTGGGATTGCAATAATTATCCAAATTTGTGATAGGTGTTCCATTCGCGCCCATCGGCAAAAGTGATTCATTGTCCCCCATTACAAATGTAAACACATCAACTCCGAGACGGTTTGGTCCGTTGGTTTTACCATTAATATCGACGCTTACCCACAAATTTACATTTGAAGCGTTATTAAAAGGGTTGTCTAGCATAATTAGCATGCCATCTTGTAAAATAAATTGTCCATCATCAAAACGACTATAAGGTGGTGTGGATTTGCCATCTAAAGCTTTATACTCAGAGTCGCCCTTGCTATAACATAATGGGCTGTTTGCTTTGCCGCCTTTCATTGTTGATGTTACACCACACTCAATTGCGACATGAAAATACTTTTTATAAGTGTTATAAAAAGAGTTTTGACTGCTGTATGTGCTTGGGTCAAGACTGATATCATCATTCTGCATCAATTTTATTGATTGTGATATTACTGAATATGATTTTAGAAACTGTGTCCTTAACTTTTTAGCTTTGTTATTTGCAATCATGTTCGGAATTGTAATTGCTGCAACAACTCCAATAATTCCAAGAGTGATTAAAATTTCAGCTAAAGTAAATCCAAATTGAGCCTTAACTTGTGGCAAATCTACGTGCGTAGCACACATTCTAATTATATTCATAAAAACTCCTTCTATATTATGCTTAATACTGAATATATTCGGTATTATACATAATATATTATATATAATAAGAAAAATCAATATACTAAAATATGTATATGGAAATGACAGATTATTATAAAGAGCTTGCGAAAAATATGCGCATTGAGCGCGCAAGGCTAAATATCTCTCAATTAAAACTTGCAGAAATGGCGGATGTCTCTTTAGATACAATAAACATGATTGAACGTGCTGTCGGCAATCCAAAACTATGCACAGTCATTGCCATTGCTAATGCGCTCAATGTTGATTTAAACACCCTGATAAAATTATAAATTACTTAATCTCTTTGAAAAATTCGTTTGAAATAAGTTGTGAATATTTGTTTTTCTCGTTAGCAGAAACCAAAACTTTGTCATTTCCGTGTTCATCTTTTACAACTGAAATTATTCCTGAAATTTCTCCAATAGGGAGTTTTTTCAATTTTGCGCGGAATTTTACATAAGGGATTTCTTTGCCATAAGATTTCATTGTGCCTTTTTCAGTTACATGAAACTCTTCAACGGCGGCTGATTGGTATTTGATTTTGTTAATTGCAGCCAAAATTCGACTCTCGGCATCAGGTGATTTTATATCTTCGGCTGATAGAATAGTTTTCTTACCTGAATCAACGACAACCATTTTCTGACCGGTTGCTTTATGTTCTGCAAGCACTGCATTGTAGCCTAAAATTCCGGCAGCTTTTTCTATTTCAAATTCTTTGTTGACTTTAGAAAAATCGCCGATTTTTTGAGCTCGTTCAAGTACAACATCGTGGCTTGGGTTTACAAGATTATTAAACTGGTTTTTGATAAAATCTTGTCCGCCAAAAGCCATAAAGCCGACTATAACTACTGTTAAGAACAATGCGCGTGTTACGTTTTTTAAACAACCCATGTTGAAATCCTCTTGTTTTTATAAGAATATTATAATATGAGCAAGTCTGAAATCAATCACGTAAAAAGTTGGGAAGTGAACATAGAAGATACCACGCCTGTAATGCAGCAGTATCTGAAAATCAAACAAGAAAACCCTGAAATTCTTTTGTGGTACAGGTTGGGCGATTTTTACGAAACATTTTTTGAAGATGCTGAAATTATGTCTCGTGAACTTGAGTTGACACTGACAGGACGTGATGCAGGGGCAAAGCTTGGCAGAGTGCCACTTGCAGGTATTCCGTATAAGGCTGCGGAAGGTTATTTGGAAAAACTTGTTCAAAAAAATTACAAAGTTGCAATCTGTGAACAACTTGAAGACCCAAAATTTGCAAAAGGACTTGTTAAACGTGGAATTGTCAGAATTGTCACCGCAGGAACTTTAACAGAAAGTAATCTTTTAAAACAAAATTCAAACAACTATATTTGTGCAATTTACAAAGATGAAAAAACTGACCTATTCGGTTTTTCATACACAGACATTTCAACAGGTGAATTTAAAACAACACAGGCTCCACTTAACTTGATTATGGCTGAACTTGCGCGCCTTAATCCGTCTGAAATCGTTGCACCAAGTTTAAAACAAGATATCAAACCGTTCCAAATCGTACCTGATGAAGTGATTAATCTACCTGATGAAATCACAAAAAGGTACAATTGTTCTAAGATTCCGGCATCGGTTTTTGAACCGAATTTTGCTGAAACAAACTTAAAAACTGTTTTCAAAACTCAAAGTTTGGAGAGTTTTGGGTATTCAAAATACAAACTCGGATTCAGAGCAGCAGGCGCATTGCTTGCTTATGTTTGGGAAACTTTAAAAGGAAATATTCCAAAATTTGACAGAATTGAACCTTATGAACTGTCTGAATATATGATTTTGGATGCAGCGACAAGAAAGAACTTAGAACTGGTTGAAACACTTCGTGAGAAAAACAAATACGGTTCGCTTTTGTGGGCAATTGACCGAACAAAAACGAATATGGGTGCAAGACTTTTGAAAAGTTGGATTTGTCAGCCATTGAAAAATTTATCAGAAATTATGGCTCGTCAAAATTCAGTTTCAGAACTTGTTCAAAAAGAAGATGTCAGATTCGCACTTGGCGAATACTTAGAAAAAATCTACGATATTCAACGTCTTTCTACTCGTATGAGTAACGGTTCAGCCTCACCAAAAGATTTTGTAGATATCAAATTATCTTTGAACTTGTTGCCAAAACTCTTTGATATTACGGAAAATCTTGAGTTTGATATGTTCGCATCTGTTCGAGAATATCGCGAACAAATGGAAGATTATGCCACAATGATAGAAAATACAATCGTTGATGAGCCGCCTATTCAACTGAAAGAGGGCGGAATTATCAAGGAAGGTGTCAGCGGAGAATTGGATTATTTCCGCGATTTGTTGACAGGTGGAGAGGAATGGCTCAAAACATTTGAGGAAGAAGAAAAAGAACGCACAGGTATCAAAAATCTGAAAATCGGTTATAATAGAGTTTTCGGTTACTTTATTGAGGTAACAAATTCTTATTTGAATATGGTTCCGCAAAGTTATGTCCGTAAACAAACCCTAACCGGTGCAGAAAGATTTATTACAGACGAACTCAAAAAACACGAAGATGATGTAATGTCAGCCAAATTCAAGTCAACTGAACTTGAATACAAAATGTTTTCTGATTTTAGAGAATATTCAAAAGAATTTGTCTCAAAAATCCGTGAAATTGCAGATTGTATCGCAAGGGCGGATGTTCTTAATTCACTTGCTCAGATTGCAGTTGAAAATAATTATTGCAAACCTGAAATTGATGAGTCTGACGATTTTATTATTAAAAACGGCAGGCATGCAGTGTTAGAAAAGATTTTGCCACTTGGTGAATATGTTCCGAACGATTTGGAATTAAAGTCAAATTCAGTTGATACAACTCAATTTATGATTCTTACAGGTCCTAACATGGCTGGTAAATCGACTTATATGCGCCAAAATGCGTTGATTGTAATTCTTGCACAAATCGGTTCTTGGATTCCTGCAGATTACGCTAAAATCGGACTTGTTGATAAAGTTTTCACAAGAGTTGGGGCAAGCGATGATTTGACACTCGGTCAGTCTACTTTTATGGTTGAAATGATTGAGACTTCGTACATTCTAAACTCTGCAACCGATAGAAGTTTTATTTTGCTTGATGAAATCGGACGTGGCACAAGTACATACGATGGTGTTGCGATTGCTTGGTCTGTTGCTGAATATATTGCGACAAAAATCAAGGCAAGATGTATTTTTGCAACTCACTATCACGAGTTGAATGTTATGACAAAAACTTATCCGCAAATCAAAAACTACAGAATTACGATTGCTGAGCAAAATGGTGAAATCGAATTTTTGAGAAAAATTGTTCAAGGCGGAGCAAGCAAGAGCTACGGTATTCAGGTTGCTAAAATGGCAGGCTTGCCGTCTTCTGTCATCAAGCGTTCTGAAGATTTGATGTTAAAAATGCAAAAAGATTTTTCAAACAACCTTGCAACTCGTAAGAAAATGGTAAATAATGGGGATGAAGTTCCTCAATTGTCACTTTTTGGAATGTAAAAATTTGTAAAAAGGTAACAAAAAATTTATTTTGGTGTTTTAAAGCTAACAGCAAGGAGTGTGTATATATGAAAGTAGGTTTAGTAAATTCTGTAAACTTTAGAGCAAATGAAGCTCCGACAACTGAAACAAAAGTTGAACATACTGAAACAACGACTACATCAGAGCCTGACAGTTTTACGCCACAGGCAGATGTTCAACCTGAAAAACACAAAAAGACTGCAAAAGATAGAGTTGCAGGATTTTGGAAATTTTTATCAACAACTAACCAAATGACTCGTTCAACCTTGAAAGGCGTCTTTTATGGCGCAATGACAGGTGTTGCACTTTTGGGTGGCTCTTGGGTGTTCAAAGCGTTGCCGAATGCTTTTTCTAAACAAGGTCCGACTCTTATGAATACAATTAAACATCCGCTAAAAGCTGTCGGCAAGTCAGGCAAAGTTATGGCAGGAATCGGCGCAGGCGTGGTTTTGGCTTATCAATTGATTGCAGGTAAGCTTGAGGCTAACCAAAAAACTGCAGTAATCGACCACAAAATGTATACAGGTCATAGAGATAAGTAGGAAAAGTTAAATAGTTTTTGTATAGTAGGTCGGCTTTACCAAGCCGACCTATTTAATTAGACTGAACAAAAAGGCTATGTCATTCTGAAAGGATTAGAAATCAATGAGCATAGCAACGTAGATTTCATCCTATTCAGAATCTTTAGCTAAACAAAGTGAGCATTGTCATTCCGAACTCGTTTCGGAATCTTTTCAATAATCAAAATTAGGCACATGTAATATTTGTTAAATATTAATTATGGAAAAGACCCTGAAACACCGAGTAGGAACAGAATATTACGTTTCGCTTTTAGCTCAACTCATATTCTAGTCAGTTCAGGGTGACTATGATTTTTATGTTTGGTTAGAGATTCTGAACAGCAAGAAAATTTTGTGTTCGCAAAGCTCACGCAAATTTTCTAAGCTTTCAGAATGACAATTTTTAATGTCGGCATGGCAATGCCGACCTACTTTTTTACATCCATTAATTTCCGAATAACAGAAATTACGTCGCGTTGTATACCTGTGCTTGACTATGGGTTAATACTTCATTTTGCGGTCGATTTCGCGCTGTTGGTCTTTCTTAGCCAAAGATTCGCGCTTGTCATACAGCTTTTTACCCTTTGCCAATCCAATTTCAACCTTGGCAAATCCTTTTTGGATAAAAACCTCCAATGGCACAATCGTATAACCGTCTTTTTTGATTTTTGAGTGCATTTTCAAAATCTCTTTTTTTGTCAAAAGAAGTTTTCTTGTGCGCTCAGCCTTGTGGTTATACCTGTTGCCCTGTTCGTAAGGGGAAATGTGACAATTATATAAAAATATTTCGTTATCTTCAATTTTGCAAAAACTATCTTTCAGGTTGATTGCGTTTTTCCTGATAGATTTAATTTCAGTACCTGTCAGCACAATTCCTGCTATGTATTTTTCAGAAACCGTGTAATCGTGAAAGGCTTTTCTATTGGTTGTGATAACTTTTTTGTCCATAGTCAAATTATAGCACAGAGTTTTTTATTTGCACTATTGGGCAATTTGCTAAACTTGAGCGTTTTTTGCTTGGATTTTTGCGCGTTCCTTGCCAATAATATCAAGTAATTTGTCGCTCACCATTTTTATTTTTTCATCTAGGTGGAATTTTGAAAAATCGGCTTCGTTCATTTTTAATTTTTTGCGCATTTCTTGCATATATTGATTTTCATTGGCTTTGCCAAGCAAATTATATCTAAAATATTGTAGAACATTGATTTTTGTAGCCGGAGTTCTTCCTTGCAAAATTTTATTCAAATCTTTTTCTTTTAATTCAGTTTTGCTCAACAATACGTTTTTGATAAACTCTTTTTCATTGTGGTTGGCTTTATTTCTGTTGACAAGTGTTAGTGCTCTTTTATAAAATTTCGGATTGAATAACTCGTCAAAGAAATTTTGAGTTCTACGTAACATTGTGTTGAAAAATCCCTTGCTTAGTGTTTCTTCGATACAATCCCCGGGGAGTTTAAATGTATAGCCTTGGGCAATTCGTCTGTTATGAAAACTATGACTTAATAAAGAGCTGCTATCGTCCATAATTTCTACATCAATCGGCATTTGACCGCCTTTTTTGCCTGTTAGTCGAGAAATTTCTTGTTTAAATCTTGGGACAGTAATTCCTGTTTTGCCTCTGTCAAATACTTTGTTCAATTTGACACGGAGTTTGTCGTTCATTTCTCTTGCTTTTGCAAACCTTTCGGCTTGCGAACCTCTAATAATAGAGTGAGGTAAATATGTTTTGTTATAATCAATACTAAATTTTATCATATTTATATTAAATAGGGGCAAAAATAAATTTGCTAGTCATATAAAAAACATTTACAATAATGAGATTCTGAAAAATATGTTGTTTGCGGAGTTTGAGTTTTACATTTTTCTGTTGCAAAAGGGCATCTTGTGTGAAATTTGCAACCTTTTGGTAAGTTTTCAACAGAAGGAAGTTCTCCTTGCAATTTGATTTGCTCTTTTGCATTATTAGAATTTAGCTCAGGAACAGCGCTTAGGAGGGCTTTAGTATACGGATGTTTTGGGGCTGAAAAGATTTCTTCAGTTTTGCCAAGTTCGACAATTTCGCCCAAATACATAATGGCGATTCTATCTGACAGGTATTTGATTACGCTCAGGTCGTGTGAAATGAACAAAAAAGTCAAATTAAAATCGTCTTTCAACTGTTTTAAAAGATTGATAATTTGAGCCTGAATACTAACATCCAGTGCGCTTACAGGTTCATCTGCAATAATAAATTCAGGTGATAACACAAGTGAACGAGCTATTGCAATTCTTTGTCTTTGACCGCCTGAAAATTCGTGTGGATAAAGCTCCAATGCGCTTTTATCAAGTCCGACTTTATCAAGTTTATCTTCTACAATTTTATCTATTTCTTCGCGGTTTAGTTTTGTGTTTATTTCTAAAGGTTCACGCAAAATTTGTCCGATTTTCATTTTGGGATTTAAGCTTGAATACGGATTTTGGAAAATCATTTGAACTTTTTGGTAGAAATGTTTCAAATCTTCGCGTTTTTTGAAGTCTAAAATATTTTTATCTTCAAGTTTTATTTCTCCGGATTTTGCATCAACAAGGCGCATTACAGCTTTGGCAAGAGTTGATTTGCCGCAACCTGATTCCCCTGCAATTGCCAAAATTTCTCCTTTTTCAATATCAAGAGAGACACCATTTACGGCGTGAACGGTTTTAATTCCGCCAAAAATATTTTTCTTGGTGGTATAAACAACTTCTAGGTCTTTAATTTTAATCAAACTCTTTGACATAGTGAGATTCTCGCGCATTTTTAGAGTAAAATCAATCGGACAAATTTATCCGATTGATTTACTTTTATCTGTCTTAAAATTTTAAAAGAACTTTCAATGTGTCTTTTTCTTTGTTCTTTTCAAATCCTTCGATTGCATCATCAATTGAATATGTTGCAGAAATCAATGGAGAAAAATCAATTCTTTCTGATTTCAACATTCTCAATGCTGCAGGGAATTGTCCGCAACGAGAGCCTAAAACTGTGATTTCGTCAATTACGATTGGCGCAAGGTTAAATTCTTTTGAGGCTGCAACTGTGCTTTTCAAAACCAAAACTCCGCGCGGTTTTGTTAGAGCCAAAGCAGTTTCAAAACCTGAAATTGAACCTGTAGCCTCAACTACTACATCATATTTTTTCTCGATTGGGAAATCGTTTAATAATGCGGTTTCAACTCCTTGAGCCTTTGCAATATCAAGTTTATTTTGGTGTTTACCAACCAAAATTACATCAAGGTTTTGAGCATTTAGAGCTAATGCAGTGATTAAGCCTAATTTGCCATCTCCTAATACAACAACTTTTTCAAAAGGTCTGATGTGGTGTTGTTCGTTGATTTCAAGTGCAGCAGCCAAAGGTTCTACAAATACAGCTTGGGTATCAGGAACATTTTCCGGTACCTCAAACAAAACTTCTGTAGGCATTGTGAAATATTGCGCAAAAACTCCGTCTTTTCTGAAGATTCCAAGAGTGTGTCTATCAGGGCAATGACGGTATAATTTTTCGGCACACCAAGGACATTGGGGGTCTTTGCAACCGTAGCTGATTTCAGGAACAACGCGTTTGCCGACCAATGATTGGTCTTCGCCGTTCACTTCTTCAACTACCCCAACTGCCTCGTGACCAAGGATTCCGTCATATCCCATATATCCTTTTGTGATTTCGTAATCTGTATTACAAATTCCTGCAAGGGTCACTCTGACAAGTGCTTCACCTTTTTTAGGAATTGGTTTTTCGTAATCATTAACTAATTTTAGTTCGTTATTTTTTGTAAAAACTACTGCTTTCATTTATTTTCTCCTTATCTAGTCAATTAAGTTTTTCCACGATTTTTGGGCATTGTTCAAAATATTTTGAGTTGAATCTTTGTCCAACAAAATTTCTTGAACCGCACCATTCATTATATTATTGATATCTTTTTGATTTTTTTGTGTTCTGTATGTCGGTGTGATTTTATTAAGCTGTTTTGCGCTAATCACGCGCGCTTTCGCCATCAAATCATTGTTATCATATTTTGTATAAAACTCATTTTTCAAAGTCTTGTCGTTCACTGCAAGAACATTTGTCATTTTTGCAAGTTCAAGTTGATTTTTGTCATTTGTCAAAAATAGTGCAAATTTTAGTGCCTCATCTTTATGTTTTGCGCGCAATGGGATTACAAAGTTCATCAATGAAAAATCGTTTTGACCAAGTTCTCCGACAAGTTGAGGTGCGACATCTGTCTTGGTATAAGTTGATGGTGCGTTTTCCTTAATCATATTTAAGAAATTCGCTCCGGCACTGATTAGCGCAATATTTCCTGACATATATTTTTCTAAAGATTCTTGCAGGGTCATAGTCACGGTTTCTTTTGGTATCAAATCTTTTGAATAGAGATATTTGAACATATCTAAAACTTCAACGGCTTTTTCCGAATTGATTTTGTCAAAAGTTGATGCACCATATTTGTTTAGAATTTTCAAAATGGTGTCGTTTTCAGTGATGTTTGGGAGCATAATGTATGCCCCTGTTTTTGATTTTACGACCTGCGCAATTTGAGCAACTTGAGAATACGTCTTTGGTACAGATATTCTTGACTTGTTTATTAAATCTTTGTTATAAATTGTGATGGCACTTGTTGCGTACCAAGGCACAGAATAATACTTTCCATCGGTTTTTAAATATTCCATAATTTCTTTATTGTATTGAGAAATCTTGTCTGACGGAATTTCATAAAGTGCACCTTTATGAGCTAATGTCGCAGAAAAATCAGGGTTAAGGTTCACCAAATCTGGTGGATTATCACTCAATACCGATGCCAGTGTTCGTTTTTCGCCTTCTGAAAATGGAACATCGACCCATTTGATTTTTATTTCAGGGTTTTCTGTTTCAAAATCAGAAATTACACCGTTTATATATGGGGCAAAATCAGCCATCTGCAATGTCCAAAAGACAACTTCGTTATTCTCTTGTTTTTTATTAAATGCAAAAAATATTCCTGTCAAAATTACAAATGTTGAAACTATAACTATCAAAAAATTTTTATTCAAATTAAATAATCCTTTGTAAAATAACTTTACCCCTGTTATAATTATACTATGAATAATTTATTTACGGAACTTGAAAATCAAAATAAACAAATACCGCTTGCAGAGATTTTGCGTCCAAAGACTTTGGAAGATTTTTTAGGGCAAAGCAATGTTATTTCTTCACGCAGTCCGCTATTAAATTTATTGAAGACGAATCGGTTGTTTTCTTTGATTTTATGGGGGACTCCGGGGTGTGGTAAAACCACTTTGGCAAGACTTATTGCAACAAAAACAAATGCTGCATTTATTGAAATTTCTGCCGTAACATCAGGGGTAAAAGATATCAAAGAAGCCGTAGATAAAGCAAAAGAAAATTTGCGCTCAGGTGTAAAAACAATTTTGTTCATTGATGAAATCCACCGTTATTCAAAAACTCAACAAGATGCACTGTTACCGCATCTTGAAAACGGCACGTTATTTTTAATTGGTTCAACGACTGAAAATCCATCGTTCCAAGTTGTACCTGCATTGTTATCAAGATTGCAGGTAATCAGACTCAATTCAATTGATGATGAGAGTATGGCAAAGATTATCAAACGCGGATTTTCTTATCTTGCGACAAATTACACCCTTATGGAATGTGAAAGCGGCGTTTTGGATTTTATCATAAATCTTGCTCGAGGAGATGCTCGTTATGCGCTTAATATCACGGAAAATGCGTATTTTGCAAGTGATTTAAAAGACAATAAAAGAATTTTGACCGTAAAAACTATTGAAGAGATTTGCCAACAGCGTAATACAAGATATTCAAGGCAGGAACACTATGACTGTGCATCGGCGTTTCAAAAAAGTCTTAGAGGGAGTGACCCTGATGCGGCGATTTATTATCTTGCAAAAATGATTGTAGCAGGGGAAGACCCAAGATTCATTGCAAGAAGGCTTATTGTTTGTGCATCGGAAGATATTGGTAATGCTGACCCTAATGCATTTAATATTGCGGTGAATGCTTATCGTGCGGTTGAACTTTTAGGCTTGCCTGAAGGACGTATACCACTTGCGCAAGCCGTAATTTATGTTGCAAAAGCTCCGAAATCAAACGAGGCAGCTTGTGCCATCGATGATGCGATTTCTGATATTACAAACGGAAAGGACTTCGCGCCACCAATGCATTTGAGGGATGCACACTATAAAGACGCATCAAGATACGGTTTTGGGGTTGGATATGTTTATACGCACGCTGCACCTGATGTTGAACAGCAATTTTTACCTGACGAGCTTGTCGGCAGGAAGTATACGAGGTAGTGGACATGACCTATATGTTGTGGATTACCACGTCACTCTGTTAAGGTCAGAGGGTAGGAGGGCTGGATGGCAGGCTATTTAATCTTGTCATTCTGAAAGGATTGAAAATCAAGGAGTGTAGCGACGTAGATTTTATCCTATTCAGAATCTATCAATGTTGATTTTATTGTCGGCTTGGTAAAGCCGACCTACAGACTACATCTGATTGTACAAGAAAAATAATGTCATTCCGAATTGCGGATTTTGGCAAGTGCGCCGTGTGAGCGTAGCGAACCCAGCACGTCTTGGCGAGAGCTGCGTTGAGCCGGTCGAGCCGCCA
>CABUXT010000027.1 GCA_902495705.1 uncultured cyanobacterium
CTGTGTTATATTTTACTTCGTCTAATGAATCTACATAAGCTTTTACTGTAACCATTTCATAATCGTTTCTCATAATCTTTATCCCCTTAAATTTTTCTTCTCTTAATTTCCCTTACATTTATATAAAGTATTTTTGGATTTAAAAATTGCTTATTCTTTATCTATTTTGTATATATTCTGTTACATTTTGTAATAATTAATTATTCTAATGCCATTATTGATTAATGTTGATTATTAAAAAGATTCTGAATCAAGTTCAGAATGACATTGACCTCTTTGTCCCGTTATATGTCCTTTGCTGTCGGCATAGCAATGCTGACCTACGAAAAATGAAATAGAAAATAGCATTACATTTATTCTTAGTGTCACCCTGAATTTATTTCAGGGTCTCTAATATTACAAATTTCACATAAGACTTAATTTGTTCAATTTGGTCCCTAATAGTTATACTCTGTTCGGCTTGTTGTTCCTCGTAATGACATGATTTTATAAAAACCTTAACTGTCATCCCTCTTACAAACCTAAGTCTTTCATAAATTCTCTAGCTTTGGTCATTTTGGAGGAAATCAATTCCATTCGCTCATCATTTGGCAAGTGTTTTTGCAAAGTTTCATTTATATATTTTACGGTTTTATAATTCATAACCGCATATTCTGCAAAATGTTCAGATTTTGTAAGTTTGTAAAAATAATCTAAACTCTTGTCGTAATCCTTCATTCTACAATAGCACTCGGCAATAATTGAATTTTGAGAATCAAGTTCTTCTGGTTCAAGTTTTGCAACATCAATAGACAAAACAATCTTTAAACCTTCTTCGTACTGTTTGTAACAGATTTTCTGATTTGCTTGCTGTTGAATAGTCCTTACATCAGCAGGTGCCAGTTCTACCATCTTTTTTACTTCAATTTCCGCATCATCGTATTTATTTGTAGCTTGCAACAAACCCGCTTTTATATCCAACAAATCAACGCTATCAGGGAAACTGCTTAATCCTTCATTGATAAATGTTAAAGCCTCTTTATATCGGTGAAACATAAATAAAAGTGCTGAATATTGGGCATATTGGCAATCTTCTTCCAAATTTCCTTTTGTGACCCTATATGCTTTTTTTATCCATTTTAGCGCGTCTTTATATTTCCTTTGATGAGCGTAGATATCAGTCATTGCAACATATCCGTCATACTCTGTTTTATCTGTTTTTATTGCCTTTTGAGCATAATGAATTGCCTTTTCAAAATCACTTTCGACATTATAAATTACAGACATTCTTGCATACATATCAGCGCGGTCATACTTCTTTTCTTCCGCTTGTAAAAATGCCTCTTTAGCGTGCTTAAAATCTTGCACCCAAAAGTACGCAAAACCTTTGCGATAATAACCAACACCTGAGTTTTTGTCTAAAAAAATCACTCGGTTTGCATATTCTATGGCTTTATCTATATCTCCTAGTTTGCTATAACAAAATGATATTTGGAAATTCAGATAAGTATCATCAACCCCATAACCAAGTTCAAGTGCTTTTAAATAGTTTTTCAAAGCCGATTTGAAATCATCTTTCATTTCCATATAGGTTTCGGCTTTGGTCGCATACAATTGCCCATTTTTAGGGTCTAGTTCAATTGCTTTACTTATATATTCAAAATATTTCAAATAATTATCTTTTTTCGTAACATATATATAAGCAATTCGCTCATACGTCGAAGAGCAGATATAATCATACTCTATAGATTTTAGATAATATTCTAAAGCTTTATCAAAACCTTCAGGTGTATCTTTTATAAAATATATATTTCCAATCAGCAAATAGGCTCTACCTGATTTTTCATCACATTTTAGAGCTTTTTTGGCATAATATTCAGTCTTTCCCCAATCTTCTTTATTACCATAGAGCCAAGACATATTACAAAACATATCCGCAGACTCATAGCCTTCTTTTTCAGCCTCTATGAACTTTTTTAGGGCTAAATCATTTTTATCTTCATCATAAAAAATCGCACCTTCTTGATATAGCGCAAAACCATGACGCGGATTTTTCTTTCTTCCTCTAACAAAATTGATAACGTTTTTAAAATTCTTTTCCAATACAAAAGCTCCTTATTCTATTTTTAATGAAAATTAAGCATTTTGCAAGGAGTTTTATTTTTTGATAAGGCAACAGATAAGAATGGCGCAGAATCTGTACAGATTCTGCGCCATCTAAAACTTTAAAACTCAAGCTTTTTAACTATTGTGCTCCGTTTAACAAGCCATAAGCAGCATCCCAACCGCTCATTCCGCCTCTTGTTTTAAACTTAGCAACTTGATTTACACTATTTTTTCTGTATTTTTTCATTTCTTTAGTTACTTTTGTTTGCAATTTAGGCATTTCTTTTCTTGTTGCCAAAACTGTATTAGCATAAGTCAAGAAATTTTTGTATTCATTACAAGCATAACCTGCTGTTAATTTTGCAGGATAAGCATAACCTGTGTAGTCATAAACATTCATTGCTCTATCAGCGTTAGCAGGTTTACCTTGGATAGCTTCCCAATATGTACCTGTTTGTTTTGTCAAAACAACAATAATAGCAAGTGGGTTATAACCTGCATTTGCCATCAAATTAACCGCTACAACATCAGCCTCTTTTTCTTCTTTTGAATATTTGTAATTACTTACAATAGCTGTGGTTGTGTCGTTTGTTGTAATGTTTGTATTTGTAGCAGCTTGTAACAAGTTGATAACTTTGCCTTTTGATGCGTTACCGCTAATGATATGACCTAATTCATTAGCAACAACTGCAGCTACTTCATTGTCGTTACCTGCATAAGCAAGTTCTGCGCTTGACACATTAACAACTTTGTTTGTAGCATAGTTTGAGTTGTCTACAGAACCTGAAACAACAGTGAATTTTACATTTGTAGACGGAATACCATTTTTAGTCAACAATGTAGAACCTACAGTTGAAACTCTGTTTGCTGCGTTGTAAGTTGTTGCAGCAAAAGACGGAACAGTAATAGCAACTGCTACAAAAAGAGATAATAAAACTTTTTTCATATTTCTACTCCTTATTTACCAAAAACATTGTATAACAAAATTTCATTTTATCAAAGAATATGATAAGATAAATTTATGAAAGAAGAAGTTTTAATTTCTCAGGCATCTATGCGGAATTGGGAACGTTTGAGCGTAAATAAAAAAGAGTTTAAAACCAGAATGACAAAACGCGCAAACAAAAGATTTTCGCTAAAAACAATCATCCCTGTAGAATATTTTATTGAGCCTTCTAATTTAGAAATTTTAACCCAAATTCTTGCAACAAAAAAAGATATCAAAACCGTGATATTTTCGCTTGGAATAAATTATCTGAAATCAAACAAAATTTCTAACAAATATACAGAAAAAATCCTATCTGAATATGGCAAAAATATCACACCTGACAAGGATTTATTGAAAATAAATTTACCAAAAAATGAAACAGATTTTTTGGGGATTGTATACCAATCTTTAATGACTGAAGGGTCAAAAAATCAAAAAGGTTCATATTATACGCCAACAAATATTACAAAAGATATTACAGAAAAAATCCAAGAAAATGCAAGGATTTTAGACCCATGTTGCGGTACCGGAAGTTTTTTACTTTCTGCCGCAAAAAAAATAAAAAATCCGAAAAATATTTATGGTTATGACCTTGATGAAAATGCTTGTTTTATCGCAAAAATAAACCTTATTGTTGAATTTAAAAATATTGAATTTATGCCACAAATTTATAATAAAGATTTTTTATTAGAAGATAATTTGAGACAAGATTTTGACGTCATTGCAACAAATCCTCCTTGGGGAGCTATGACAAGTAAGGACTACCAAAAGCTTTATCCACAGATTAATTCAAGAGAATCCTTTTCATATTTTATTTTAAAATCCGAGAAGTATTTGCGCCAAAATGGTAAAGCATATTTTGTCCTACCGGAATCAATTTTAAATGTAAAAGTTCACAAAGATATTCGCGAATTTATCCTAAAAAATTATCATATAATTGAGATAAAAAATATTGGCAGAGCCTTTTCTGGAGTACTTAGCAAGGTTGTTGTACTAACACTTTCTAAACAAAAATCTGATACTGATATTTTAATAAAAAATAACGAAAAAGAATATAAAATTAATCAAAAATATTATTTAAAAAATACAAATAATATCTTCTCAATTATCGATAATTTTGATGTAAATTTGCTAAAAAAAATATATTCTCATCCTCATCAAACACTTGATAATTCTTCAATTTGGGCAATTGGAATTGTTACGGGAAACAACAAAAAATACATTTCTAAAAACAAAAATTTAGGCGAAAAAATATATTCAGGAAAAAATATTTTAAAAAACAAAATATCTGATAGCGAAAATTATATAAATTATACTCGTGAAAATTTTCAGCAGGTTGCCCCTGATAATATCTACCGCGCAAAGGAAAAACTTGTCTATAAATTCATCTCAAAAAAACTCGTTTTTGCTTATGATAATAAGCAAAGATTGTTTCTAAACAGTGCAAATATTTTGATTCCAAAACTAAAAAATTACACAATAAAAGAGGTTATGACATTTTTAAATTCAGCCCTTTTTCAATATATTTACACGAAAAAATTTAATGAATTAAAAGTCCTGAAAGGGAATTTAATGGAATTGCCATTCCCTGATTTTGACAGAAAAAGTTATCCAAATTTATCAAATAATGCGATATTTAAAATTTTCAATTTGACCGATGACGAAATTAAATACATAAAAAATGAGATTAAATAAACAAAAATTTTGCTTATAATAAAGGTTATCAAAATAAATTAAGTGGCAAATTCATATTACTTTTTGGTTTTCAAGTCAACAAAATCAGGAACTTGGTTCTTTGCCATTGATAATTTCATGTACTGGTCTTTTAGGGTTTCTTTTTCTTCAGGTGTAGAATTTTTAGCTTTGTCAGAAAGTTGAGTGTATAATTCTTTTTCAGCATCATTGGCTTTTACATACACATCCATCTCTTTGCCTTTTTTAAACGCATTAACTTTTGATTTGTAAACAATTTTTGGTGCGCTAAACAATGTTACAATTGCACCAAATGCTGCACACCCTGCAGCAATCAAACCTACAAAAGTACCTGCAACACAAAGAAATTTTTTATTTGGAGACAAGTTCTTTTTATTTTTGTTGACTAATTTTTCTGCTTTTTTAGAAAGTCTGTCAAACTCAAAATCGCCATCAACAACTACTTCCCATAACAATCTGCCTGCAAGAGCCATTCCACCAAGAAAAGTTGTGAGCACCAAATTTGCAGCCTCACCTTTTTTGGATATAGGATTTTTAGGAGCTTGCGCAGAAGTGGTTGCGTTTTGCTTTTTTGATTCTGCCTTTTGGGTAAATGCAGTATTATATAAAGAATTTGTTGAGATGGACGAAATTCTCATCTATGCGC
This sequence comes from uncultured cyanobacterium, assembly GCA_902495705.1. Taxonomy (GTDB): domain Bacteria; phylum Cyanobacteriota; class Vampirovibrionia; order Gastranaerophilales; family Gastranaerophilaceae; genus Zag111. The sequence goes on from CABUXT010000027.1 coordinate 5,433, forward strand.
CTTTCACCATTACTCCGTTACCATTGTCAGCCATTTTTACGGTTGAATAGTGATTGATTTTATCATCCAATGAAACATCTTCATCTTTGATTTCGTTGTTGATATCTTCGTAGATATTAGATTGCGCTTCTTTTTGTCTTGAGAAAACATCCATTTCTTTTTCTCTGGCAAATGCATTTACTTTAGTATTATAAATTTTTGCAGGCAACATCAAGGCTAAAGTTCCAAGTGCTGCTGCAATTCCAACCCCAATCGGCAACTTTTTACCTTTTGTGCAAAGAGTAGTTAAACCGCCTGCAATACCACCGGCTAAAGCACTAGCTCCAACAGAACTCAAAATGGTCAAATTTCTTTCGGTAGTTCTGCTGATAGGATTTTCATATTGAGAATTTTCTGATTTATTACCCCTAAAATTTACCATATTGTTATTATTAAAATTAGCTAAACTAACACCTGTTATTGCCATAAAACCTCCTAGCAAAATTATTTATACACTTGTTACTCTCAGTAAAACCCAAAAACATTTATTTTTGCCCAAATATTAAACAAATGTTACATAATAACAAATTTTATTTTTTAGGAGTTATTCTATATTAAGAAAAAAAAGGAAGATAATATGCCAACAATACCTGAAAAATTTCATTTAGTAAGATTTCATGCTAATAGAGCAATTTATGCACTGGAGCATAATACAGTTCACCAAGATAGAAGATTGCAAATGACCAAAAAGCTCCTACAAGATTCTATCAAACATCCGACATCAGGTAGAATGGCGTTTTGGGAATCTATAAAGAATGTAAAAGATACTTATACATATTCAAAAAATGCAAATAATATCGACTTTCACTCAGACATTGCACCTTTGAGAAGGTCGTTCAAACATAAAGTTACCCAAAAATTGTATCCAAAAACTTTTATCGCAAGAGAATTTATTATTAAGACTCAAAGAATTTCTTTTGATAAAACAAATTCTGTAAAACACGATTTAAAAAGATTTTTATTTAAATATTTTGGACTCTAAGTTTTTAATGACATTTGCGACAATATGAACTCCGCCGAACGACTTGTGAGCAGAAGGCGTAACGAAGTGTAGACCTGTTTAATGCGAACAAGTCATGACAAAAACAATTAAGTATTGCGGAACTATAACATACAAACAAGATTAAATTAACTGTGAGATAGGACGTATTTTAACTTTTTTTTTAAGGAGATTATTCACAAAAGCAAAAAATTTAAGGCATTAAAATTTAAAAATACATTAAAATTCTCAGTCCCCAAGTAGTCCCCAAAGAGGATATTTGAGATATATTTACGGAAATGTTTATATGCCCAAAAGTCACTAAAAAAGCCACCTTTTAAGGTGGCTTTAAAATTAGGAGGAGGTGGGATTCGAACCCACGGAACGCTCGCACGTTCGACGGTTTTCAAGACCGCTCCGATCAACCGCTCTGGCACTCCTCCAAGCAATTGTTTCAGATGTATTATTATAATACCAATTCAAAATTAAATGTCAAGAACTAATTTATAAATTATTTGCATGATTTTTTATTTTCCCATAATAGCTATAATTTACAGTATGGAAACCAATGTCGACAAATCCAAAGATATCGCAATCAGGCGAACTTCAACCCCTAAATTTATACTTTTTACAATCTTCTCACTAGGGTTATATTGGTATGTTTGGCTATGGAAATTAATCACGGATGTCAACAAGTTGTCAAATAAAAGGCACATCCACCGCACAATTTGGTTTCCTATCCTGATAATTTTGGAAAGTTATTCTATTTGGTTGAACATAAAAGGCTTAAATAGTGAGTTCATCCTCAACAAAGCAGATGTAGCATGGTGGATTTTGCAGCTTAGTTTAGCATTACAAATTTTGAAAAACATCGAAAACCACATCCTTGAAGAATTTGACATAAAAATAAAACATAACATATTTGGTTGGCTATTTTTTAGCACATTTTACATAAATTTCAAAATTAACAGACTGCCCAAAGACCTAAAAAAAGCATATGCCAAGAAGTTAGAAAAAATCAAGGAAAGTCAAAACGGCTAGATTTTCTCTTTATGCTAAAATTAACTTATGGAAGTTATTAAAAATTTATACGAAAAATGGAGCAAAATTCCTGATAAAATACGATTTCTTTTTATCGGCGGAGTAAATGCAGCTATTTCATACATAATTTTTGCAATTGCACTATATATTTTGGGTGACAAAAACTATCAAGCATGCGTAATTTTGCAATGGACAATTTCATCGGTATTTTCATATTTTAATCAAAAATTCTTTGTATTTTGCACAAAGGGCAATTATCTGAAAGAATACCTAAAATGCTGTTCTACTTGGGCTATAAGCTATCTTTTGAACGTCATAATTTTGGAATTATTGGTCAGATTTGCGATAAAAAATATCTATCTGTCACAATTCGTTTCAATATTCCTTGTGTCAGTCGTAACTTATGTTTTGTTCAAATATTTTGCGTTCAAAACTCACAAAAAGTAAGCTTTAAAGATTTTTATCAGATTCTTTAATCGGCGCGCCAACAACTCGTTCAAGTTCCGCAGCATTTATATTGTATTGCAAAAGGTTTGAATAATAATCTAGCTGTGCGTTAAGGTATGTATTTTCAGAATCTTTAAATTCAATTGCATTACCTAAGCCGACTTGATAACGTCTAAATGCTTGATATTGTTGTTCTTTAGCTTGTTGAAGAGCCAATTTTGAAACCGCAATACTATCATGAGAATTCATCAAATTGATATACGCGCTTTTTACATCCAAATACACATTTTGACGTTCTTGTTCATAATCTGCCACATATTTTTTGTATGTTGCAGTAGCCTCATCGACTTGTTTTTTCAACAACATCAAATTCAAAGCCGAATATTGAAGTTGAACGCCAACCTGATAACCATAGTCTGAATTTATTTTTCTACCACCATGATTATAAGACCCAAATGCACCAACATCAGGTGTAAATGCACGTTTTGCACTCCTGATATTTAATTCAGCGGCATCCATTCTTTTCTTGGCTGCAAGAAGTGCAGGACGAGAAGTTTGGGCAAGTTGAATCAATTCAGGGAAATTAACCGCATACTCTTTTGAATTTAAACCATCTTTTAATACAACTTCCGCAAGTTCTGGAATACCAACTGCATTTGCTAACTGAACAGCCGCCAATTCTTGAGTATTTTTTGCTTTAATTAAGTTCAACTTTGCTTTACCCAAGTTATATTCAGCGTAAGTAACATCGATTTTAGCCTTTTTACCTATATCATAATAAGCTCTTGCCTGCTTCAATTGAAGTTCATAATCTTGTACGGTATTTTCATAAACTTCTTTTTGCAATTTGGCAAAAACCATATTATAATAAGCTGCCTTTACGTTATAAATAACAGTTTCAATACTTGTTTCAGCATCAAATCTTGAAGATTCATAATTCTTTTTTGCAGTATCTGCAGCAGCCTTTGTTTTACCAAAGTCAAATAACAACATATTGGCAGACAATGTCGGCACATAATACATATCGTATTTTTGAACCATCATTCTTGAGAAATTTCCGCCCATAGTGTTTAGCATATCGTTTCGTGAATAGCTTACACCTGCTGAAATTGTTGGGAAATAATTTGACCAAGCTTGTCCGATACGAGTTTTATAGATTTCTGAATTACTGATAGCAGACATAATTGCAGGATGGTGGGTAATCGCAAGTTTGATACAGTCTGGGAGCGAAACTTCACCGTTCATATCTGCATATTCAATTTGGCTGTTGATTGTAGGGAATTTTGTCTCATACATACCTTCAGCCTCTTGAGAGGATTTAGTTTTTGTTCTTTGGTTTGATTTTAATTTTTTAATTTCTGTTTTTTGATTAACTTTCACCTCTTTTTCAGGTTCAATGATATGAATTTCCTTATCTTTTGAGGCAATCAAATCAGAATCGGATGTTTTTACCTTTTTGGCAAAAGCAAAATTTGAGCTTAATGCCAAAACCGATGCTATTAAAATTGTATTAAAAACCTTTTTCATTTATTACATCTCCAAATCTTTTTCAGTAATTTCTTTTTTAGGGAATTTGTCAACAAATTCTTGAACTAAAACATAGAATGCCGGAGTCAAAGCTGCACCTAATGTCGCAGCAGCAACCATACCGCCAAATACCGTTGAACCAACAGATATTCTTGAATTAGCACCTGCTCCTGATGCAAATATCATCGGCAATACACCAATAATAAATGCAAGTTCAGTCATCATAATTGCCCTAAATCTCAATTTTGCAGCTTTAATGGCAGCCTCTTTTACAGACAAGCCATTTTTCTCGTGTTCTTCTTTTGCAAATTCTACAATCAAGATAGATTGTTTAGCTGCCAAACCAATCAAAGTAATCATACCAACTTGAGAATAAATATCGAAAGATTGGTTAATCATCATTTGGAATAACAATGCACCTAATGCTGCAATCGGAGATACCAACAATACTGCAATCGGAATTGTATAACTTTCGTACAACGCTACAAGGAACAAGTATACAAATAGTAATGCCATTGCAACAATTACAATTGTTTGACCTGATGCCTCTCTTTCTTGAGCAGAAGTACCTGACCAATCAAATGTCATATCTGATGGCAATGTTTTTTTCGCAACTTCTTCCATTGCCTTCATCGCATCACCTGAACTCTTTCCTGCAGCCTGTTGACCTTGGATTTGAACAGATTCATACATATTGTATCTTGAAATAGATGCTGTACCAACTGTTTGACGCAGTGACATTATTGAAAGCACAGGAACTTGTACACCGTTTTTATTTTTTACATAAATGCCTGATAAATCAGCAGCTTTATCACGGAATCTGCTTTCTGCCTGCAATTGAACCTTGAAAACTCTGCCGTATTTATTAAAGTCATTTACGTAATATGTACCAAGCATTGATGATAATGTTGAATAAAGTTCAGACAAATCAACATTTTGAGCCAAAGCTTTTTCGTAATCAATATCTACAATATATTGTGGTACGTTAGCTTGGAATGAAGTATTTACACTTGATAGTGATGGGTCTGCGTTTGCGGCGGCAACAAGTTTGTTTGCCCAAGATTCCATTTCTTGCGCTGTGTATTCACCCTGTGATAGCATTTGGAACTCAAAACCGCCCATCATACTCATACCCATAATTGCCGGAGGTGAAAAAGCCATAATTGAGGCTTCTTTTGTATTTCCTGCAATTTTTCTGACTTCTGATAATATAGCAGTGTGAGAAAGATTTGTCGGTCTGCCTTCAAATTTTCTTTTTACCCAATCAATAGGACCGACTTTTCTATCTGCATAATCATCCAACTGAATAATCGCAGTTGCAGAGTTTACGGCACCGTTTCCGCCAAATATTGTAAGTTTATCTGCATCAACACCATCCAAAACCTTTACTTGGTCTGCAAATTTTCTTGCAACCTCTTCGGTTCTTGATAGAGATGCACCATCAGGCAGAGTGATTGATGCAAGTAAAATACCTTGGTCTTCATCAGGGATAAAACCTGTAGAAATGATTTTAAATGAACCTAATGTCAAACCAACAATTACCAAATATGTGATTATTACAAGTTTTTTGTCATAAACAAACTTTGTAACAAATTCCATATAAAAATCTTCCAATTTATTGAAATAATTATTAAATACTTCAACAATTTTAGAAGTTCTTTTATTGATTTTTTCTTTGATATGTTCAAAGTGAAGCTTCAACGGATTTTTTGAAGTTTCTTGTTTATCTTCTTTCTTATGTCCCAAGAAATGAGAACACATAGCAGGAGAAAGTGTCAACGCACAAATTGCAGAAATCGCAATAGATACAGCGATACAAACAGCAAATTGCTTATACATAACACCAGTCATTCCGCCCATAAATCCGATAGGAACAAATACAGCCATCAAAACAAGTGCCATCGCAACAAGTGATGAACCAACTTCTTCCATCGTCAATTGGGTTGCTATAATAGCTGATTTACCTTCATCAATGTGACGTTTTACGTTTTCAATTACAACAATCGCGTCATCAACTACAACACCAACTGCCAATACAAGTGCAAACAGTGATAACAAGTTGATTGACATACCAAGTGCATCTAAAGCAAAGAATGTCCCGACTAAAGATACCGGAATTGTTGCACAAGGAACAAGAGTTGCCATCCCATCACCCAAGAACAGGAAGATAATCAATACAACGATTAAACCTGTCAAAAGGATAGTAAATTCAACTTCCTTCATTGATTCTTGAATATACTCGGCATCATCTTTAATAGTCATAATTTTGATACCGTTTGTCATTCTTGAATTTAATTCATCAACTTTAGCGTGAACGGCTTTTGACATATTAATAACGTTAGCGTCAGGAAGTTGAGATATCATAACAACCGCAGAAGGTTTACCATTAACTAAACCTAAGTTTGAATAAGATTGTGCACCTAATTCAACCCTTGCAACATCTTTGACCCTGACATTTGAGCCATCCATATTTGAACGAATAATAATATTTTCAAAATCTTTTACATCAGCAAGTCTGCCTTTTGTCTTTAAGGTTAATTGCAAAGCCTGAGCATCATCTGTAGGCAATTGACCTAACGCACCTGCTGTTACCTGTGTATTTTGGTTAGAAATAGCTGATTTTATTTCGCTTGTTGAAATATTTAACCCTGCCATTTTTTGAGGGTCAAGCCATATTCTCATTGAATAATCGCCTGCACCGTAAACGGAAACATCAGCAACACCTTCAACACGTTTCAATTCATCTTTAATATAAATAGAACCGTAGTTTGTCAAATCTAACTGCGACCAGTTACCTGATTCGGGATAAAGAGTCAACATCAAAGCACCTGAACCTGATGAACGGCTGATTGCAGTAACACCTGTTCTTTGGACATCTTCCGGCAACTGGGTCAAAACCTGCTGAATACGGTTGTTTACGTTCATCAAGTTGATATTTTTATCAGAACCAACCTTAAAATACATAGTTAGCGAATAGCTGCCATCGTAAGATGTTGATGTCATATAAGAAAGATTTTCAACACCGTTTAATTTATTTTCCAAAACGGTCGCAACGGATGATTCAATAACTTCCGCACTAGCACCTTGATAATTTGCACTGACCATGATTTGCGGAGGAGTAACATCTGGGTAACTTTCTTGTTTCAATCCTGCTAACGAAATTAAACCAATAATAACAATACAGATTGAGATTACTAATGCAAATCTTGGTTTTCTTATGAAAAAGTATAGTTTTTCTTTATCAAATATTTTTTTTATCATTATTCTTTACCTGCTTTTTCTTTTTTAGCATAAGTTTCTGCATCAATAACCTTAACTTTTTGACCTTGCATTGCAATGTTTTGAATACCTGAAACAATTACTTGGTCAGCCTTATTCAAACCACTATCAACAACCCAGTTATTATTAATATCATCTGAAACTTTAATATCTTTTCTTACAGCCTTGCCATCTTCGACAGTCCAAACATAATAACCGCTCATTGCATCTCCTTTTGCACAAGCTTGTGGAACAGTCATATATTCGACTTTTTTCGGCGCAACTAAAGTAACTTTCATATAATCTCCGGGAACTAACCAACCTTTTGAGTTATCAAAAACGGCTCTCATTTGAACAGAACCTGAGTTCTGGTCGATTTGATTATCTACAAAGTCAATTTTACCGATTTTGTCATAATTTGTACCATTATCAAATTGCGCCTTTACTTGAACATCTTTGAACTTGTCACTGGCTTTCAACAATTTTACAAAATCCTGACTTCTTAATGAGAAAGTCACATAAACAGGATTCATACTTGAAATATTAACCAAAGAACCTGATGTCGCATCTACATAGTTACCTTCGGTGATTTTAACTTTACCGATTCTACCGTCAATTGGTGAATGGATTCTTGTATAACTCAAATTAACTCTTGCAAGTTCAAGTTTTTGTCTTGCGGAATCAAGCAATGCTCTATTGGAATTTCTTGTAGCCAAACTTTGGTCAACATCAGAATGACTTATCAAATCTTCTTTGATAAGTGCATTTGCTCTGTTTAATTCTTGTTGAGCGTTTTTCAAAAGTGCACCGTATTGATTTACGGCAGCTTGAGAGTTATTAACTTCCAATTGGTATTCTTTTGGGTCAATTTGGAACAACAATTGTCCTTTTTTTACGAAATCCCCTTCTTTAAAGTATTTCTTTAGCAAAAAGCCTGAAACCCTAGCGATTACATCAACCGAATATTTTGCCTCGACACGTCCTGTTGATTCTACAGAAATATTAACTTCTTCCATTTGAGGTTCATTTACTACAACTTCTTTCGGTTGCATCATTGCTTGACGCTGAATCAAGCCCATCACAGTTCCTGCCAATTTGTTATATACAATAGGTACAATAATAACAAGCAATACTAATATTGCCATCTTTTTTCTTGTCATTTTAAATTTCATACTTTTCTCCATACTTCATAAGGGTAGAATTTTCTACTATCATAATAAATTTTATAACCTATTGTCAAGGTGCACTTGAATTTATACTCCAGTCATAGTATAATCATACCGTACTGGTAGAAAAGGAAACGCGTATGACAAAAAATGCAAATCGTATGAACCTGTTAGAAAAAAATCTCCCTTACCAAATTGAATATACCGCAAACTTTAATAAATCATTCAGAAGAGAATTTCAGTCTCGTTTTATTGGAGATGAGGTTACTCCTGATGAATTTTCAATACTTTATGCAATTACAAATATCCCTGATATTTCGCAATCAGAAATTGCAACATTATTATTTAAAGGAAAAGCCCATGTCGGAAAAATTCTAAACGATATGGAAACTCGCGGAATAATCAAAAGAATAGCTGATACAAAAAATAATATCATGGTGAAAAAGAACATCTTGACAGATAAAGGCAAAGCTATTTTTGCAAAAGGTGATGTTGAGATAAACAAAGTCCGTGACCTTATGGAGCGTGAATTTACCCCACAAGAGATTGATAAGTTTATTTTTTACCTAAAAAAATACAGACAAATCCAAAGTTCTATAGTTGATGTTAAGTTGAAATAAAGTTTTATATATTTTTTATAAAGGAGCGGCGGTGCTAAAACACCGCCGCTCCACTATTTCTTATAACTTTTTATTTAGAAGATTTATCTTTTCTTTTAAATAAATTCTTAAAACTAAACGATTTCTTTTCTTTTTGAACCTTTATTTTTGATTCTTTTTTAGCCTTGTCTTTTTTAGGTTTTGACTCAACCGTATTATTCTCATTTTGTTGTTCTTCAACCTTTTGTGTATTTTCATCTTCTCCCATTCTAATTACAGGAGTTGGCTTTAAATCACTTTTTTCAAGTTCTTTCTTCTCTTCATCAGTCATAAATATCTTGAAATGCCCCGGAAGGGTTGTATAGTCTTTACCTTTGATAGGTGCAGGGGAATTATCATCAAGTTCACTTCCATCTACATTGACTTTGAAATTCCCAGGAAGTGTTGTTATGCCTTTATCAGCATTTTTATCTTTTTTAATTTTTGGTTCTTTGATTTTTGTTGTTTTTTGTTCTTCTTTTTGAATTTCTACACCAGTAGATTTTTCAATATCTTCAACAACTTCTGACTCCGGAGCTTTTGTCAATTTTTCTTCTTCAATTGCATTTTTCTCGATTTCAGATTTTTTAGACTTTTTAAACCAAGATTTTTTAACTTTTTCTGTTTTTTGTTCTACATTTTGTACAGGGATTTCTACCTGTTCTTGCGGAACTTCAACAATTTCAGCCTTGCCTGAAATATCTTTTGTTATAATTTCTTCTTCAGGCAATTCTTTATTTTTATTTCGTTTAAAGAACCCAAATATTGATTTTTTCTCAGTAGTCAATTTATGCCCTTTATTATCAATATTTTCAGATTCATCAACAACGGTAACAGCAGGAGGTGTAGCCTGTTCTTCTGTTTCGACAATTGTTTCAGCAGCTTGAGGTGTCAACCCTACTGAGCGCAAAATTGACTCAACAGATTCCTCATGTTTTGATTTTTTCTTATCTTTGCGAGATTTTTTTGTTTTAACTTGTTCTGTTTGAGCGACATTTTGACTGTCATTTAAAAATTCTTTTAACTCATTTTTATCTTCTGCAATTTTATCTTCTATTGTCGGCTGTTCTATATTTTCAACCAAAACATCTTTTAATTGTTTTTCCTTTTTAACTTTTGCAGGTTTTGTTTTGCGCACTTCTGTGTCTTGAGTCAAAACATCATCCAAAGTCTTTTCTTTTTTAACTTTTACAGGTTTTTCCTTTTTGGCTTTTGGAGTCTTGATTTTTGTTGTTGCTAAAGTTTCACCAGCTCCAACAGCAACAGGTGTTGCAACATCTGTTTTATTTGAGTCAACCAAAGTGTTATCTTCAACTTCAACCCCTTCAGCTACCTCATTTTGCGATTCATCTTCTTTTTGATTTTCGATTAAAACCTTATCTGGGTCAACCAAATTTGTAACCGCATTTGTGGCATCCGCAGCTTTTTCTGTTTCAACTAAAGCATCTGAAATAATTTCAGGTTCAGGCTGAGTTGGTACAGTTGCAAGAGTTTCGCTTGGTTCAGCAGTTTCAGCCGTAGAAACATTTTCTTGTTTGAACTCAGCGAAATTATCAGTGATTTTATTAGTATTTAAGTTAAATGACTCATTTGCCAATCGATTTTCCGCACTTTGAATAAATGATTTTGGCTCCAACACAACAACCTCATCATCTTCGTGGATTTCAGGAGCTTTTGCATTTGGAACATTAAACTCTTTCAAATCAACATTAGCGTGTTTTTCAACAACTGCAGATTTTGGCGCCTCTTCTTGGATTTGTGGCTCATGTTCAGTTGATGCAGTTTCTTTTACTTCAACCGTTTCAGATTTTGTCGGAACAGGCATTTTTGCAATTGTTATAACTTTTTCAGGTTTTGTTGCTTTTGGCTCTATTGTTTCAGGCTCTATAGTTTTAGGTTCGTCAACTTGAGCTATAACAGGTGCAGGAGTTTCAACCTCTGCAATATCAGTTTTATGTTCTGCAATCGGCTCTGATTTTTCTTCAACCACAGGCTCTTGTTTAGGCTCTTCGTTATATGAAATTACAAAATCCTGAGATTCTTTGATTTCAGTTGCAACAGCTTTGGTTGGAGTTTGTTCTGTTGAAATTTGAGTTTCTTGAGGTTTAGTTTCAGTTTCTCCAAACTCTAATTTTTCGATTTTTGAAGTTGTATCTTGAGCAACTTTTTCAACTTTTGGCTCTTCATATTTTATTTCAAAAGATTCAGATTCTTTTTGCTCAGGTGCCGTAAACACAATCGTATCAGGGTCAAACTCCGCAACTTGTGCAGTGTTAGTCTGTTCTTGAACCTCTTCTTTTTGTGTTGGTGTTGCAACAACTTTAGCCTCAGCAACAGGTTCTTTTTGAACTTCTGTTTCTGTTGTTTTAGATTCAACTTCTGCCACAACATTTTCTTTTTGGGCAACTTTTTCTGGTTCTGTTGCAACAGTTTCAACAACTGTAGCAGGTTCAACAGTTTTTACAACGTCAGAAATTTCAACAGGCGAATTATTATTCTGATTTTGCGCAACATTCAAAGATTGAGATGCCAACATTTGCGCAATAGAAACCTGATTGTCAGTTGAAATCATCTCGATTGGGTCAGTTGATTGTTTCAAAGACTGAGCATCTGCCAGTGTAGATTCTGTCATATTTTCAACCGTATTTTTTGCAGCAAGTTCAGCCGCTATAGGACTTTCTTGAGTTTTTTCTGCCTGAATTTCTGGAGATTTAGGAGTTTCAGCGACTGTTTTACTATCCATTGAAACCAACTTATAATCAGGATTTAAGTATTCAAAACTAACCCTCAAATCACCAAAAGTAGTTCTTATATAGTCATATTGGTCTTCAACATCATTAGCAGAAATCCTCAAAGCTGAATTTGCAAAACCATTACCTTTAGATAAAACTGCAATAATCGGATTTTGATAAGCTTTTGCCAAATCTACTTTTGCGCCAAAACCTCTTTGTTGAAGGATTTGAGCCTTCAAATAATACAAATATGGCGCAAGGGTCATTTCTTTTGGCGACAAGGATTTGACATCCGCATTATAAATATCATTCATATTATTGTGAATTTTTTCTAAATCAGCAACCGCAGCATCTGAATTTCCTGACTTAAAATATGCCAAAGCCCTTAAATATAATACAGAATTGTAATTTGACACATGCCTGTACAATAGCTTTGTCGCACCGTCTACAACTGCATTATAATCACCTTTTAATTGTTGCGCTATCAATTTGTAATACATACTGTTGTAGTCATTTGTTTTCAATTTAATGGCGCTGTCAAAACTTAAAACAGCTTTGTCATAATCTCCCAATTGCAACTGATTTAAACCGATATAAAAATGGTAAATATAGCAATTTGGATTGTATTTTAGAGCTTTGTTGAAATAATCAATTGATTTTAGCGCAACATCTTTTGAAAAAGTTTTTTCAGCCTCGCTATAATAAACCTGTCCCAAACTTGCAAAAGATTCAAAATCGTACGGATTAGCTTTTAATGCTGATTCAAAAGCAACAATTGCATCTTGTTCTTGTTCCAAACCTGACATCACAACCCCTGTCAAATAATATCCCAAGTAATATTTTGGATAATTTGATGTGATATATTGAGTTTTATATGCAGCCTCGTGGAAGTTTCCTTTTTTAATATCAGAAATCGCACCATAGATATACGAATCCACCCCTTGCGGATTTAGAACTTTTCCATATTTTTGAGGACAGTTAATCTTTGCAATATCATCTTTTTTCGGTTGTGGTAAATAAATATGAGAATTATATTGGAAAGCTTTTTGGAAAGTTGACTCATAAGCAGGATTGTTTAGGGCTTTTTGAGCATACATCAATTCGCCGTACAAATTGCCAAGTTCAGGGTTTTGGTATTGGTCTTGTTTATCCGCACCCAAAACTACAGCACTCAAAACCTTTGTACCGGTGATAAATTTATCATCAGAAGATTTTAATTCTATAGCCTTTTGAAAATCAGCTTGAGCTAATCTATACTGCCTTAGAGCATAAAACGCTTCACCACGCATTTTATAGGCTTCATATTTTTTAGGTTTGTTATTTATATATGCTGTCAAAAATACGATTGCAGACTGGTAATCTTTGTTTGCAATAGCATTTGACGCCTTTTCCAAAGTCTCACGATTTACCTTAATTTCTTCAGTTTCAACCGATTGATTTTCCACAGGTTCTGTTTTATCCGCTGAAAAAGCCGGCATATTTATATTTGAGATGCTAAGCATCATTATTGCAACTAATAACCCTAAATTCTTCTTATTTCTCATAGTTACCCCATATTAACTGATTTCTGTTAAGATTATACAATAGAAAATCAAATTATTGAAGAGTTTTTGAACTTTTGTTGTACAATACAACTATGAAAAGATGCTTTTGGGTGGATGAAAAATCCGATATATATGTAAAATATCACGATGAAGAATGGGGAGTTTCAAAGTATGATGATAGGGAACTTTTAGAACTTTTGATTCTTGAATCTTTTCAAGCAGGATTATCATGGATTACAGTGCTAAAAAAACGTGATGCATTTCGCACGGAATTTGATAACTTTGAACTTGATAAAATCATAAATTACGATGATAAAAAAATAGAACAAATGCTGAATAACCCTGCAATAATAAGAAGTCGAGGAAAAATCACCGCAGCAATAAATAATGCTAGAATTTTCAAAGAAATCCAAAAAGAATACGGCAGTTTTTCAAATTATATTTGGAGTTTTACTGATAACAAAGTTATCAAAAACACAACCGGTGAAACTATTGTAAGCTCCCCTCTATCAGATAAAATATCAAAAGACCTCAAAAAACGAGGGATGAAATATGTCGGAACAGTCATTATTTATTCGTATTTGCAAGCCATTGGAGTAGTCAATGACCACGACAAAGATTGTTTTAAATATTAGGGATTAAAAAAATGTTAAAATTTTCAAAATTTATAGCAAAAAATTTTTTCTTTTGTTTTACAATACATGTTGGTAATAACCTAAAATACAATAATTAAGATTTGGCGGAAGAAATAAATGTCACTAGGTAGTGGAATAAAAAGTGCTTTAAAAGCCTTGGGAAAGAATAACAATCCGGCGTACGTAGTTGTCGCAATCGCTACAGTAAAAGGGATTTGCAGACCGATGTTCACAATGATGGACAAAAAAGAATCGCCGGAAACAAAAAAATATGCAGCGTTAAGAGAAGGATTGACAGAAGTCATCGCAATCCCAACATACTTAACTTGCGGAGCTTTAGCAGGTAAAGGTGCAGCGTTATTTAAAGACCCTGCAAAATCAGAAATCGCAAAACATAACCTACGTTTTGCAGGTGTTTGTGCAGCAGCGTTATTTGTAATCCCTGGGTTGTGTTCACTTGTTATTAAGCCGTTTACCGATAAGATATTAGGCAAACAGCCTGACAAAAAACATGACGACAAAAAATTAGATATCACATCAAAAGTTGAAGAACCTGCATTGAAAAATCCAATCGCATCAACAGGAACAGTCGGCAAACTTCCAATGCAACAACCTGTTAACATGTCAACTTTTACAAATTCAGGAATGAGGGTCGGATAATATGATAGGAGCAATTCAAAACCTTATAACAAGTCCTGCAATATACAATGCGACTCAAAGTACAGTAACCCAAGTTACAACAGAAACTTGTTTGAAAGCTATAGGTCGTCCGTCATTTATTTTGATGGATAAACAAATCGACCCGCAAACAAAGAAATTTTCAGCAACAAAAGAATTTTTATACCAAGCAACATGTTTAGCAATATATTTAGCTGCAATCACACCGCTAGCTAAAAAATATGCTTATAAAATTGCGCAAAACAGTTACAAAGATGAGGCTGTATTCAAAGCATTTGGAAGTGTAAAAGAATTTATGAATTTCCACCAATTGAAAACCGAAGCCGAAAAAACTGCAAAACTGGATGAATTGAGCAAAAAATTGGGTGTAACTTTCACCAGAGAAAAAGTTGCAGATGCAGAAAAAGCTACTAAAAAAGAAATTTCTCAAGATAGTGAAAACTTGGCAAGAGGTGTAATTGAGGCAGGTTCAATCTTTGGTTCTGTTGCTGGGTTGGCGATACTTGCTCCAATTGTATCACATCCGATTATTCACCCTGTAATGAAAGCTCTCGGATTTGATGCTCCACAAAAGCCTGAACAAAAACCTCAAGAAGAGAAAAAGTAAGATTTAGGTAAAGCAATGCACTCTGTGCAGTGGATTACTACGTCACTCTGTTAAAACCATTACCACAATTGAAAGTCAAAGTTCCTCGTAATGACATGATTTTTTTTATATTGTCATTCTGAATTTAGTTCGGAATGACTGTTTATTCTTTATAGTCATGCTGAACTTGTTTCAGCATCTCAAATCTAACAAATTAGTCTTATACAAAATTTGTAATATTAGAGACCCTGAAATAAATTCAGGGTGACTGTAAGATTGAAAAATCAAAATTGATAGATTCTGAATCAAGTTCAGAATGACATAGACCTTTTTGTTCTAATAAAGACAAAAGCAAATAAAAATCATGTCATTACGAGGAAAAATCACATACAAATGTCACATACACCTTAACAACGTGACGTAGTAATCCCCTACAAATATTCGTCAAAATCATTTCAAATAATCCAAATTCTTATTATGCAAAACCCAGTAAGGGCAGCCCCAACCGCTAGATGTTTTAGTGCATTGATTTTCATATCCGGTCGTCGGAGCACCAAGCGGATATAGCCCTTTGTTTTTGAACCAAGAAATACAAAACATATCTCGACCGATTACATTTGGAGGTCTGTTGCCATTTGTATCCACATAAAAATCTATTCTTTCGCTATCTGACCAATGTGCAATAGCCATTGATGTGCCATTCATTAAAACAATTTTGTATATTTTGTCTCCACCGTATCTTCCTGCGCCATTTCCATTCAAATATTTATAAGCGCCAGAATAAAAACAAGAATCATTTGGCGCGGTACCGCAATCAAGTGCCACTTTCATTGCAGGCAAAAGCTTTTGAGCAATTACCTCAGAATCATCTTTTTGATAATAATTCCCTGACAAATTCC
Organism: uncultured cyanobacterium; assembly: GCA_902495705.1. Lineage (GTDB taxonomy): Bacteria > Cyanobacteriota > Vampirovibrionia > Gastranaerophilales > Gastranaerophilaceae > Zag111. The sequence goes on from CABUXT010000027.1 coordinate 21,602, forward strand.
ACTCATCAGGTGTACCCTCATCGTCCTGAACACTTCTTATCGCTTGCGACAAAATTGAATAAGTTTCTGTTAAACGCGCAACTGTTTGCTTCTCTCTATATTTTGACATAAGTGTCGGAATAGTAATTGCAGCAACTACACCAATTATGCCAAGGGTGATTAAGACCTCGGCAAGCGTAAATCCGAATTTCATCTTAACCATTGGCATTTTTAGAGATGTAGCACTTTTATCAAACATAAAACCCAACAATTTTCTTTTATTCATACAGCACCCCTGTCGTTATTACAATATTTTAGTCATTTTAAAGTCTATATGCTCAATATAGCATATTGTCGTTATAACGTCAATATGCTAATATTACGACGTTATGAGCAATATATCAACATTGGCTAAAAAATTTGCGACAAGAGTACGGTTTGAGCGAATTAAACGCAAATATTCTCAAGAAAAGTTAGCAGAACTTGCAGGGATTGGTCGTTCAACTCTTACGCAAATTGAGGCTCAAACATCTTCTCCAACATTGGATATTGTTGAAAAAATTGCCTCAGCCTTGGGCTTTGAACCTTATGAATTGTTGATATTTAAGAATTTAGAAATATAAGATTTACGGAAATAAACAGACAGTCATTCCGAACTTGTTTCGGAATCTCAAATCTAGCATATTAGTCTTATGCGAAATTTGAAATATTTGAGACCCTGAAATAAATTCAGGGTGACAGTTTATTATTTGTTGTCATTCTGAAAGCTTAGAAAATTTGTGCGAAGAATAAGCACAAAATTTTCTTGCTATTCAGAATCTATCAATGTTTATTTTATAAATTACCTAAGTGCATTACATATTAATCAAATGGATAGACCCTGAATCACCAAGTAGGAACAGAATATTACGTTTCGCTCTAGCTCAACTCATATTCTAGTCAGTTCAGGGTGACACATGCACCCTCGCACCTTGAGAGGGAGTCTCGTAGGATGGGCAAAATGGAATGTGCCCACCATTAAAAACTTCTAGCGAACTACAGCCATGGTTTGTTCTTTTACCACATTGCGTTTAACCTTGCGAGTTGCTGTGCGTGGGAACGGGTCTTTGCGAACAACAATATTTACAGGACGTTTGTATGGCGCTAATTGTACTGACAACTTTTTAACCTCATGTCCGATGAATGTTTGCAACTCATTTTCATCAGGATATTTTGCCATAACTTCTTCTGTCGGCACAATAACTGTCATAATTTCTTCTGTACCGTCTTTTGCGCCGGATGTTCTTGTCGCACCAAATACGCAAACCTCTGCAAAATTCGGATTTTGTTCCAAAACTGATTCCACCTCTTCAGGGAAAACTTTTTTACCACCTGATAATACAATCAAATTCTTGATTCTGCCTGTGATATACAATCTGCCATCAGAGTCAAATTCACCAATATCACCTGTATGCAGCCATCCGTCTTCGCTCAATACTTCCGCTGTTTTTTCAGGATTTTTATAATACCCTTTCATAACAGATGGACCTTTTACAAGCAACTCACCTGTTTCAGGGTCAATTTTCGCGTCATAAGAATCCAAAACCAAACCTACAGACATCAATTTTCTATCATCGCCTCTATCAACAGAAATGATAGGGCTGGTTTCTGATAAACCGTAGCATTGGAAAACTTTGATACCGATTCGTTCAAAAAACTCACCGACAGATGGGTCAAGCGGAGCACCCCCTGTAATAAATCCATAGAAGTTTCCGCCAAATTTTGCCAAAATACTTCTGAACAACTGACGACGAATTGAATAATCTGTGATATATTCAGCAGCAGCGTAAGATTTTTCAAACAAAATTCTCTCATCCTCAGGCAATGTTCTAATTTCAGCCTCAATTGTATTTTTCAACAATTTCATAAACGCAGGAACAACAATCATAAAGTCAATTTTCTTTTCTCTCATATCGCCCAAAACATCTTTTGGTTTTAAACTTTGAGGATAAAAAATTGAAGAGCCTCTATTTAAAAATGTTGAAAACCCTACAGTCAATTCAAACAAATGGTTCATCGGCAAAATTGAAAGCAGGTTTACATTTTCGTGCGGAAGAATTTCAGGAAGAATTTTTGACATTCCCCAAACCTGACATGTCATATTTCCGAAAGTCGTTTGAACCCCTTTTGGAGCGCCTGTTGTACCTGATGTATAAATAATAAGTGCAGTATCTCTCAACGAGCGGTGACGCCACTTACATTCTCTACCTGTTGGCAAACTGTATAAACTTGGATATTTTGAGTCAAATGTCGGCTCATCCATAATGACAATATGTTTAATTGAAGGGATTCTTTTTTGTAATTCCAAACCTTTATCTAAATTTGCCTGAGAAACCGCTAAAACAGCAGGTTCACAACTAGAAAGAATTGATTCAAGTTCATAAATAGTCAATTTGTTATCTAGGGGAACAGTCACCATGCCAGAAATTACAGAGGCAAACACGCAAGCACCCATCTCAGGCATTGATTCTGACAAAATCGCCAAACGCTCACCCTTTTGCATTTGTAAATCCGTAATCAAATAGCTTGCAAACTGTTTTGTCAACAAGCTCAAACCTTTATAAGTAAGCTCTTTCCAGCCATAACGATTTCTTTTACCAAGAGCAATTCTTTCGCCATATAATTTTGTATTTTTATCCAACAAAGACAAAATATTCTCTTTCATATATTTCTCCCCTATATCTCAATAAACATTTTATGTCAGCTTGTAGTATATCATAGTTAAAAAATTTTTACCATGTTTTTAATAATACGTAACTTTTAACAAACACAGCTCATCCCCTGTATTCTTATTTTTAATCAGGTGTTCTGTCGCTAAATTTTCATAATCATATTTAACCTGAGAAACAACATCTTCGCCATATTTTACGTCATGTTTAAAATATACATCAATAGATTTCAAATTATGCGCACAGCGAAAATCATAATCTAGCGCCTCAAGCGCCCAAGTGATATAAACAACATTATTCACATGATTATTTATATCCATATCTTCATAGCGAACCTGAAAAACTTTTTCCCCATCAACAGAGTCTAAAGTTTTTAATTTTTGCAAAATTAAATCATCTTCGCGTTTTTCATAATGCAAAAAGTCAGGAAAAGCTTGCGCAATATTCACTACAGATTTATTTTCCAAATTAACAATGAACCAACTTGATGAGGCTCTTAATATTCTTTTACCTGAGTCATTATCAAAGATTTCAAAATCTCTGAATGATGTCATTCTTTGGCATCCGCGACTTTCGGTTTGGAGTTTAATTTCTTTGACATCTTTTGGATATTCATCAAATTCAACGCGGTATCTTATGATAAACCAACCTAAACCGTTTTGTGCCAAACCTTCGCAACTATACTGATGTCCGTATGTATCAATCGATTTAGCCGCCAAATCCTGCATAAAATTAAATAAAACAGATGTTTTTATCTTGTGATTGCAATCGGTTTCGGAAATTGATATGGGGAAAATTCGCTCCAGTGTACAATTTTTATTAGATTCGGTAAAATTTATTGTCATAATTCGCCTACAGATTTATTGGGTCAACTGCATATTTTGCTCTAAATTCTTCAACCTGACCTTTGAAATCTCCGGTATCTGCCTCTTTCAATTTGTTTTTCAAAATATGTTTTGGCAATGATGAATTAATTGACTGAATGATATTTGTTGCGATATTTGAACAGTGGTCAGAAATTCTTTCCAAATCGTTCAAAATTTCAGCATAAGCAAAACTTCTTTTGATGTGAGATTTGTCTTTTTTAACACGTTTGATATGGTTTTTCTTCGCAAAATATGCAATATCATCCACAACTTGTTCCAATGGTTCAACGTGATATGCCAATTCTAAATCGTGGTCAACAAACGCATTAACCGTAACATCAAAAACTTCTTTAACCGCATTAACAACGTGTTTCAATTCCTCGATAGTTTCAGGAGAAAAACTCCATTCCTTGCGGTGAATTTTTGTTGCAATACTCAAAATATGAATTGCGTGGTCTGCTATTTTTTCGTAATCAGAAATAGATAAAAACAATTGAGAAATCTTGTTACTGTCTTCATCTGACAATTCACGCCCTGAGAGTTTTTGCAAGAAAGATTCCAAAGTATCTTGATATTTGTCGATTTTAATTTCGTTTTTATTAATAACTTCTGCAACTTTCGGATTATATTGTTTCAACATACGAACTGACATAACAAGAGTTTCTCTTGTGATTTTGGCCATTGTCGCAGTAACTTTATAGCACTGAGTAATCGCAAATGATGGGGTCATCAACAATCTTTCATCAAGGATAACTTCTGATTCATTTTTATCATCTTTCACAACGCGCAACGCCAATTTTTCTAAAAGTTTTGCAAATGGGAAAAGTATCAAAGTCGTTGCAACGTTAAATATAGAGTGAACAACCGCAATTCCGAAAGGATTTATTGATTCTCCAAACGGATAATTTATCAAATAATGACCAATTTCATACAACGGTAAAAATATCAAAGCACCTAAAACGTTAAACGCAACATGAACAACCGCAACACGCTTTGCATTTGTATTTACGCCAATACTTGATAATACGGCAGTTATACAAGTACCGATATTTTGACCGATAATAATCGGAACGGCCATAGCATAAGAAATACTACCTGTCATAGATAGTGCCTGTAACATGCCGACTGATGCAGCGGAGCTTTGGATAACCGCAGTAACAACAGTACCAACCAACAAACCAAATATCGGATTTGTGAACATAGTCAAAACATGGGCAAAGTTAGGGTCGTCGGCAAGCGGACTCATTGCTGAAGACATCAAGCTCATACCAAACATCAAAACTGCAAAACCGACAAAAAATGTACCGACATTTTTACGTCTTGAAGTATTATTCGGAGATGTCATCATCATAATTACACCGATTAAGGCTAAAATAGGTGTGAATGATTCAGGTTTCAACATTCTGATAAAGAAATTATCACTCTGAATCCCTGCCAAACTCAAAATCCAAGAGGTAATCGTTGTTCCGATATTTGACCCCATGATTATACCGATTGCCTGAGAAAGTTTCATAATACCTGAGTTTACAAAGCCGACAAGCATAACAGTAACAGCCGAAGAGCTTTGAACAGCCATTGTAATTCCTGCGCCTAATAACAAGCTCTTTATCGGATTAGATGTCATTTTTTCCAGCATCTTTTCCATTTTCCCGCCTGCGATTTTTTCTAAACCTGCAGACATAACAATCATTCCATACAAAAAGAATGCCAATCCACCGCATAGAGTGAATATTGAAAAAATGTCCATTATTTTTTCTCCTGATTAATTTTCATGTTTATTTTGAGTTTATAAATCATATTCAAATTCCAAAACTACACAGGGAAATTATACTATAAAAGAGATTTTTTTGAATTAATAAATGTTATAATATTTTACAATTGAGAAAAGGAAAAGTAGATACTGTCATTCTGAGCTGCAGATGCGACAAATTACCCTCTCTAATGGGACACTAGCCGAACCAACGAGCTAGGCGAGTTGAGTGAGACTGCGTGCCGTATGGCTGAGGGCAGGGTGAGGGTTTGACCAGTTGTAGGTCGGCATTGCTATGCCGACATTGAACCATTAAATCACTTCTTTCGCCAAACATACCATGCAGCAGTAGAATGAGGTTCCACTGTATTGTTATAAAATGCAATTGGGAAAATATCTCCCATAGTTTTATCATCAACTATGCAGTCACCAGCATCAAAGACATAATAACTCAAACGTCCTTTAGCACATGTGACTTCCTTGTTAGGTTTTGAGACTCCATTTACATCAATTAACCCATAACAAGCTGTACCAATAGTATCCCCATCAGAACTTGTAGTAAGCCTACTTCGATTTTCGCACCCTCGTTCTCCAATCTTACTTGACAATATCAATAATTGTCCATCAGCTAATCTATAAATAGGTAAGGCATTTCTAAAACTTTCAAAACTCCAAACTCTATCAAAAAAGTTAGAATTTATTTGATAATCACCCAATTTGTCCAAACCATAATAATATTGTGAACCTTTTAATGTTCCATTTAATAAAGCACAAGCGGTTTGTTTTGTTTCCGGATGATCGAAGCCTGAATTTGCACTACATAATTCATCAATTCCTGCAAAATCATATCCAAACTGCCCTTCTGACATTCTTGCAGCATTACTTAATGTTGAAAGAGCTTTTTTAAAACTCGTTGTATATTGTTTGCTATGAGTTTTTGCAATTAGCACAGGTATAGTTATTGCCGCGACAACACCGATAATACCCAGTGTTATCAAAACCTCAGCCAATGTAAAAGCTAATTTACTCCTATTATTCGTCATTCCAAACATCAACTCCGCCTTTCTATTATAAGATTTATTAAAAATTTATACATCTATGCATGTAATATTACCATGCATAAATGTATTTTTACAATCTTACAATACAAACTGTTACAATAAAATTATGATTAAGAACAGGTTATCAGCAATACTTGGCGAACAGAGAATGAGAGTTTCGGAGTTGTCAAAACTTTCAGGAATCAGCCAAAATGCATTGAACAAAATTTATCACAACAAGACCAAGGGGATTGATTTTCAGACCTTGGACAAATTATGTGAAGTATTGAAATGCACGACTCAAGACCTGTTTCAATATATTGAGGGATGAAAAACATTGTCACCCAGAATGGGCACGTAACACTATGTGTTAAACGAGTTCGGAATGACCAATCGTCCACTATTTAATCTTTTTCAACGAAGAGATGAAATTGTTATGCTCAATATCACCATCAACCTTTGTCAAAAAGATTTGGCAATCCTTTTCATCGGCATCAATTTTTGGCAAATGAGAAATTTCATAAGCATAATATTCATTATCATTTCGTGTGCTCAACGGTATTCTGTTAGCCAAAGAATTTAAAGAAAGGTTTCTGAATAAACCATACAAACCTTTTCGATGATTTGAAAATTTTGTATAAATTCTTAGTGCGGCATCCTGATTTTCAAGATTATATGTACCGATAATAAACGAACTCAACTGCGGTGCACTTGAAGTAATCATCATTGGCACAACAATATTATTTTTCAAAGTCAATTCACCATCAATCTGGTCAAATTTACCCTCCGGAACACTCACCAAATCAGAAATAACAGAAGGGCTAACCATTGTAAGCGGATTTCTAAACAGTGCCGCAACTTTCATCACATATTCAACAAGTCCGATTTTTCCGATTTTCCCCTTATAAACTCTAAACCTGATTTTGCCGTTCAGTTTCAAAGAATCGTCTGTGTTGAGTTCAATCAAACCACTTGCTTTGCCGTCAATTTCTTTTGACAAATTCAGCAATGAAGTCGCGATAATATCAGAATTAACTTCCTTTATTCCAAGCCAAATTGAATATTTGTGATTTTTCAAATCGCAATTTATTTTGGCAGAAGATGTACCTTCCGCAATATCAAACCTGTTTGATGTAATTTTTAACAAACTGTTTTTATCCAATGTCAAATTCGCTACAACATTGGCAAAATTAATCTTTTTATAAAAGCCTTTACCGACCTTCAAAATACACTCTTCAACAATTAAATTTGCCAAATCAAAAGTTGGAGTATCATCGTCATCATCTACATCTCCGCCTTTTGCAACAGATTCAGAAATCGCAGTATTTACATCTTGTGCAGAATCCGTCGGAGTTTGGGCATTGAATGCTTGCAAATATTTTTCAACATCAACTGAATCTAGTGAAAGTGTGATATTTTTTACAACTATCGGAAACTTTATTTCATTAAGTATTGAACCTGTCAAATCATACTCAGAGCGACGATACCTGCCATTTGAGGAAATGTGCATGTGGTCATTATCTGTTTTAAATTCACCATTTCTGATAAACACTCTTTGGCTTGGGATTGCGACTTTTTCAGCCTTCATGTTGCCTTGTATAACAGGATATTTTCCTGTATTGATAACTTTGATGTGTCCTGTAAATGTGCCGTTTTTGAACAATTTTTGCTTAATTAACATATTGATAAAACCGCTCGGCATTGGTTTTGGCAATTCTAATCCAAAATCTTTGACAAAAGTTTTACCGTCAGAAAAATCAATATTACCATTCATACTGACAATCGGAATTCTTGCCTGTTCTCGATTTGGACCATCAGGATTGCCTGCATAATAATCAAGAGATTTGATGTTTAAAAGCATATTTTCAAAATGCATTTTTGCCGCAAGAACCCTTGTTGCCGCATTGTTCATAAAAGATTCTTCGCCATCTACAACAAAACCGTTACCTTTTTTGAACATATAAAGCCAAGTCAAATCGATTTTGTTGTATTTTGATTTTAGAACAACGCGAGTGTCGGCTTTGCCTTTCATCAACATCGGATAGCCAATCATTTTAGACAGATAATTTTGCGAAAAATCATTATTAACTACAGCATTTCCCGTCAAATCAGTATCGACTGATTTCAAATAATCTTTGACGGTTCCTGAAAAATCCATTGTATTTGAAGGTTTATTGTTGTAATATCCTTTAAAATCCTTCAAGGTAATATTTTTATCATCAAAAGAAACTTTACCGCGATTTAGCAAAATCGGCAAATCCATAAACGGAATAAGTTTAAATGACAACTTTTTCAAATCAACATTTCCGCCAAAACCTTTGTTATTCGCGTTTATCACAAAATCAAATTTGCCATTAATATCTTTAAAATACGCAAGTTGTTCTGACAAATTATTTTCAACAATTTGCGAATTTAATAAATCTATCACTGCAGGAATTTCAAAATTCTTTGATGATAATTTAATATCATAATTTGAATTTTTATCAATCGAACCTGCCATATTTATTAATGATTTATTTACTTTGATTTTTGAATTTTCTATGACAATTTTTTCTTTATTTTTTATATAAACTTTGCCATCATCTGCTGTTGTGATATGCAAGTTATTCTTGCCTTTAGAGATATCAGCAACTAAATCATAATTGATATATTTTTGCGAAATATCATCGCTGATTTTGACATTTTTTGTTTCAACTTTTATATTAGTATTTTTATCAAGTTGATATTTTACAACCGCATTTTTTACGCTCAAAATTGAATTAAAAACATCAATATTCCAATCAGATTTTTGTTGTTTTTTCTCATTTGTTTTAAAACATGGCAACGCCATTATTTTATTCACATCGGCAAAAAGATAATCAAGATTAGCGTTATTCAATTTGACATTTTTATCAAAAATTTTAGCCAAATAAAATTCTGACCCAAAGTTTTCTAAATCTAAAATTTCACCCTTTTTGTCAGACAATTTCACCTTGCCAACCCCAAAATATAACATCGGAGTCAGCGAAGTTTTCAAAACAGGATTTTCGATTCTTACATCTGTACCTAAAGCTTTTGATGATACATCTTCGACATAAGAAATAACTTTTGGATTAGAAACCGCCCAAGGCAAAACTTTCAAATAAACAGCCACGGCAGACACCGCCAAAATACCTGAAAAAACTGCAGTCACAGTAAAAAAAGTTAATACGTTTTTTACACTCTTCTTAATCATAATTTATGCCCACAGATATTATACCATAACAAATTTTATGCTATCATACCTGTATGAAAAGATTTGTGGTTATACTCGGATTTTTGTTATTAACAGTCAACATGAGCCTTGCACAAGAGGTTACACAACCAAAAATTTCAGGGCGCGATTTGACAACTTTTAGCCAAAATGAGCGTTGGGGGTTCAAAGATAAAGACGGAAACATTATTGTTGAACCGATTTATAAAAAACTCATCCGCCTTGGCGATTCGTCTTGGATTGTCCAAAATAAGAAAAACAAATTCGGCTTGATTGACAACTACGGAAACGTAATTGTTCCGATAAAATATAACCACGCGGACAGAATGATCACAAGGTTTGCAAAATTTGGAAACACCTATGACTACGGTATTTATGATGAATACGGAAACACAATTGTTGAACCGAAATTTTCAAAAATAGATATTTTATATGGAAAAATGTTTTTGACATACAAGAACTACAAATATGGGATTGTCGGATTTGATGGAAAGACGATTTTAGAAAACGAATTTGACGACATTTATATGCCAAAACCAAACGTTATGCGAATAAAATATCAAGGTCGTTGGATTGAACTTGAACAGGTCAACGCGGATACTTTGACACTCCCTGCAGATGCAAAACACAATTTGGCAACAAAAGAAGATTTAGATTTGCGCAACATTGTTGTAAATACAGGAGTTGTTTCAGGTTATTCCGTATTGACGTTTTCTGATTACGTAATCAAGTTATTTTCTTCAATTTCACCTGCTCACGAAGACACTATTGATGAACTTATGCTATCTCAAGGTGCAGATACGATGAACATTTTTATGAAATTGACTTGGCTGCCAAAATATCCGTTTGTTTATGCGCGCAAGTATTATGAAAATGTGCGTAATCCTCATAACGGTCCATTGACGGACATTAGGGACGAATTGAAGCAACAGATGAAGTAGGATTTTTACCGTTATACTGAAAACTTAGAAAATTTGTGTAAAGAATGAGCACATAATTTTCTTGCTATTCAGAATTTATCAATGCTGATTTTGTTGTCAGGTTGGTAACACAGACAAATTATACAGTCGAGCTAGTAAGCCCCAACCTACTTTATATTATGTCACCCTGAACTGGTTTCAGGGTCTCCAATATTACAAATTTTATATAAGACTAAAATGTTCAATTAGAGATTCCGAAACAGTCTTGGATTATTGGCGGCTCGACCGGCTCAACGCAGCTCTCGCCAAGACGTGCTGGGTTCACTTCGTTCACACGGCGCACTTGCCAAAATCC
>CABUXT010000028.1 GCA_902495705.1 uncultured cyanobacterium
CGGATTTTGGCAAGTGCGCCGTGTGAGCGTAGCGAACCCAGCACGTCTTGGCGAGAGCTGCGTTGAGCCGGTCGAGCCGCCAATAATCCAAGACTATTTCAGAATCCTTTCAATAATCAGGATTAGGCACATATAACATTTGCGAAATTATTAATATGGAAAAGACCCTGAAACAAATTCAGGGTGACATAGACCTTTGTCTTCATTTCCTCCAAATATTCGGTTTACTTTTTGGGAAAATTCATTATGATATAAGTATGAAAAAGTTTTTCACATTTTTAGCAATAATTCATCTATCATTGTTCGGAGCTTGCGTGTTGGCAGATGATGTTGATATGCCTTCGACAGGTGATTTGTGGGACAACTGGAACAATAGCCAAGATTTTTACGGTCAGAATAAAAAAGGTGTCTCAGATGAAGAATTTAACAAAACCATTGATAGATTGAAAGAAAAACAAAATAAGGGTGGCTTGTTCAAAAAACGAACTGTACCAAAAGGTGAAGAGTTTAGCCAAAGTAACGATACCGAAGTCATAAATGAACAATCCAACAAAGACAGTTTACCTGTTGTGTGTATTCCTGCCGAACTTGCTGTTGGCGATGGAGTGTTGCCTGTTGGACATTATCAGGTGAAAGGTGAAAAAAATGATGATGGCTCGGTTGTTTTAAAATTCTATCAAGCGCAATATTTGATGGCGCAGTTTCCTGCAACCGAAACAACCGATGATTTTGATGAAGATACAATAACTTTTGCCAAATGGGTTCCTGAAGGAGATAACAAAATCAAGGTTATATTTGGTTCAATGGACTTCAATGCCTATACAATCATTGATTTAAAATAACTGTTTAATCCCAATTTATAATTGTAACGAATTATTACAAAACAAGCTAAAATCCTTAAAGTTTCGCTCAAAAATGCCGTAGACATGATTAAGCAAACGAATGACTACATGTCGAAAGGATTACGAAAAATGGGATTGGCAGCTTCACAAGCTAGATTTTTATGTATAACTGCTAGAAAGGCTGATTGTGAATACAAATCAACTGAGTTAGCTCAGCAAAAGCTTGAGATAACAAATCAGTTGTCTGACATCTCAACAGAGTATTCTAATGCGATGAATGCTACAAAATTGATGTGGTCAAATGATGCTGTTGATGGCGATTTTAGTATGTCTTACGGATTGTTAATGACTCCATCTGTAGCAAACGATTACAATCCATATATGGTTACAACTGCATCAGGTGCAATTGTCTTGAACTCTGAATATGCCGCTGCTGCAAAAGCTGCAGGTATATCTAAAGCAGGTGGTATCGGTTCTCAAGATTCAAGAGACAAATTTATTGCTGCATTATCATACCAAGGTTTAATCACTGATACAACTTCAAAAGCTATTACAAGAACTGATTATGAAGTTGATACAGATAAAACTGCTGCAAATAATAAAATTACATTTAAGACAAATCCAACTACTGCAACTGACGGTGTTGATTGGGACCCTGCGGCAGGTATGGGTGCTATTCCGAAAAACAAAAACTCAGTTGCGGCAATGACTTTGTCTGATATTATTAATAGCAGTGCAATTGGTCAAAAAACAATAGACTGGGCAAAAGTTTCTGCTAATGGTGAAACAACCAAAAAAGAATATACAGAAGAAACAAGCAGATTAAAAAAGCTTGTATCAAAGGCTCAAACAGGTAATATCACTGATGATGTTGTTAATCAATTGAAACGTGATAAAGCAAATTATATGAGCGCAAATCCTGCACCTGACTCTACAGATACAGATAAACGTGCTAAGTATGATGCGGATATCAAAAAGTTTGATGAATTGATTACACAAGCATCATATATTCAAACTACAAAAGTAGATGATAAGGGTAATATCTCTTATACATATAAAGATGCTGATGGAAAAGAACAAACAGAAACATTCAATAAGACTACGGCATTAAATGATATCAAAACTCAACTTCAATCAGATTTAGAAACTTATGAAAAGGCGCATACAGCCGGTGGTGTTGATTTTACAAAAACATTTAACACTTCTGCAAACTCATTAGCATCAGGTCAAAACGGTGGTAAAACATTCAGCGTTGTTGAAAACGGTGTAATCAATCACTATGCTGATGAAATTTCAGCAATTTCTATTGGTGATATTTTGTCTAACCAAATTGTATTGATGTCTAATAATACAGACCTTACAACATTTAAAAATCAAGTAGTTGAATTGTTAAATTCAATTGTCAGCGTATTTGGCTATTCTAAGAGTGAAGATTTAACAGGACAAGGTTTGAATGTTGATGATGCGTCAGCCGATGCCTTAAAATTCGCTTATGATATGGTTATTGCTACATATTTGAATACAAAAGCTGTTGAACGTACAGGTAACAGAACAAGTGATAAGTCAACTGTTGATAACTCAGCTTACCAAAACGCTGTAGATTATAACAGAATCGGTTCTGATAACGAAAATGGCGGTAAAGGTACATATTGTGCAGTCAGCCTTACAAATATGTTAAATTCATTCTTAACATATTATGAAAACGCACTAACAGGTGCAGATTCACCGTATGTTGTAGGTAAGAGCGTTGAGACATCTCAATATGTTACAGACAACTCTGGTTATACATACATCGGACAAGATGATGAAGATTCTATTACTGAGGCGGATAAAAAATCAGCCGATTTCTTTGATGAAATTTATAACAACATCTTGGAACACGGTTGGAGAGAAGATGCATCAATAGATGATTCTGAATATCTTGAAAATGCAATTAAAAACGGCAACTACTCAATGAGTTCATTAAATAATGATGGTTATTATTATCAAACAAGATATAATGAAACAGGTTATGTTGTTGAAGTTTCTGATACAGATGCAATCGCAAGAGCAGAGGCTGAATTTACTTCTAAAAAAGCTGAATTGACATACAAAGAAGATTCAATTGACTTGAAAACAAAACAGTTAGATGCCGAAATTTCATCATTATCAACCGAATATGACACAGTAAAAAGTTTGATTTCAAAGAGTATAGAAAAGACCTTTGCCATGTTCTCTAACTAGGGCGTAATGACATAATTGTATAAAACTGTAACTGTCATTCCGAACTTGTTTCGGAATCTCTAATTGAACACTTTTCTCTTATATGTAATTTGTAATATTAGAGACCCTGAAATAATTTCAGGGTGACTTTATAAACTTTGATAGATTCTGAATAACAAGGCATATAAAAGCTTGCCATCCAGACATCTTTCCTCTTATTTACCCATTTTGTTCAGGAGTTTCTTTTGGTTCTTCTCTTACAACCAAAAGCTTAGTAATCCTTGCGCCGTCAACTTCTTTTACCGTAAATGTAAATTCGTGATACTTAACAACATCATCAAGCTGAGCAAGTCTGCCTAATTCCTTGACAACCAACCCTGCAATTGTATCAACATCATCATCTTCCAATTTATCATCCGGCAAGTCAAAATAATTAGCCAACTCATCAAGTCTCATCATTCCGTTTGCCAAATAATGATTTGGTTTAATTTCTTTTATGTCAAATTCGGTTTCTTCGTCAAATTCGTCTTGTACATCACCAAAGATTTCTTCCAAAACATCTTCCAATGTAATGATGCCTGAAGTCCCGCCAAATTCATCTACAACGACAGCCATTTGGCTTTTATTCTTTTTAAATTCGCGCACCAAATTATCCATTGTGATGGTTTCAGGTACTAGCAAAACTTTTCTTTGGATTTTTTCAATCGGACAAACTTCATCTTTGATTGAAAGTGAGTACAAATCTTTTACGTGAATCAAGCCTGTAATATGGTCGATATCGCCATCATATACAGGATATCTTGTGTATTGATTTTCGGTTGCAACTTTGTTCAATTCTTCAATAGACATTCCAATCGGAACACAAACCATATCTGTTCTTGGTATCATTACTTCTCTTGCTGTCAAGTCAGAGAATTTGAACACGTTGTGAATCATATCTTTTTCGGTTTCGTTCAGAACACCTTCGTCATAACTGGTATTAACCATCAAGTCTAAATCTTCAATTGTATGAACAACGCGCACTGTGCTAACAGGAATTCTAAACAGACGCAAAATCGCATTACAAGCGACATTCAAAACCCATACAAACGGTTTTGAAATTGTCATAAAAATATCCATCGGTTTTGCAACATACAAAGAAATTCTTTCAGGATATTGGAGTGCAATACATTTTGGAACTTGTTCCCCAATAACCACGTGCAAAAATGTCACAACCAAGAAAGCTACAACCGCGGTGATTGTGTGAGTCAAATACACATAAGATGATGGTAAGTTTGACAAAATTGGGTCCATCATTTTTTCGATAGTTGGAGAACCGAACCAACCAATACCGATACTGGCGATAGTTACACCGACTTGAACGGCAGCAATGAAGAAATTCATATCTTCCAGCGCTTTTAGAGCTAATTTTGCATCAACATTACCATCTTTGGTAAGCTGTTCAATCTTAGCACGCCTTGCACGCACAATTGCAAATTCTGCGGATACAAAAAAGCCATTAACAAGTAATAATACAAAAACTATCAACCAATTGGAAATTATGATTCCCAGACTCGACTCACTCATCCTTTTATTTTTCCTTTAAATTTACTGTTCTAATTATAATATCTATAATAAAAAAATGCAAGAGATAAGTGAAATAAAGGTTCAAAAGATTTTGCATATTGCATTTTGTTGCAATAAATGCTACTATTGTCACATAATAAAATTATTAAGAATAAGTCTGGTAATTTTATTTTAAAAGGAATTAGGAAAAATTTTAAATGAAAAACATATTACTTAAAATATATTTTGGAATAATCATTTTGGCTATGCTAATTTATAATACTGCATTATTTTCCGTGATGTGTGAGGTTATTCAAGTGTGTTTTTCGCCATTCAAACCCGAAACTTTAATTTCTGCAATTCCGACAATAGTGCAGTTTATATTAGGGTTTTCTATATTTAATTTTTATAGCGTTATTGCTTTTAAATTTTTATACGACATTATCAAAGGTAAGAAATCAAACTTATTCAAAATTTTGGTAATTTTTGCATATATTCCATTTATTGTAATTTTGACTTTTGGGATAATGGCATTATTGTTTAAAGAGGTAGTTCCGTTGGTAGACTGAAGTGAGGGGTTATGAAAGAAAAATTATTAACTTTGTATTTTATAATAATCATTTTAGCTATGCTATTTTATAATTGTGTATTTTTGCTATTAATGCTTGGTGCACTTTTTTCGGTGTCTTTCGTACCATTCAGTGGCACAACATTTTTATTTTCAATTCCAACAGGAGTACAATCAATATTAAGTTGTATTGTTTTTAATGTATACAGTTTTGCTGTTTTGAACTTTTTACATTGTTTTATAAAAGAAAATCAAATAAATAAATTTAAAATTCTAGCGATAGGAATATATATTCCTAGCGCAGTATTAATGTATTTTGGAACTTGGATGTTAATTTTTTTAGGAGCAATGAGTCCTATTCCAAATCCAAGTTAAAAGAAAGGAGCGGTTATGAAAAAATCTTTATTAAAAATATATTTAGCAATAATTATAATATTTCATCAATTATGTAATATTTTTATTGCAATTTCAGTATTAATAAGTTTATTTTTACCGAAATTAATAGCGAATTTTACATTGGATTTAGCAAAACAATTAAGTATTGATTATTTATATTTAATAATTGCTAATATTGTTTTAAATGTAGTAGCATTACTTGCCGAGTATTCTACGTGGAAACTTTTTCATAACCAAAAATCTCAATTACTTGTTATTTTATCATTGAATTATATTCCAATGATTGTAGCTTTAGCCTGTTTGCTTTTGTTCTGTAGGTCGTTAATTTTTTAGCCACTTTTGTAAGATTTTTTACATCAAGCAATCGTAAATTTTGTCGATTTTGTCTTTCATGTCACAAAATTGTTCTTTGAGGTCTTCAAGGCTATTTAGGGTTGCATAGCGTTTTTCGACATCTTTTATAATCTCTCGGTGCTTCTTTTCCAATTGTTCCGGAGTGACAACAATGCGCTCATGTATCAAAAATACAAGCACAACAACTATCACCGGTGCATAATATATAAATTGTTCCATAAGTTTTCCTTTCCAAAGTTAAAGTACAATCGGCCAATAAAAATCTACCAAATATGATGCGGCATCAAACGGATGTGACAAAAATTTTAATTCTTTTGCCTGTTTGATTTGAGAATATGTCGGAATATCTATTTTTGAACTTCCTTCGACATACCTCAAGTTGTAAATGTTATACAAAAGTTTCTCGCATTTTGGAGAAATATACAAACCTATTTCACCGTTTGCGTTTTTAACTTTTGCATTGAAGGCGGCAACTCTATTTTTTATTGGCGGATTAAAACCTTTTATCTTTATTTCGACTTCGTAACCAAATGATTCCAATTTGCGCTTGATTATTACGTAGTTGGTGTATTCGCTTGTGCAACTTCGGTTGTCGCCTGATGCATCGCCATTGACGATAATTTTGCCTTTATGGTTTGGATATCTTGAGTGAAATTCTTCACAAGTTTTGGCGGTTGTTGTGTTTTCTAAAACCAATTCATCAAAATAAAAAACTTTGTCTTCCGTTTTGTGTGCCAAAACCCAAGCCATAGGGTCAACGTTGAAATCGCAACTTATATGTACATCCAAATCCTGTTGGTATGCGATATTTCTGACATTTTCGTCCGTAAAATCCTTTACCACGAGATTTGAGCTGTAATCGCCGGTTTTACCCATAACAAAAATTTGATAGTAACTTTCATCATACAAATTTTTAAGTTCATCACAAAAACCTTTCGGCAGATAAATATTTTGGGTCGTTGGTGCACAAATCAGTCGATAATTCGGTGGTGGATTGTCGTAAAAAGTTTTATAAAGCCATCCTTTTTGAGTTTCAGGGTTTGTGTGACCAAAAATCCTGTAGGTAAAATTCTTCCAATGCGGTTTGGCGCGTTGTCTCATTCTGGCAAGCAGCATTTTGAAAGTCTCATAAGGTACGTCTGACATTTCTTCAATTTCTACAAAACCAAGATTGAGCGACTTTAGTTTGTTCGGTTCATCAAAATGTCTGAATAGAATTTCAGAACCGTTGCGAAAGACCAATTTTTGCTCCGCACTCACCCATTTGTAATCAATTTTGTCTATAAATCCAATATTATCAAGGTGTTCAAAATAAGTTTTCAGTGTTGTGTCGCGAACAAGTGTGTATGTTTGAGCGCCGACAAGTCCGATGATTCCGGGAAATTTTATCGCAAGTAAAATACCAAGGAGAGCTCCGGCAAAAGTCTTGCCGGAACCGTAACCACCTTGATAAACTGCGACATCCAGTGAATAATCGTGCGGAATTTCTAAAAATCTTCTTTGAGCATCCAGCAGTTTATATTTCACGATATCACCTCATAAATTACTTGTTCAATGTTTCATCTGTCGACTTTTCTTCCGTCAAAAAATTGTTCGCGTTTTCAATTCCGTATTGCTCCATTGCAAATTTGAAACACTCAAGCCAATCAATACGATTTGCGACCGTCTCAATTTTCAAAAACGATTGAAGGACTTCAAACAACTCTTTTAACTTTGCTTTGCGCTCAAAAGAGGCTTTTCTGTCTCCATAGCGGTAAACATAATTTGAATTGCGGATTTTGTCATCAATTTCAACGAGGTACAAATGTCCGCGGTCATTTGCCAAAACTGATTCTTTTCCGAGTTTGAAGTTTGAAATCAGTTCTGCCGTTTTTTCAACCATTGGAACAATGACTTTGCGATTTATGGATTCCAAAATCATATTTAATCGTGCCTCTTGACCGCCGACAGAATAATTTAGTTCCGTTGCCGTGCGCTGTGATTCTTGGATATTTCCTGCCATATTTTTGAAAATTCCTGTTGCACTTTCGATTGTGGATTTGAAATAATTCAAAAAATCCCAGCCTTGCATAGCTTTGTCAAAAGAAATTTGTGTCGGAGCAGATGTCATAAGAGTTGCATCATATTCGATGATTTTTCCGGGGCGCACGTCCTGTTCCCCTTTAAAACATCCTTTTGGTGCAAGATATGGCGGATTCATCATAAGGGCAAGCGCATCAAGTTGTTTGTTTAAAATTGTTGATGCAATGTTGTTTAATATCAACGCTACGCGCAGTGGCGAAATTCCTCTGCCTGTTGTCGGATTTTCGATAATGTTTGCGTGGATAAACGGATTTATCACAAATGGGTTGTCTTCGCATCTGATAATAACACTTCTGCCTGCAAGTACAATTAATTTATTTCTCAAAACGGTTCCGTCTTGAAGTTCAATATCTCCCCAGTATTCCAAAATTTCGATTTTCCCACTGTGAGATGAGGTTGAATGTACGTTTCTTCCTGATTTTTTTGCCACCACTCCTTTCAATATTTCCAGTTTTTCGGCGTTTAATAAGTTGTTAGATTTGTTTGACTTGATTTCGTCTAACGACAAATATGTGCGGTAAATTTTTCCGCAAGAATCCCAGTTTTCTTTCTCGGTTCTATCAAATACAAAATCCTCATAATTGATAAATCTTACTCGCGCGTTGTCGTAAATCACCTTATCTTCCACCACAAAAGATTCCTTAATCCCTTTTGTGATTTGTTCATCAAGCGTTACGGCTCTGCGAGTTCTTCGTGTTTTAGTCTCCCATCCGACAAAAAGAGTTACCTCACCTGTTTCGACAACAGAATCAATAATCTTTTCCATTTCATCTTCGATTTTCATTGATTCAAAAGTATTAACAAGCATTGCTTTTTGTTTGTTAGCGTATTTTTGAGTTTCGTAGTCAATGCCCTCAACGTCAAACATACTGTCAGGATGAGAGTACAAATTTTGTACAATGTGTGATTTTAGGGTTTGGGCAAGCTCATAAATATCAGGGAGCTGAATTTTACAATCCCAAGCATTGACTTTTGGGATATCAGAATCATAAATTGCATATTTAACAAGCAGATTGTCTGCAATTTGTGAACTGCGTGCATCCTCGTAATAATCGTATTTTTCTGTTATTTTGCCCAGCAAATATTGTTCATCCGTATAGGACAAATTGTTGTTATCATTTTTCATATTTACCTCATTTTTTGTAGTAATAATTTCTGTACAATCCGTAAACTTCAATATCTTGAGGTTTACCTTTGCGCAGTGTTTCTTTTTTTAAGGTCGACTCGTAAGCAAATCCGCAACTTTTTAGCAATTGTTTTACTCTAAAATTGTCAGGATAAATTTGTGCTTTGATTTTATCTAACCCAAATTCATCAAAACATTTTTTCAAAAAGATTTTTGCACTGTATTTTGTAAAATCTCCCCAAGCGTACTTTGCAAAACAAGTTGTCAATTCTGCGCTATATAGGCGATTTTTGTTGCCGATGAAGTTATCTAAATAAACAAATCCCATCGGTTTATTATGAAAATTTGAAATCAGCCAAAAGTTTTTGGGTAAAATCTGTGGAATTTCAAAAATATTTTTGGGTACAAGTGCAAAATCATCTTGAAAATATTTTGCGTAAGTTTTTATACAATCTCCTATAAAACAAAGTTCTTCAAGTGTTAGGGGATTTGCTGTAAAATCAACTTTTCTAAATTTGCACATAAAATTTAAGCCTTGTATTTTAAAAATTTCACAAAATTATCTCCGCAGACAAAAGAGTCAATTTCGCCTGATAGCAATTTTTGTCTGTCAGAATTTTGTTTGCCCAAATAGCCGTCAGCTTGTAGTCCGTTTATTTTGGAAGATGTTTTGCTAACTTTATTCAAAACCTCAAATACCGTGGATTTTGAAAATAATTTGTCTTTTGGAACAAGTTTTATGTCAGTGATAATTTTGGAATTTTGACAAGATTTTTTATTTAATTCTTTTCTAAAATCTTGTTCTAATTTTGCTTTTTTGATTTTTTCATACTCTGAATCATTTAGCAAAATTTGTTCTATTTCGTTGTGTTCTTTCATTTTTTACCTTTCAAATATTAAATTTTTTCATCATCTAAGTTTGAAATTGTGATTATTTTTGCTTCTTGATAGTTGTTTTCGTCATTTTGTGCAGAAGAAAATCCGAGATATTTGCACAAAGATTCAAGTGCTTTTAGCCCTGCTGAAGAGTCTCTAAGTTTTCGCTTGCCTGTAAAATTTCCGTCTTTATCCGTAATGTCTTCTTCGGTTAGCGAAAACTCTGCAATTTGCAAAAGTTTTTGGATTACATATCCTTTTTGCACGCTGAGACTGTTTATTTGCAGGTTTATTTGAGATTTAATTTCGCGAATTATGTGCTCTTTTTTCAGTAATTCAGTTGCAAAATTTTTCAAATCTTTGTTTTTATAACCGGCTTTTTTAGCTGCCACTTCACTATCAAGGCTTTTTATATACTCACTTACAAACCGGTTTTGTTGTTGTGTCAGTTGGTGTTTCATGTCTTTACATTTCTTATCATAATTTGTATTTTTGCCGAAAAATTTGTATAATATACATGCTATTTATATTTCGGCTAGTGTAAATCTTAACAGGGGGGAATGAAAAGGACTTCCTGTTTTTTTTGCCCTTATCTCCGTGATAGGTTGATTATTGGGGCGTTTGAAGTTGCTATTGTTGACTTTGATTTTAAGTTAGCCATGGCTTCTTTGTACATGCTCATCCAATAAGAAAACTTGAAGTATTGCGGATTGGCTTTTAAGCGCATACAGGTGCCATAAACAAGCAATTGCTCAACAAACGGCATCGGGATGAGAGATTTGTCGGTCGAAACTTCAAAATCAGATTTTTCTTCGCCCAGTTCGTTTTGTACACAATTTTTTGTGTAGTAAATTATGTCAAGCTTTTTATCCTTGTCAAATTTTGGAAACAGTAATTTGTTATCAAAAATTGAATACGTTTGAGATTTCGGATTGCCTGATAAAAATGGCTCAATATTTTCATCAAAGTTGTAGCGCTTTCCATCAATAAACAAATATAAAATTCTGCCATTTATTGTGTTTAGAATTTCTGTAGAATTGGCTTTCAACTCCACTTGAGTTCGCCTCAATAAAAAATTCCAACATTCAGTCGCGCAGATTTCTTTGTTTATGATATTCAAAATTGCAATTATTCGTTTGTGGTCATTTTTTGTCAGTTCTGAAAACGCATTAACCTGCCTATAGTTAAGCTCTAGTAAACATTTATTTATAAGTTCTAAAAAATTCATAAGTTCTCCTATGTTTTTGAAAATTCAGGCAGAAAAATTGAATATCTTTCTGCCCAAATTTTTGAAATTTACGACATTATTTAATTAATCCCAGTTTTACCTGTTCCATAATTGCTTTTTCGTTTTTCGTAAATTCCTCACCACTCATATTGCCGATTTCCTCACGAGTGTAAACCCTGTTAAAGCCTGTCTCAGGAGCAGAATTTTGAGCGTAAGCCGTCAATTTGCTCTTAGCCAGTGTGTTCTCGTCATTCAATGATTTCTCGTATTCGGATTTTTTCAAATATCTATCAACTGCAGATTTTTCCAACCCTTCTACAAGTTGAGCGATTTTGACCAATTCATCTTTGTCCAAATTGAGCGGTTTGAGGTAATTCAAAATATCTCCTCTCCCTTCTGATTTGAAAAACTCAGGATGTTCTGTATTGAACATTTCAAATTGAGTTTGTTCGGGTTGAGCAGGTGCAGGTTCTTGCTGTTGCGGGGTGTACGTGTTGTTGATTTGATTTAACTTCCCAGCCAGTTGGGTCAAAAGATATTGTCCTTGTTCTTGTGTAATTAAATTTTGTTGTACAAGACCTTTCACATTTTGAACCTGTGTTGCAATTTCTTGCATTATTGAATTATAGCCGCCTTGCTGTGGACTCACGGCAAGCGATGAATTGTTGTTTGATATATTGTTTTGCATAAGTTATACTCCCTCGGATTTTGGCAAAGAATTCATGTAAGCTACAGAAATTTCTACAACGTCGTCGATAAATCCTGATAACAAAATCGCTATTATTTGTTTGAAAATTCCTGATATTGGAAGATTTTTCAAAATGTAATCTATCGCAAGTTGTTTTTTCTCTTTTCCTTTGTTTGAACCGAGTTCTGATTCTGCAACCAAAACAGCGTTCCTTGCCAATTCTTTTATTTGATTTTTTAAATTTGAAAACATCAGATATTCTCCTCAAATTTATACGGCAGTTACAACCATTTTTGCCAAAGCTTTTGGCTGAACGGTTTTTGCGCCATACAAATACAAACCTCTAACTAAATCTGAGAAACTGTCTTTATCTCTCAAGCTCTCGATTTTTGCAAGTTGAGATGCGAATGTAATTGCCTCGTTTGTACCTGCAAGTACGTAGTATTTGCCATCCACATCAGTTAAATTTGTGCTGACAAGTACATCCATTCCTGCAATTCTACCGATAGAACCTTCGCGTAATGTTTCATCCGCAACTTTGTAAGCTGAAATAAATTCAGGACTTTGCAAAAGATAAGATTCAATGTTCGGATTGATTACAACCCAAGGTTTTGTACCTGAATGTACGGCATCAGAGTTTTTCAACGCAAGTGATAATTTGACAAAATTTTCATAAATTGTTGATTTGTCTAATGCAATTGGAGAACTTTCGCTACCGATAGTGTTTTCTTCTGAAACATTTGTGTGCATACCAAGCAAATATGAGTCTTGAACTTCTTCAATTGCTTTTTTCGCATTTGCCAAATGAGCTTCCATAATGTCTGTATTTGCTTGTACTTGCGCTACATCGTCAATTTTAAACGCGAAGAATTTCTTTTGGTCAATTACCAAATCTTGTGATGTTGGGGTAAGTGAAGAGTATTCAATGTTATCAGATGTTAGGGTCGAAATTGTGACATCTGCAGGTGTGATAATTTTTACGGTGTCACCTTGGTTTTTAATTTCACCTTCCCAGTTGCGGTTGATACATTGCAACATAACGCAATTTTTCTCTAACATTTGACTTAACTTTTGGCTCCAAACTTGTGGAATAAAAGCTGAATACGTAGTTTTTTGTTCTGACATTTTTCGTTTCCCTTTCTATTTTTTGTGTGTATACATATATGAGTGGTGATTTTTAATTGTCATTGTAAATTTCCCTAAATTGAAGTCCGATAATTGCACAATTATCAACGATTTCCTCCCCTTCTACACAGAGTTGAATGGAGTAATTGCTTCCGCAAATTTCTGCTTTTTCCATCGCATTGGTCGAAATCGGCCAAACAGGAATTTCTGAGTCTCCATCATTCCAACAGTATTGAGGCTCATTTGGAGTATCTTCTCCGCTCCACATAAAATGACTCAAATGTTTTGCAAAAATCAGTTCTTTGTCGTCTTGATATTCGCTATCAAAATCTTTATAGATAGAGAATTTGAAATTGTTGTCATAAATATCATCAAGTACAAAGTAAAATTCATCTATCAATTTTCTGTGTAAAACATTTCCCAGTGATAAAAACGGAGATTTCCACATAAACGGAATACTTTTACCGTCAAAAGTTGTACCAAAATCTTCCAAATAGATATTTCCGATATCATCCGCCGTGTAAATTTTTGAATTAACAGTGCAGGCAGTTGTGATATTTTGAGGTAAAACTCGTTTATACCAAGCGTGATTCAGATAATCGTTTATCCAAATTGTATGAAAATATTCATCATCGACATAAGGGAAAAAGTACCAAACTTGATGTTTGTTTTGGTAATGCAATACAAACACTTCATCAAGTCTTGTTGGGTCAAAGTTTTCAAATTCAGGTGAAATGTTTCCTGAAATTTCAGAACCTAACCTTATTTGGTTCAGTTCGCCAACTTGTTCCAGTGCGTAAATTCCATTACTCATAAAATATTGCTTGTTATCAACATTGACTATGGAGTTTCTTGCACTTGCACCTTTATCTGCGAACAATTCTATTGCAAAATCATCAGGGCTTGTTCCCGACAGCAAATAAACTCTGTCTTTTTTGTATATTGCAAGATAATCTTTGTATGTGCGCATAGTTATGATATCAGAGGTATCTGTGTGAAAATCTTTGATATACCCTGCATCATTTTCGGTTTTGAAATCGTTATAAGTACCAAGTGCGGAATAATAGATAGTTGAACCGTCTGAACACCAAATTCTGCCTTTATAAACAGTGACACAACTTGGATAAAATATTTCATCTTTTTGATTTTTTAAATTACATTCAACGACATCAAAATTATCATTATCTTTCAGGTAAAACATCTCGTCTGATTCTGTAGAAATCAAGATACCGTTTAGGAAATTGGCAAATTTTACATCTTTTCCTGTCAAAGTTTTTTCTAAAAGTTTTAACTCATTTGAGTCAAACAAATAGATATAAATTTTGCCTGAATTTGTTGTGATAACAAGTTTGAATTTGTTTTCTTTTTCGAGTTCGTGTATCCCTGTGATTTGTTCAGATTCAGGCAAACTTATCAACAATGTGTTACCTTTTTGTTTTATGATACCTTTGTTTTTGTAAATTTCGATATTTTTTGAATCTGTCCAAAATATTTTACTCGGATTCAAGCCAAGTTCAGTTTTGGTGGAAGATTGATTAATCCCACCTGATAAGTCAAAATAATTGATATCCATATTTTTACTCCCTATAATTTTTCTTTGTACCAACGGATTTTTGAACGAATAAAGTTTCCGACATCGTTTTTGCTGACCCACGAATATGGTGGCAGATAAATGATATCTATTTTGCCAAAACTTGTAGTTTTCGGATGTGCTTGACCAAATTCGTAATGGGTAAGTACGTGTTCTTTGTCTATCGGAATATTGTATTTTTGACAAAGGGTTGCACCAAATTTCATACAGGCTTCAAATTGCACTTTTGAAATCGGGAAATTTCCTGTATCTTTTTGATACTTAAAACCGTACATTGCGCACATACACAAACCTATTGAGCCTGTATTGCCTCCGCCTGTGTGTGCTGCATATTTGCCGTCATTACAATTGTTGTTGTCTTCCGGTGTGAATTTGCCATTGTAGATTTTGCCATCTACATCTACCAAGTAGTGGTAATACTGTTTTTCAAATTCACTTGGGTAATACCTCCCTGCGCTCCAATGGATAATTAATCTTTTTGCCATAAGTAATAAAACCTCATTCTATGTTCCAACGCGGATGTTGCTGCATATATCGTGCGACAGCGTTGGTTCGATTGCGTGCATTTAAGTCTGAGACAATATAAGAAATATAAGTTTGAATAGTTCTTTCTGATATTTTTAAAATCTGACTAATTTCCTTGTCTGTGTATCCTTTTGCTACAAGAGTTAATATTTCCAGTTTCCTTGGAGATAGTTGCATTCTATTACCTCTTTGTTAATCTTACATTAAGACTTGTCTTCATTGGTTAATAATATCTCCGACTATAAAAGAAAAGAGGGGCGGTATTCGTTTGGGGTAGTTTTGAAAATATAAACGCCCCTCGTCTATTCATCAGATGAATAATAAACAAATGATTGAAGGATTAGTCAAAAAATGGTATGTATTTAAACTATTAATTACTCCTTTACTTAAATTTCTCCCTATCTTGTACTTTCTAAATTTAAGACGAGTTTATCTATGGCACTGTACAAAACCTTGTATTGCCTTAATAATCTCCTCTTTTGAACCTGTTGAAATAATGTTTCTCTCAACTGATTACATTCCAAGTATAAACGATTTTTTGCAAAATAACAGTCCGTATTTTTACGTACGTAAAAATACGGACTAGACAACTCTGGAGAAAGTCTCCACAAGACAATTTTGACGATTTTTAAACTTTAAAATTTAATAATTCTTTACAATTAATTTTTGACGAATTTTGGTAAAAATTTTAACAACTTGCCAAAAATTTTGCTCAGTTTACAATAAAAATATGGGGAATATTTTACTTATCACTGATAACGATAATATTTTTGAGAGATACAAAAGATTATTTGATAATGCATCAAATAGCTTTACTTCTTGTTGCAACAATACGTCAATTCTTGATTTGATAGAAATTGAACATGTTGATGTTGTACTGGTTGATGAAAATATTCCTGATATAAATTTGAATTTAACAATCAAAAAAATAAAATCAAAGCTTGAAAATGCGCAAATATTGTTGCTTACGGATGGAAATAATTCCGAAGAAGATTTGCAAAAATATGTAAGCGGATTTATTTTAGATAATCTTTCGGATGAACTTGTTGTTGCTACAGTAAACACTCATTTGAAAACAAAAGAAAAATTGGATATTTTGTCAGGCAAAAATAAAGACCTAGCTGATAGTTTGTATCGATTGAATGTTTTATACGGAACAAGTTCTCAATTTGCCGGAACTCTTGATACTAAAGAGCTTTTGACCTATATGATTGAGGGGTTAGACAAATCTTTGAGTTTTGATTTGACTTGTACTATTTCTTTTGGGTTTGAAAATGAGCCGGTTTTGATTATTAATTCGCTTTATGATATTTCAGAAGAATTGATGAGCGCGTTGAAACTCCGTGCCATCTTGAATTACAAATCATTGTTTGATAATAAAAATATTCCGTTTGACATTGATGATAAAAACTTGAAAATTATCAAAAATATCAAAAACCCTAATAACAAATTCACATTTACGATTTTTCAATATGACAATATGTTTGCGCCGATTGACTTAGGGGATAATTTCTTTGGCTGTATTGAAATTTTTAAGGAAAAACCTTTTACAACAGATGATGCATCGTATTTTCAAACTATTGTTCAGCAGGTTTCTTTGCCATTGAAAAGTGCAGGATTGTACAAAGAAATTATTGAAAAAAATGAAGAATTGGAAAAACTCGAACGTGTAAAATCAGAATTCATTTCAATTGTGTCTCACGAATTGCGAACTCCTCTCACTCCGATAAAAAATGCCTTGAGTATTTTGTCTAGCGGAAGATGTGGCGCGCTAGGTGAAAACGCTGTGAAATTTATTGATATGGCAAAGAGAAATGTTGAAAACTTAACAAATATAATAAACGACATTCTTGATATCAATAAAATTGAAGCAGGAAAAATGGATTTCAATTATAAATTGATGAATATCCATTCAGTAATCGAAAATGTGAAAGCGACATTTGATTGCGTTGCAAAAGAACACGAAATAATTTTGCAAGCAAATGAACAGGACAATTTGCCTGAAATTTATGCGGATTCTCAACGCTTGGGACAGGTTTTGACAAATCTTGTTTCTAATGCAATCAAATTCACACCAAAAGGCAAATGTATCACTATTAAATCAGAACTTAAAAATTCTGCTGAAATTTCAACAAACCATTATTTTGAAGATGAAATCAAAAATCTTGACGGCAGATATGTTGTTGTGAGTGTTGAAGATGAAGGTATCGGCATAAAAGAAGGGGATTTGTTGAAAGCTTTTGATAAATTTACTCAAATTGAAAACTCTCTTTCTCGCAAAGTTGGCGGTACAGGTTTAGGTTTACCTATTGCAAAACAACTTATCAAGGCTCATAAAGGTGCGATTTGGTGCGATAGTGAGGAAAACAAAGGCTCAAGTTTCCATTTCGCATTGCCTGTTTCTACAGAACAGATGAGAGATGAAAAAACAATACAAAAAGAATTGCTATAAAAGGATAATATAATGACTCAAAAAAGAAAAATAAGTATTTTAGGTTCGACAGGTTCAATTGGAACTCAAGCACTGGAAGTTATAGAAAAGTTGCAAGACAAGTTTGAAATCATTGCACTATCAGGCGGTGGTAATGTTGAACTCTTGAAACAACAGGCAGAAAAATTTCACCCAAAATATATTTGTATCGGCAAAGAAACTTCTGAAAAAGTTAATATCGACGGTGTAAAAACTTTGTACGGTGCAGATGGCTTAGATGAAATTTGTTCAAACCGTGAAAATAATATTATCCTTGTTGCAGTTTCAGGGAAAGTCGGTTTGCGCCCAACTTTAAAAGCTATTGAAAACGGTATAGATATAGCACTTGCGAACAAAGAAACACTTGTTATGGCAGGTGATATTGTTATGAAAAAAGCTAAAGATGCAGGTGTGAAGATTATCCCTGTAGATAGTGAACACTGTGCAATTCACCAATGCATCAAAGATATTTCTTTGGTCGATAAATTGATTATTACAGCAAGTGGCGGACCGTTTTTGCATAAAACAACAGAAGATATGAAAAACGCAACGGTCAAAGAGGCTTTGGCTCACCCAAGATGGCACATGGGTCGAAAAATCACTGTTGATTCAGCTACTTTGATGAATAAAGGGTTGGAAATCATTGAGGCTCACCATCTTTTTAATATGCCTTATGAACAGATTGACGTTGTTGTCCATCCGCAAAGTATTGTCCACTCTGCAATTGAATATAAAGACGGCAGCGTGATTGCCCAGCTTGGGTTGCCTAGTATGCATATTCCAATCCAGTACGCAATTACATATCCAAACAGATATGAGGGAATTAAGTCAAAGAGTTTCAGTTTTGCAGAAATTGCTCATCTCGATTTTGAAAAACCTGATTTTGAAAAATTTCCAAGTGTAAAATTGGCATATAGCGCAGGAAAAATGGGCGGAAGTGCAACAGTATGCTTGAATGGAGCTAATGAAGAGGCTGTATTTGCCTTTTTGAACGGCGATATAAAATTGTATGATATTTATACGATTACTGCGAAAATGATGGAAGCACATGACCTTGTCAAAAATCCTACAATAGATGAGATTTTTGAAATCGACAAAGATGTCCGCGCAAAGACTAAAGAGTTGATTAAGAAGTTCGCGGTTTAATAATTTATGCGACTGCGTAGACTAGAATACATGTAGGGTGGGCTCACTAGCCCACCATTAAAAATGTAGGCTTTGTAAAGCCGACCTACTAAGAATGACGACATACTGCATTACTCTACAACGGCAACGCCTGATTCTGTTGTTGTAAGCCCATTTTTCACCCAATAACCTTCTTCTTGTTCAAAAGGTACATCTAATGAAAAATAAGTAGACCCTGAGCCTGTCATAATTGATGTCGGATATTTTGCTTTTATGTGCTGAAGTTCAGGATAATCATTAATTACTGCCCATTCTAAATCATTTATAAAATCCGCACGTGAGTCAATATCAATATTATTTTCGATTTTTTCAGAAAATTTTGTATAAGCCTCTTTTGCAGAAATTCCAAGTTTAATTGGCTTAATCAAGTTCACTGTTTGCTTTTTGTATTCAGCATCACTCAAAACTTCTCCGCGTCCGTGGGTTTGCATACATCCGCCTTTTAGACAGAAATTCAAATCTGAACCTAATTGAGCACAAAGCGCGTGGAGTTCTTCGTTAGATAAAATATCTCCAAAAATCTTGTTTAATCCGAAAAATGTGCCTGCTCCGTTTGTACTTCCGCCTGCCAAACCTGCTGATACAGGGATACTTTTATCTATATAAATTGAAATGCGTAAAGGCTCTTTTACACAAGTTTTTAAGAACAAATCAACTGCTTTATAGACAATATTTTTTTCGTTGTACGGAATTTCTGTGCTGTTTCCGCTCAAAATAATTTCTGTTTTGTCTGCTCTTTCTACAGTGATAGTCAGGTAATCATACAAACTTATTGTTTGCATAACGCTTTCAATGTTGTGAAATCCGTCAGGGCGTTTATTTACGACTTTCAAATCTAAATTTATTTTAGCAGGACATTGGATTTTTATAGATTTTTTCAATTATTTTTCCTCCGATGCCAAAAGTGCCTCTGACAATTTGCCAAAAGTTTCAATCGAAAGTTTTTCCCCTCTGGTGTTTTCGTCAACTCCAATGGTTTCAAGTGCTTTTACTACATTTTCACGCAAAAATCCGCCATTAAGTAAACAATTTTTGATATTTTTTCTTCTTTGAGCAAATCCTGCTTTGACAGTTCTTCTAAAATAAGAATAATCAGAAAGCTTGATTTTAGGCTCTTTGCGCACATCCAGTTTTACAAGTGCAGAATTAACTTTTGGTGCAGGATAAAAACATTTTCTACCAACAAGACGCAAAATTTCAACATCTGCCCAAAATTGAGATAAAATTGACAATAAACCGTATTGCTTGTTTGGAGAATTTTCATCTGCAACCATACGTCTTGCAACTTCTTCTTGAACCATTAAAATTATATCCTTAATTTTGTTGCGGTTTTTATTATCTAAATCATCAACTTCGCCTAACAAATGTGCGATAATCGGACTTGTAATATAATACGGAATATTTGCAACAACTTTAAATTCACCATCGGTTAGTGTTGACAGGTCTGTTTTTAGAATGTCATTATGGATTATTTCTAAATTTGGAGCATTTAGTTTTTCGAGTTCTTTTATTGCCTCTTCATCCAGTTCAATTGCAATAACTTTTTTTGCATATTTTACAAGCTGTTCTGTTACAAATCCAACTCCAGGACCAATTTCGATAATTGTATCTTCAGGAGAAATATTTGCATATTCAATAATATCTTGGATAACTTCGCCATCTACCAAAAAATTTTGTCCAAGGCGTTTTTTTGTTCTAAAAAATTTTGCGCGTTCAAAGTAATTCATCATAGGTTTTATCTTATCACACACACGATTTGGGGTAAATATATATAATTTTCAAAATCTATCCTGTCGGCTAAATGTTTACAATGTATTATTTGATATTTTAGATAATGTTATAATTATTATCGAAAAGGGGATGGGCATGCTTAATTTAAAACAAAGATTAGCAAAAGACGAGATTTTAAAACTATATACAAAAGGTTATAAACGACCTGAAGATTTTACTATAGGGATGGAATACGAAAGATTGCCTATCTCAAACGGTTCATTCAATACTGTGGATTATTGGAGTGAATTAGGTATAAAAAACTTTTTGGAAAACTTTGCCAAAGAAGAAACTTGGGACTATATAACAGATAACAAAAATATTATCGGACTGAAACATAAACACGACACAATTACCTTAGAACCGGGGTGTCAGGTAGAAATCAGTGCAAAACCTGAGCGTACGATTTTTGAACTAAAAAAGAAAATTGATAACCTAAATGCTTTGATTGAACCGATTGCAAAAAGGATGAATTTTACTTTGCTTAATTATGGAGTATCTCCGCTAAATACTTATAAATCAATAAATTTGATACCAAAGGGCAGATATAAAATTATGGCAAAGTATTTGTGGGGAATTTTGGCAGATGTTATGATGCGCGAAACTGCCGGTATTCAGTGTTGCATAGATTTTAAATCAGAAGAAGATGCAATGCGAAAATTCAAACTCGCAAATAAACTTTCTCCGTTTATGACTGCAATGTTTGCAAATTCGCCAATCAGAGGCGGTGTTGATACAGGTTATAAATCTTTTCGAGCACTTGCTTGGCTCAATACAGATAACGACAGATGCGGTTTTGCAGGCAAAATCAGTGAAGAATTTTCATTTGAAGATTATATTGACTGTGTATTAAAATCTCCAATGATATTTATTCAGCGCAATGATTTACAATTTGACGTAAATGGCGATATTACGTTTGAAGAATTTATGCATAACGGTTTTGAAGGTGCACAGGCAACTTTAGAAGACTATGAACTCCATTCAAACTTATATTTTCCTGATGTCAGATTGCGTAATTTTATCGAAATCAGAAACCAAGATTGTGTCGGCGGTGATTTGAAATATGCGATTTTAGCTATTTATAAGGGAATTTTATATAGCAACAGTGCAATGGCAGAATGTGAAGAACTATTTAAACATTTGCAATACAAGGATTTTTCTGAATTACGATATAATGTTCCGCGCAATGCTTTGCAATCTCGTGTCAAAAAAGGTAAAGTCCTAGATTATGCAAAAGAAATAATCAAAATTGCCGAAAAATCGCTCAAAGATGAGCAAACAGGCGAAGAGTTATTCCTTGAGTCAATAAAAGAATACACAATGCGCGGACTTACTCCTGCAGATGTCATTGTAAAAAACTGGTATGGCGGATGGAATAAAGATTTGGGAAAATTGATAAAATATTTGTCCAAATTTAATTAGTTGCAGCTTTTATACATTCAGGCTCTAAGTGAATACTTGCAGAAATGTCGCCAAATTTTGATGCCATATCAATTTCAATCAGGTCACAAATTTTGTGGCAATCGTAGATTGACATATCGTTTGGAAATATCAAAGTTAATTCGACATTTTTGTGAGGTCCGAGTCGGCGTGCCCTTAGATTTTTGTAATCGATAATTCCTTTTGATTTATAAGAATTTAAAAAGTCTCTAAGTTCATTTAAGTCTTTTTCAGGGAGTGAGCAGTCTAATAGGTCATTCATAGAATTTTTAGAAACTGTAAACCCTGCTTTCAAAATCACAAGAGCCACAACAATTGCTACAATTGAATCCAAAATATAAATGCCTGTCAACTTGATAATCAATAAACCTGCAAAAACACCCAATGATGATAGTACATCTGTTCTCAAGTGTTCAGCATCTGCGTATAATGAAACCGAATCTGATTTTTTTGCAACGCGAAATAAAACAGAACTAACAATAATGTTCATCACAACAGCAAGTCCCATAACAAACATGCCTGCTGTTGTGTCCATTTCTGCAGGTGTAGGGGAAAGCATTTTCTTTACTGCTTCAAAAATAATGAATAATGCTGCAAAGATAATCAAACCACCTTCAATAAATCCTGACATATCTTCGTATTTGCCATGTCCAAAGGGGTGAGTTTTGTCGGCAGGTTCAGCTGATTTTATTACTGCAAAAAATGTTAAAACAGATGCCAAAAAATCGCTCAGAGAGTGGATAGCCTCTGATATAATACTTATACTGCCGGAAATTATACCAACAATAAATTTAAACACAATAATCACAGAATTTGAAATGATTGATAATGCTGCAGCGTATTTTTTTTGTTTTGCGATATCCATAACGGCACCTCTTGTTCTTCATTTTATTATAGTACCTTTTTTAGAAAAAGCAATCTAACAAGACTTGTATCAATCTTCAAAAAAAGTTATAATAGAATATAGGCTAAAATTTTTATAAGGATAGAATCAGATGAAAAAGTTTTTGATAATTTCGTTATTGGTTGTAGGTTTTGGTGGAATTGGTGTTTCTGCTATGAAAAAGACCTATTCGGCTCAATATGCTCATAGACTTGAGGTTTGTGGAGCATTTAGCGAAAATTATTCAACAACTATGTCATCAAATCAAGAACATTACACCGTACATTTGACAACGACAGAATCTGTTCTTGGTATTCGTGGTGGCAAATGTGCGACAAAATCAGAAGTCTATTGCCAAGAGGCAGGTCAAGTCGTTCTAAAAGTAGAATGTGCCTTTACACAAGAACAACGTGTTGAATTGGCAAAACTAATGACATCTGCCACTACAGATTCAGGCGCGGCAAACAGATTACAAAACAAAATGAACAATTATGTTCAAAATCGTCCTGATGTTTGCAAGGTTACAAAATACATATCAGATGATGATGATTAAAATGCATCAAAAGCTTGGTCAATCGGATTTTTGAATTTTGTAATATTTCCTTGGAATAGAAGTTTAACTGTTCCGACAGGACCGTTTCTGTGTTTTGCGATAATAATTTCAGACAAACCTTTTGATGATGCTTTTACGTTTTCTTCTTCTTCGGTTTCGCCTTTGTTATAGTAATCTTCACGATAAATAAATATTACGATGTCGGCGTCTTGTTCGATTGAACCTGATTCACGCAAGTCTGAAAGCATCGGACGTTTGTCGTTACGACCTTCAACCGCACGAGACAACTGTGACAATGTGATAATCGGAACATCAAGTTCTTTTGCCAAAATTTTCAAACCTCTTGATATTGCGGAGATTTGTTGCAAACGGTCATCTTTTCCGCCACCTTCCATCAATTGCAAATAGTCGATTACAATCAATCCTAAATCTTTTTGCTGAGTTTTTAATCTACGACATTTTGTACGAATATCTGTTAATGTACATCCGCTTGTATCATCAATATAGATTGGAGCTTGGCTAAAATCGTTCATCGCCATTGCAAGTTTTTCCAAATCTTGTTGGAGCATATTACCTGTTTTTAATCTTTGAGCATCAACTTCGGCATAAGAACACAACATTCTCTGTACAAGCTGAGAGGCTGACATTTCAAGAGAGAATATACAAACAGGTACATTTTCTTTAATCGCAACGTTTTGTGCAATGTTTAGTGCAAATGCGGTTTTTCCCATCGCAGGACGAGCTGCAAGGATTATCAAATCTGACCTGTGTAAACCGCTCATCATAGTATCAAGTTCTGTGAAATCTGTTCTCAAACCTGAAAGTTCATCTTTGTGGTTATAACGGTACTCAATACTGTCCCAAGTATCTAGCACCAAATCTTTTACGTGTTTAAGGTCTGCTGTCGCTTTGCTTGAACCGATATCAAAAATCAATTTTTCAGCTTGCTCTAAAGACCTGTCACTCGGCTCTAAATCATAACCTTTACTTACAATTTCTGAACCTGCATTGATTAAGGCTCTTTTAACCGCTTTTTCTTGGATGATTTTTGCAAAATATGCAATGTTGGCAGTTGTAATTGTATTTTCTACCAAATCGTTGATATATGCTCTGCCACCGACAGTTTCAAGTTTGCCGTTGTAATTAAGTACATCTGAAACAGAAACAATATCTATCGGGTCGTTGTTATTGAACAGTTGCAACATCGCCTCATAAATATGTCTGTGCGCAGGTTTGTAAAAACTTGCAGCAGTCAGAGTATCAGAAATTTTAGCTAAAGTTTCAGGATTAACTAAAATTGCACCAAGTACGGCTTCTTCAGCCTCTATATTTTGTGGAATTAAACTTTCGTCTACTTTTTTTCTTGTATCTTTTGAAATTGCCGGCATGATTTTTCACCTCTTATTTAAAGATACTACATAAACAATGCCAATGCACATGAATTTTCAGTTGATGTTAAAAAGATTTAAGTAAATTTTATTGAAGAAATTTTTGCATAAAAAAACAGATGCCGATTATTTCGACACCTGTTTTTTATAAAATATTTGGTTATTATTTAATAGCATCCGCACAATCAGGACAAATACCATCTTCATTTAATTCACGGTATTTCCAACATCTTGTACATTTTTCGCCTTTAGCTTTTGTAACCCAAACAGTGTAACCTTCTTCTGAGTATTCATTTAATACATCAGATGGCGCATCTGTTGCTAAAGTTGCTTGAGATACGATATAAATATCAGCCAAGTCATTGGCATTAGCCTTTAATACTGCATCATCATCAGCTTTTACATATACTGCAACTTCTAATGAACTGCCGACTTTTTTGTCTGCTCTTAATGGTTCAATTGCACGAGAAACGACTTCACGAGATTTCAAAATCTTAGTGAAATCTTCTTCTAATTGCGCATTGTTCCATTTTTCATTAACTACAGGCCAATCTGATAATAAAATACTGATTAAACCGCCTCTTTGAATTTCAGGAATATTTTGCCAAATATCTTCAGCTTGGTGAGGCATAACAGGAGCTAATATTCTAACCAATGCCATCAAGTTTTCATATAGAACTGTTTGACAAGCTCTACGAGAAAGTGATTTTTTACCTGCTGTATATAATCTGTCTTTTACGATATCAAGATAGAATGAACTCAAATCAACTGCTGCAAAGTTTTGTAAGCATTGAAAATATTTGTAAAATTCGTAATTTTCAAAAGCTTCTGTTACTTCTACAATCAATTTATTTAATTTGTGCAGTGCAAATTTATCAATATTTTTAAGTTCATCATATTGAACGTAATCTTTAGCTGGGTCAAAATCAAACAAGTTACCAATCAAGAATCTTGCAGTATTTCTTGTCTTTTTGAAGATTTCAGTCAATTGACCAACGATGTTGTTTCCGATTTTGATATCGTTTCTATAATCAACTGATGCTGCCCAAAGTCTCAAAATATCTGCACCATAGTTTTTGATAATATCATCAGGTCTGATGTAGTTACCCAGAGATTTAGACATCTTACGTCCGTCTTCTCCAAATACAAATCCGTGAGTAAGAACTTGTTTATAAGGAGCTTTTCCTTGAGTTGCAACAGATGTTAATAGTGAAGATTGGAACCACCCTCTATGTTGGTCAGAACCTTCCAAATACATATCAACAGGAGTATGACCCAATTCGTCAGCTCTTTTTTCTACAACTGCTCTCCAAGACACACCTGAATCAAACCAAACATCCATGATGTCTTTTTCTTTTCTAAAGTGAGTCTTTCCGCATTTAGGACATACAAAGCCTTGTGGTAGAAGTTCTTCTGCTGAATATTTTACCCAAGCATCTGAGCTTTCTTTTTCAAATAATTTTGCTACATTTTCAATTGTTTCATCTGTGCAAATTACTTCGCCACAGTCTTCACAATAGAAAATAGGGATAGGAACACCCCAAGCACGTTGTCTTGAAATACACCAATCCGTACGGCTCTCAACCATGTTTCCGATACGGTTTTCACCGCTTGCAGGAATCCATTTTACATTGTGAACAGCCTCAAGTGCTTTATCTCTGAATTTGTCAACTTTAACGAACCATTGCGGAGTCGCTCTATAGATTACAGGCTTTTTACATCTCCAGCAGTGTGGATAACTGTGTTGAATGTCTTGTTGTTTTAGCAATGCGCCACAATTTTGCAACATTTCGATAACCATTGAATTACCTTTGTAATAAGGTATTCCAACAAGTTCAGAAATTCCTACAGAATCAGTCCAGATACCTTGTCCGTCAAGTGGTGAAAATACTTCGATTCCATATTTACATCCGACTTCATAGTCTTCTAAACCGTGTCCGGGAGCTGTGTGAACAGAACCAGTACCAGCATCAAGTGTTACGTGTTCACCCAAAATAATAGGTGATTTTCTATCAACAAGCGGATGTTTTGTATTTAGCAATTCTAAATCCTGACCTACGCAAGAACCCAGAACCTTGATGTCAGACTCTTCCCATTCAACATCATTTAAGAATGAGCCAAGCAATTCTTGAGCTACAACATAAACATCACCTTTGTATTCAAAGAATGTATATTCAAATCTTGGATGCATTGAAATTGCCATATTTGATGGAATTGTCCAAGGAGTTGTTGTCCAAATAATTGCATAAACAGGTTTTGTGTTTCCTGCTAAAATTTTATTGTTGATTTTTTCTGTCGATTCATCATCAAACTTAAATCTTACATAAATTGAAGTTGATGTGTGGTCAGCGTATTCAACTTCAGCCTCTGCTAAAGCGGTTTCACAAGCAGCACACCAATATACAGGTTTCAAGCCTTTTTCAATATAGCCTTTTTTATACATTTCGCCAAATACGCGTACTTGTTCTGCTTCGTATTCAGGATTGATTGTCAAATAAGGTTTTTCCCAGTTGCCAAGTACGCCCAAACGTTTAAATTCGCTTTCTTGACCTTTTAGGTTTTTGTGAGCAAATTCACGGCATTTTGCACGAAGTTCAGCCTCTGTAATTGAGTGACGTCCGCCTTTGATATTTTTAACTACAGCGTTTTCAATAGGCAAACCGTGTCCGTCATACCCCGGAACATAAGGGGCATAAAAACCTCTTTGAGATTTATATTTGATTAAAATATCTTTCAAAATTTTATTTAATGCAGTCCCAACGTGAATTTTTTCAGAACTCAAATATGGAGGTCCGTCATGCAAAACAAAAGAATTTGCTTTGTCGTGTTCAGCTGTCATTTTTTCGTAAATATGATTTTCTTCCCAAAATTTTTGGATTTCTAACTCTCTAACTGTGGCATTTGCTCTCATTGCTAATGTTGTTTGAGGCAAATTAAGAGTATTTTTGTACTCGGATTTAGTGTTTTCTGCCATATTTATTGACCCTCTATTTTATTTGTAACTTTATCGCAAATTTGTTTTATATCAGCAAGGCTTTCAGCCTCTTCTTCATTAGATTCTTTTATGAATAATTTCATTTTATTATAATCAAAAGCTTTTTCCCAACGAGCAATAACAACTGTTGCAACGCAGTTGCCGACAAGGTTTACGGTAGTTCTGCCCATATCTAATATTTGGTCGATACCAAGCAAAATTGCAACACCGATTAGCGGAATATTGAAACTTGCCAAAGTTCCTGCTAACACAACCAAAGAAACCCTTGGAGCACCTGCAATTCCTTTACTTGTAAGCATCAGGGCAAGCATCATCAAAATTTGTTGGTTCAAGTCTAAATTGATACCGCAAATTTGTGATGAAAAGATAACTGCCATTGCCAAATATAATGTACTGCCATCTAGGTTAAAGGTGTAACCTGTCGGCATAACAAAACTGACAATGTTTTGCGGAACACCGAATTTTTCCATAACTTCAATTGCCTTAGGAAAAGCAGCCTCAGAACTTGCTGTAGTGAATGCTAAAATTGCAGGTTCTTGGATTGCTTTTAGCAAACTTCTGAATGAAATTCTTGCGTATTTGCAGGCAATGAATAAAACCAACAAAACAAAAATTGCAAGTGCTGTGTATAATGAAAAAATAATTTTTGCGTAATTTTTGAGAATAGATAATCCGTTCATCCCAACTGTTGATGCGATTGCGCCAAAAATACCAAGGGGCGCAAAGTACATTACATATTCCGTAAACTTAAACATTATTTGAGAAACGGAGTTTAACAAATCCATAACAGGTTTGGCTTTTTTGCCGACTGCACAGATTGCAATTGCCATAAATATTGAAAATACAACAATTTGCAACAAATTGCCTTCTGACATTGCCTGAACAATACTTGTCGGAAATACGTTTACAATCATTTCTGAGATTGAAGTGTGAGGAGTTGTAACCGCCATCAAACCTGCTTCTTTTAATAATTCAGGATTGGCAACCGTCCCTGTCACAAAGCCTTTCCCAGGGTTGAATATATTACCGACGGTAAGTCCGATAATCAACGCCAAAGTTGTAACAACTTCAAAATAAACGATTGTTTTTATACCGATTTTACCAAGCTGTTTGGTATCTCCATGACCTGCAATCCCTGTAACCAGTGTTGCAAATAACAATGGAGCGATAATCATTTTAACCATGCGCAAAAATATCAAAGCAAAAGCGCGCATTTTAACCGCTAAATGTGGGGCAAAATGACCGAAAATAACACCAAAAATCAGTGCTAAAAATATCAATACTGTAAGTCGTGAATGTTTCAATTCGAACCTCTCGGTTTGATTATAAAACAAACATGCCTGTCATTATACAGCAGGGTAATTTTTGTAAATTTATTTTACAAAATTCCCCTAAACTTTATCGGTTTTGTTGTTGTTTTCTTCGTCCTCTTTTTTGCGTTTAATTCTGTCATAGCACATTTCATTTAGGACTAAATATGTCAACAACAAATAATTAAGCTTGC
Organism: uncultured cyanobacterium; assembly: GCA_902495705.1. GTDB lineage: Bacteria > Cyanobacteriota > Vampirovibrionia > Gastranaerophilales > Gastranaerophilaceae > Zag111. The sequence goes on from CABUXT010000028.1 coordinate 29,337, forward strand.
GCCATAGCGGATTTTTGTCAGTGAAAAAGTTCAATGCGCCCCAGTCTTCTTCTGCGTCTTGGAGTCGCTTTTGATATCTTTCGACGTTTTTTGAATTAAGTGCAACTTTTTTACCGTTGGTAATTTTATACAAATTCCCTTCATAATCACGTCCGAGAATTAGCTGTTTGTGGGTGTTTTTGTCAGCCAAAAGAATTTTAAATTGTTCGGTTGCGCTATCAGGGAAAATTGCTTTATATTTAAAATCCTCTCCGCTTTCCGTCCTGATTTCGCCTGTGATTGTGTCTTTTTTATTTTGGTCAATATTCATATCAAGACTGATTTTTTGATTGTCCAAATTAAAATCCAGTTGATATTTGTTTTTGGCAAGTTTTTGAATGTTCGGAGTTTCTATATCGTAAAGTTGTCCGAGTTGGTAAAATGCAGAACTTACGGAATCTTCTTTGTTATATTTTTGCAAATCTTCGACAAATTCTGTTTTGTCAGGCTCTTCTTCTACAATATTTTCTTTATTAAACAGTTTTTTGACATTTGGGTCACTTTGAATTGCAAAAACAACCAGTGAACCTATTGCCATTTTCCTTGCCCAGTCAGGAAGTTTTTCTTTTTTGCCATTGTCATTATCATCATTATTATAATTATTTCTGATAGGTGGCTGGTTTAGAGAAATTGATGCCCTAAACGTCGGTTTGCTAGATGTGTTTTTGGTTGTGTAATTTTGTATCGGATAAATTTTCATAACAATAATATTAAAATACAAACAAAAATAAATTTGTTAATCGGATGGCAAGAAGGCAGGATGGCAAGAAGGCAAGCTAATACCCAAGAATAAGTATATTGTCATTCTGAAAGCTTAGAAAATTTATGAGAGTAAAGCGAACACAAAATTTCTAAGCTTTCAGAATCTCCAACAGAGCAAAAAGGTCTATGTCATTCTAAATTTATTTCAGAATCTTTTCCATAATTAATATTTAGCAAATATTGTTATTGGTAAACCATGATTATTGAGAAGATTCCGAAATAAATTCGGAATAACAGTTTTCTTTTTTGTCACAATTATTGCTTGAAAATTTTATTTTTATACACTATAATTTTCGTGAAATAACAATGGTTTTAGTAGAGAAAGGAGAGTTTATTATGTGGACAAAAGACATTGATATCCATGAAGTTAGAGAAATTCGTACAAGAACCAATGTATACTTTGGTGTTGGTGCTATTCAAAAAATTAATGATATTGCAAAAGACATTAAGTCAAAAGGGATTAATAAAGTTATCGTAATGTCAGGGAAACATGCATATATCGCAACAGGTGCCTGGGATGTTGTAAAAGCTGCTTTGGAAGAAAACAGTATTGAATACGTAAACTTTGCACAAGTTACACCAAACCCTAACACACACCACGTTAATGATGCATTCAAAATCGCAAAAGATTTTGGAGCTCAAGCTGTAATCGCTATCGGTGGCGGTTCTCCTACAGATGCAGGTAAATCAGTTGCAATATTGTTGGAAAATCCTGATAAAACAGCAGAAGATATCTATGAATTTAGATTCACTCCAACAAAAGCTGCTCCAATTATTTCAATCAACCTTACCCACGGTACGGGTACTGAAACAAACAGATTTGCAGTAGTTACAAACCTTGAAAAGAACTTCAAACCTGCGATTGCTTACGATTGCATCTATCCTACTTATGCTATTGATGACCCTCAATTGATGACAAAATTATCTCCAAAACAAACAAGATATGTATCAATTGATGCGGTGAACCACGTTGTTGAGGCTGCAACTTCAACAGTTGCATCACCTTATTCAATAACTTTGGCAAAACAAGTTGTTGAATTGGTTGCAAAATATTTGCCAAAAGCAATTGCAAATCCTGAAGATTTGGAAGCAAGATATTTCTTAGCTTACGCAGCTATGATGGGCGGTGTAAGTTTTGATAACGGCTTGTTACACTATACACACGCACTTGAACACCCATTGAGTGCTGTAAAACCTGATTTGTCACACGGTTTAGGCTTGGCAATCTTGTTACCTGCAGTAATCAAAACTATCTACAAAGATAGAGCAGCAACATTGGCTGATGTTTTGGCACCAATTGTTCCTGACTTGAAAGGTACTCCTGATGAGGCAGAAAAGGCTGCAGAAGGCGTTTATGCTTGGTTGAAATCGGTTGATGTTCCTGAAAAACTTACTGATATGGGATTCAAAGCTGAAGATGTTGATAAATTGACAGATTTGGTATTTACAACTCCATCATTGCAAGGTTTGATTGACATCGGTCCAAGCGGAAATTCAAGAGAAGTGGTGCGTAAGATTTACGAAGAATCTCTATAGGATTTGGAGTAAGATTTTTTTGACGTGGCATTGCGCGATAGCGCAATGCCACGTTTGCATGATGGGATTTTGAAATGATGATTTATTTTTTGTCAAGCTAAAACAAATAGGTCTATGTCATTCTGAAAGGATTAAAAATCAAGGAGCGTAGCGACATAGATTTTATTCTATTCAGAATCTATCAATGTTGATTGACGAAAAATATGTCACCATGAACTTGTTTTGGAATCCTTTCAATAATCAGATTTTATCAATAGTAATATTTGCTAAATTATTAATATGGAAAAGATTCTGAAATAAATTCAGAATGACATAGACCTTTCTGCACTATTTGAGATTCTGAATAGCAAGAAAATTATGTGCTCGCATCACTCACCCCAATTTTCTAAGCTTTCAGAATGACAATATAAAAATACAAGTTTTAATGTCCGCCCCTAGTGGGCGGACCGAAATCTTTGATTTCGAGGTGAGGGTATGACCTGAATGTTGTGGATTACCACGTCACTCCGTACCAACTAATGATAAAATTCAACTACGCCTCGCATTAAATGTGCCTCCGAGCCTGCCAATAAATCCTGCGGATAGCCAATCAAATTGGCAGGCTACTTCGCACTCTGCTCGGCTTGTTTTTCCTCGTAATGACGTAATTTTGTAACACCTAGGTCAATAATCCGACAATAGCCAAAAGTGAACAATCAAACAAAACGAGTAAACGACAAAAGCCGAATTTGTTTGAGGAACGAAGTGACGAGTTATTCGGCTATGGTA
>CABUXT010000029.1 GCA_902495705.1 uncultured cyanobacterium
CTCGTTGGAATTAAGAATAGCTGGAAGTATGAAAAAGATTTTTAATTTATATATGTATTAAAGCGGAAATGAGGGAGCGGTACAATTAAACAGGCGGCTTATTTGGAGGTTAGACACTTGGGTAGGGTGGGGTGGTAAATGATAATAAACATTTTTGACTGTTTCATTGGCTATCCATTTGATTTTAGTCATGCTGAACTTGTTTCAGCATCTCAAATTTAACATATTACTCTTATGCAAAATTTGTAATATTAGAGACCCTGAAACGCCGAGTAGGAACAGAATATTACGTTTCGATTTCATCTCAACTCATATTCTAGTCAGTTCAGGGTGACCATTTTGTTAAGTTAGAGATTCTGAATAGCAAGAAAATTATGTGTTCACAATGTTCACACAAATTTTCTAAGCATTCAGAATGACATGTTCTTTTTAGGAGTGGACATTTTGTCCTAGGTGTATGGCTTTAGTTTTTTTAAATTGACATATGTGTAGGGGATTACGACGTCACTTTGTTCCTGCTGTTCAGGGTGACATTGCCTGATATGTTCAATTAGAGATTCTGAAACGAGTTCAGAATGACAGTTAAAATTTTTTAATCATGTCATTTCTGTACATGTTCTTTTTAAGGGGCGGACATTTGACCTAGGTGTTCGGCTTCAAGCTTTTAGCTTTTACAATGACATATATTAATTGTCGGCTTAGTAAAGCTGACCTACGTTGTCCTTGGCTTATATAGACAGGATTTTTAGGGAGTCTTTTAGGATTTCTTCGGCGGAGGCGGTTTGTGGAAGTTTTGCCAAAACTTGTCCTATTGCGCCTGATACTTCTTCTTTTGTATAACCAAGTGAGAGCAGTACCATTTGTGCATCTTCGGCATTTTGAGAGTTTGTACAAGTTGTGCAGCTACCCTGTTTTATTTGAGTGTTGCCACCTTGGTATGATGTTAATTTATCTTTCAGTTCAAGGATAATTTTTTGTGCAAGTTTTGGTCCAACGCCTTTTGCACGTGTTAATTCTTTATAATTTTCATCCAAAACAAAGCCTACCAAATCAGAAACTTCAAACGAATTAAGCAATGTAATTGCCATTTTTGTTCCAACGCCTGAAACTGATGTCAGGATGTTAAAAATATCGCGGTCTTCGCGTTTTAAAAATCCGCAAAGGCTCATTTTGTCTTCTCTATGGATTAGTACGGTATATAATTTTAGTGTTTCGCAAAGTTCAGGCAATATCGCAAAATCTCTATCCATAATTTCCAACAGATAGCCAACGCCGTTTGATGTTTCGATTGTTGCAAAGCAGCCCTTGCTGTTTGAAACTTTGTATGCGAACTGTCCTTTTATATAATCGTACATATTCCCCTCTTATTTTTTTAGTAAAGTTTTGATATCATCAATAGTTTGCGGCAATTCGATATCAGTTTTCAATTTGTCTTCCACAAGGTCACAAGAGTACATAATTGTCGTGTGTTTTTTAGAAAAATATTCGCCAATATTTTCATAGCTCATTTGGAGCATTTCTCGTGCCAAATATACCGCCAAGTGTCTTGCCTGTGCTATTTTTTGTTGGCGCGCGGTGCTTTGCAAATCTTTTACCGTAATATCAAAATATTGTGCCACTGTTTTAGCGATTTTTTCAATGGTTAAATCTTTTTTGCGAACTTCACAATTCAGCGCTTTTTGGGCAAGTTCCAAGGTTACACCGACACCTGTAAATTCAGCATAAGCACTTACTTTATTAAATGCGCCTTTTAGTTCTCTGACATTATTTACAAAATTATCTGCGATGTAGCTAAACACGTCATCGTCAGCTTCGACTTCAAGTTCTTTTGCGTAAGCTTTTACGATTTCAAATCTTGTTTCAAAATCAGGTGGGACAATATCCACAACCAAGCCCATTTCAAACCTTGTTCTAAGTCTGTTATCAAGGGTTGGTATGTCTTTTGGAAGTCTGTCAGATGCGATTACGATTTGTTTATTATTAGTGTAAAGCGCTTCAAATGTAGAGAAAAAGTCTTCCATCGTCTTCATTTTTGATTCGATAAATTGAATATCATCCATCAACAAAATATCAACATTTTGGAATTTTTGGTGAAATTTTCTCATCAATGATTGGTTACAGCCTTGGCGTTTTTTGCCGTTTGGAGTTTCGTTATATTGGAAACATTTCATCCATTCGTTGAAATAATCTTCCATTCTGATATAACGGACTTTTAATTCAGGTTTGTTAAATATTATATAATGTCCGATTGCTTGCATAAGGTGAGTTTTGCCAAGTCCTGATGCCCCATATAAAAATAGCGGATTGAATTTTTTCGATGGGTTATTCGCTACAGAAAATGCTGCGTTATAAGCAAATCTTGAATTGTCACCGACTACAAAGTTTTCAAATTTCAAGTTTAAATTGAGGTTTGCGCTTGATTGCATTTGTGCCAAAGAAAGTTTTGCATCTTCGGCTTTTTTCTCTTCTTCGGTTTGTCCTGCGATTTGTTTTGATAATTCTTTTTTGCGAGCTTTGATGTATTTTTCAGCCAAATCAGGGTCGTAGCTTAGTGAAAATGTTGCACCTTCCCCAAGAATTTTGCGAACGGATTCTTTGATTTTGTCCATCCAACTTTTTTTCAAAATATCGACAGCCATTTGGTGTGGAGAGAGTAAAACAAGCGTGTTGTTTTCGCAATCTACGGCTTCAAGTGGGGTAATCCATGTTCCAAAAATATGTTCAGGCAGGTCTACTTCAAGTTCGTCCTTGACCTTGTTCCAAACTTCTTTAACCTCATTAATATCCATATTTTGATTTTACAATAAAAAATATTTCATTTGAAGGAAAAATAAATTTTTGTAATAAAGGCAATTTTTATTTTCAGGGGTATTTATAAATTTATGCAAATCAGTAATTCTAACAGTTATACAAATTTTACATCTTTGCCAAAGTTTCAAATTAAAGTTGACGACAAATTGGTGCGCGGCAGGGCTGTTACTTGTCCTTACAATTTGTACAAGATGAAAATTGAAGGCATTACGCAAGTAATTGATTTGAGAAATTCTTCATTTGTCAGAAGACCGCTTGAAAGATTCTTTTGCAAAATTTTAGGGTTAAAGTATTTTAATTTTAAGTATCCGCATAGATTAAATAAACTGCCTGAAGAATCATTTTTTGAAAAAATAAACAAGACGATATTGAATAATGACGGCAAAACTTATATTCACTGTCAGTATGGAAAACGAAGAACCGGTATTAGTGTTGCGATATATGAAAATTTACATTGTAAAAAATCGAAATCTGAGGTTTTGGAGCATTTATTAAATTACGGATTTCAAGAAATTAGAGATAATGAAAATACAAGTAAAAGGATAAAATTGCAAAGCATTTATGATGATTTTATCAGAAAATATTATTCAAAATAAAAGAGGTCAATTCTAATGAACTAACCTCTTTTTTGAAATGTATTAAAAAGTTTTTTCTTAAAAACCTACAGTGAACATTGCAATCATTGCAGCTAAAATCATTGCAGGACCAAATGGAAGATACATACCGTCAGCTTCTGCATTATTTTTTAGACCGCAAATAAGTTCTCTGCAAGTAAACAAGCCGATTGCCAAAAGTACAACAAGGCTTGAAATATATGCGATTTTGTTTTCTAACCAGCCGTTTTGTTGAGCAAATAAATAGCCTAATGTGTAGATGATGAAAGTTGCAAGCGAACCTAGTGTAATCCAGTTTTTGTTTTTGATTAGTTTTTTCACAAATAGAGGTAGGGTGAAAACTATTTGGATAATTCCGCTTAATACTAAAATTGCTACAATAACTTTAAATATCGGTAAAAAGCTTGTATAAACGGCTGAACAACCGAGCATTGCGCCAAAAACAGTGCCAATACCTGCTGCTATATAAGAATCACCTTCCCCAAATGCTCTGGTTCCAACAAGAACTAAACCAAGTCTTGAAACAGCTTCCATAATTAGAAATCCTAAAATTCCACCTGCAAGTGAATATAGAATAGGGCAAGTCAGGAAGAAATTCAGGTCTAATTTAGGCATACCGTTTGCTTTTGAGTAAAGTACAAATGTTAGAATTGAATAGGTAATGCTATATAAAACGCCAAGTACGATAACCGGAATAGTATGTGCATCTGCTACTTTCTTTTCCAAAATATCGGTTCCTGCAATCGCAATAAACAGGCATGTGATAATTAGTGAAAATATATATACAATCACTTGCATCCAGCTTATCGGATTCATTACGCTTAGACCAAATAGTGGGTCAAACGGAGTGCAAAATCTCAAGAACAAGCCGACAAACAACAATCCTGTTAATAATTCAACTATCGGATATTGAATACTAATCGGTTCGTGGCAAAATCCGCATTTTCCTCTCAAAAAAATGTATGATAATACAGGAATATTGTGATACCACTTTAATGGTGTGTTGCATTTAGGACATTTTGATGCAGGAAAAACGATTGATTCTCCGCTCACTGTTCTAAGAATTACAACATTCATAAAACTTCCGATGACCAATCCTATTATGAATATAAATGCTAAAACTACAAGAGAAAATGTCATGTCATCCTCCTTTTATATATCTCTTCTTATTTTATTTCGATGTCATTATCTTCTGATAATTCGCTTTTAATTATGTAATATAATTTATTTAATGCTCTTTTTAAGATTCGCGAAACTTGAGTCGGCGAAACTTTTAAAACTTTAGAAATCTCTTTTCTTGATTCTCCATCAATATAGTACATTTGAATTGCAATTTTATCGTTCTGTTGGAGTTTGTTCAGTGCAAATTCAATGATTTTTTTGTTTGCGTAAGTGTCTTCAAAACTTGATTCATCATTGTCTTGGATTCTATCCATTAGGGTTTCGCCGCCTTCTGAGGTGTATATGTTTTGGTCAAGAGAAATCATATTTTTAATCAATTCAATATTCATGATTTCTTCAACCTTATCAAAAGGCAAATTCACATACTTTGCAACTTCTTCAACTGTCGGAATTTTAGTGTTGTTTTCAGAAAGTTCATCAATCGCTTCTTTTACTTTAGACATATTGGCAATAGTCTCTCTCGGCGTTTTTACAAGATTTGCTTTATCTCTCAGATAGTGGAAAATCTTGCCCTTGATAACTTTGCTTACATAAGTTTTGAAACTTCCGCGCTCTTCCGGTTTATACGTTTCAATCGCTTTTAAAATTCCGACCGCTCCGACTTGAATCAAATCATCTCGCGAAATATTTCCCGGGAGCGGATAGAACGATAGAACAATTTTCTTGACAAGTTTTAAGGTTTCTTCAATCAATCTCAAATAGGCTACGTGTTTTTTCTTCACGTCGCTTTCGCTTTTGTATTCAAGAATTAATTCTTCAAGTTTTTCCAACTCTGAAATCTTTGTATTTGTCATTGTTTTTTGCTCTTTATTTGTACAATATACCATGAGTTTAGGAATAATGCGAAATTTTAAATTTCGTTAATAATAAAGATTATTAAATATTTTTATGCTATTATCTCCATATAGAAGGAGCAAAACAAATGATTACAGTAAAAGATGTAGAACATGTTGCAAAGCTTGCAAGATTAGAATTAACAGAAGAAGAAAAAGAGTTATATACAAAACAATTAGGTGATGTTTTGAAATACGTTGACCAAATGAATGAAGTTGACACATCAGATGTAAAACCAATGACTCAAGTAATTGATTTTGTAAACGTTATGAGAGAAGATGAACCTCATCAAGAAATTTCAAAAGAAGCATTGATGTCTAATGCTCCGGAAGAAGAAAACGGATTTTTCAAAGTTCCAAAAATTAACTAGTTTTATTTAATAAGCGGTTGGGTAGATTTATAATCATAGTTATGATGTGTAAAAATATATACTCATCCGCTTATTAACTTTTATAGAAGGTATTTATAACTTTAGGAGTTCTATCAATTATGACAAAATATATATTTGTAACAGGTGGTGTAGTTAGTTCGCTCGGCAAAGGTATCATTGCCGCATCTTTAGGTAAATTATTAAGAGCAAGAGATTACTCTGTAATTATTCAAAAATTTGACCCATATATAAATGTTGACCCAGGTACAATGAGTCCGTTTCAACATGGCGAGGTTTTTGTAACAGATGATGGTGCGGAAACTGATTTGGATTTGGGGCACTACGAAAGATTCACTGATACAAGTTTTGGTCAAGTTAATAACGTAACATCAGGTAGAATTTATCAAGAAGTTATCAATAAAGAACGTCGTGGCGATTATTTAGGTGCAACCGTGCAGGTAATTCCGCATATTACAAATGAAATTAAGTCAAAAATTGTTGCAGCAACAAAACAATTTAACCCTGATTTTCATATTATTGAAATTGGCGGTACTATCGGTGATATTGAAAGTTTGCCGTTTATTGAGGCAATCAGACAATTTAAGTCAGAAATCGGTATCGGTAACGCGATTTCTGTACATTGTACTTTGTTGCCATATCTTCCGACTTCAGGCGAATTGAAAACAAAACCGTCTCAACACAGTGTAAATGTTTTAAGAAGTTACGGTATTCAGCCTGAAATTCTTGTTTGTCGTACTTCAAAAGCTATTCCAAAGAGCGAAAGAGAAAAACTTGCGCTATTTTGTTCAGTTCCAAAGGATGCAGTAATTGAATGTCGTGATATGAAAACTATTTACGAAGTTCCTTTGGCATTGGAAGACCAAAATATGTGTGCAGTTGTGTTGCAGATGTTAGGAATGGAAAACAGAACTCCAAATCTTGAGTCTTGGAGAAATTTAATCACAAGAATTAAAAATCCTGACAAATCCTTGAAGGTTGCAATTGCAGGTAAATATACAAAGTTATCAGATGCTTATATTTCAGTTGTGGAATCCCTAAAACACGCTGGGTACGCTGATTCTGCCTCAATTGAAATTAAGTGGATAAATTCAGAAGAATGTGTAGAATATTCAAACTGCAAAAAGCTTTTAGCGGATGTTGATGCCGTTGTAGTGCCGGGAGGATTTGGCGTTCGTGGTATTGAAGGTAAATTAAATGTTATTCGTTACGCAAGAGAAAATAATTTGCCGTTCTTGGGCTTGTGCTTAGGTATGCAATGCGCGGTTATTGAATATGCAAGACATGTTGCAGGCTTAAAAGGTGCAAATTCAAAAGAGTTTGATGAAAATCCGACTTATCCTGTAATTGATATTATGCTTGAACAAAAAAATGTTAAAGGCTACGGCGGTACAATGCGGTTAGGAGCTTATGAATGTCACTTGAAACCTGATTCTGTTGCGGCTAAAGCTTATGGTACAGAGATTATTTCAGAACGTCACAGACACCGTTACGAAGTAAACAATGAATATATTGAACAAATTGCTAATGCAGGTTTGGTATTTTCCGGCATGTCCCCTGATGGTATGTTGGCAGAAGTTGTGGAATTGCCTAAACTTGATTGGTTTGTGGCTTGTCAGTTCCACCCTGAGTTTAAATCTCGTCCTGATAGACCACATCCGTTGTTTAAAGGCTTAATTGACGCAGCCTTGAAACAGAAGAAGTAATGGAATCTGTTCGGAATGACATGACTTTTTTTATATAGTCATTCTGAAAGGATTAAAAATCAAGTTGCGCAAACAACGTAGATTTTATCCTATTCAGAATCTATCAATGTTGTCACCCTGAACTTGTTTCAGGGGCTCTAATAGTACAAAAAGGTCTATGTCATTCTGAACAGCAGGAGCAGAGTGCGAAACGAAGTGGAGTCACGTTTGATGCGACTGCGTAGATTCAGAATCTTTTCCATTTAATAATTTTGCAAATGTTATTATTGATAAATCCTGATTATTGAAAGGACCCTGAAATAAGTTCAGGGTGACATAGGTGCATGTGCGAGACTGGAGATTCCGAAACAAATTCGGAATGATAATTTTTTACCCCCTTCAACTTCATACTTGACCTTGGGCTATGTTAATAATATCATTGGCTTATTCGTTAGTTTATGGGGGGGATACTTAATGGCAGATAGTTTTGAAATGAAAAAATTTACGACTGCGAATTTCTTAAACTTTGCTCTCGGATTTTTGGGTTTACAATTTGCTTGGCAAATGAGAATTATTTTGTCGGCACCAGTTACCGAAAATTTAGGCGCTGACCCATTTATTTATGGTTTGATTTGGTTAGCGGGACCTTTTACAGGTATGGTTGTACAACCTATTATTGGAGCATTATCGGATAAAACAAAATCTCGTTTTGGACGAAGAAGACCATATTTGCTTGGTGGTGCTATTATTGCATCAATTGCGTTGTGGCTGTTTCCAAATTCAGGAAATATCGCAGATTGTCTTGCAAAACTTACAGGGATGAATTTGCCTGTATGGTCAGGTCTTTTGATTGCAGCTGTTATGATTTGGATTATTGATGCGTGTATAAATATCGCTCAAGGGCCTTATAGAGCATTGATTCCTGATGTTGTACTACCTGAACAACACGCAATGGCTAATTCTTATATCAGTTTGGCTATAGGGTTAGGCTCTGTAATTGCAGCGGCAACAGCTCCATTTTTGAAATACGTATTGCATTATCAAATGTCAATTGTTGCTCAATTTATTATGGCAGCTTTGGCGTTTTCTCTTGCAATGATTTGGACTTGTATGACAATCAGAGAAAAAAGCACTTTGAACGATGCTGATGTTGTTGAAGAGAAAAAAGATGAAGTTGGTTTTTGGCAATCTATGAAAGAATTTTTCTCTCTTTCTCCTGAAGTTGCAAAAATTTGTACAATGCAGTTTTTCACTTGGATTGGTACAATGTGTTTGTTGATTTTCTTCACAAACTTTGCCATTCACACTGTTTACGGTGTACCGGATTTAACCAAATTGGCAACAGATGTTCAACAGACTTATTTAGCTGCTCAAACATCTGCAACAAATTACTCATCAATTTGTTTTGCAATATTCAATTTAATCTGTTTTGTAATTGCAGTACCGATTGGATTTTTGGCAGGAAAATTCGGCAATAAAAAAGTACATATTATTTCATTGTTATCAATGGCTTTGGCTTACGTGATTATGGGCTTGTTCCCAACTTCAAAAATCATTGTCGCTGCTTGTATGGCATTATCAGGTATTGGTTGGGCAAGTGTTTGCGCTTTGCCTTTTGCAATGTTGTCTAAATACATCAAACCTGGGACAGAAGGTTCTGTAATGGGTATTTTTAATATCTTTATCGCAGGTCCTCAAGTATTTGTATGTACGTTGGTTGCCTGGATTATTAATAATTCAATTATTCAAAATGGTGATTTGCTAAACTACCATTATGAATACTCATTCTTTATCGGTGCAGCGTGCTTGATTATTGCAGCATTGCTAACAAAAACAGTTAAAGAATAAAATCAGAATTAAATAATATTTAAAGGTGCGCTTGTTTTGTAAAATGAGCGCACTTTTTTATTCACAAATTTTTCCGCTGTCAATTTTAAAAATTTGAACATCTTTTAGAAAATCGTCTTCAAAAAGAATTGTATCAACTGATGTGATAATTGTTTGAATGTTTGGATTGATTGATTTTAACAGATAATTTTGTCTGATATCATCAAGTTCTGCTAAAACATCATCCAGTAGCAAAATCGGTTCATCCCCTGTTTTTTCGGTGATTATATCAAGTTCCGAAAGCTTTAGCGCCAAAACGATGGTTCTTTGCTGTCCTTGGGATGCAAATTTCGTTGATTCTTGGTTATTTATATAGAAAATAATATCGTCTCGATGTGGTCCGACACAAGCCTGACAACGGCGCATTTCTTCGGTTTTGCGCTCTTCAAGTTCTGCTAAAAATGTTTTTTGAATATCTTCAATATTTTCATTATCACTAAACGGACAATCATATTTTATTGTCAATCTTTCAGTATCACTAATTGTGCGGTGTTTTTCCGATGCTATTTTTTCAATTTCTTTTAGAAATTTTTTGCGCACATAAATGATATTGCTGCCTGTGATAGAAAGTTGTTCGTTATAAACATCAAGTAATGCAAAGTTTGTTTGTCCTGTTTTTGCGCAGTCTTTTAGAAAATTGTTCTTTTGAATCCTGATTTTGTCATATTTTGATAATCTGTCGTCATACGCAGGATATATTTGCGAAATCGCTCTATCAAGCCAATTCCTTCTATCTTGAGGTGCTCCTCTTAACAATAAAAGGTCAGAAGTAGAAAATAAAACTGTTTTTAAAACTGATTTAAAATCTTTGATAGTTGATTTTACTCGATTGACTTTTACTTCGCGTTTTTTTTCGGTGTTATAAACATAGTATAAATCAATGTTTGTATTAGATTTTATAACTTCAGCCTCAATTTTGAAATACTCACTGTCAAAATTTATAAGCTCTGTGTTATTCGATGTGCGCGGAGATTTTAACCCTGACAAAAAATAAATACTTTCTAGGATGTTAGTTTTACCTTGCGCATTTTTTCCGATTATTAATATTTTCGATTTGTCAAAATCAATGTTCAAATCGGTGCAATTTCGGTAATTAGTGAGCTTTAAGTGAGTTAATTTCATATAAAAATTATACTTCAAACATAGGATTTTTATTGAAATGTGGACAGACCTTGAAATTTGGTGTATAATAAGTATATCGTATGTATTAAATTTGAAGGGTTATTTGATTATGTTACCTGTTATATCAGAAGATATTGCAACTACAGCATTTAATGAGATTTTTGAAGATATGCCTGCATGGCGTAAAAAGATGATTCATTATATCAAGGACGAAAATCCTGAGATTAATACAGCAATTATTGAGGCTGCAAATAAGACAAATCTTGACCCAAAAGCTGTGGCTTTGGGTGCGTATATGACTTATTTATTGATTGAGCTTGCCTCAAAAGAAAATGATGCAATTATGAATTTTACAGAATAATGGTGGTATAAGTTATGATTATTGAAGATTTATTGAAAGAATTAGTAGAAAAAGGCGGTTCCGACTTGCACATTTCAAACAAGTTGCCGCCGATTGCACGTATTGATGGTAAGTTGGTAAGACTTGATTACGACCCGCTTACTCCTGAAGGCGTAGAAAACTTATTGTTCCCAATGATGTCAAATGAACAAAGAAGACACCTTGAACAAGAATGGGAATTGGACTTTTCTTACGGTGTTGAAAACATCGGTCGTTTCAGGGTTAACTTCTACAAGGATAAAGGTTGTTATGCAGCTGCATTCCGTACAATTGCAACAACTGCTCCACAGTTGGAAGAACTGGGAATGCCACCGATTGTTACGCAGATTGCTGAAAAGCCGCGTGGCTTAGTTTTGGTAACAGGACCTACAGGTTCAGGTAAATCAACAACATTGGCTGCAATGATTGACTACATCAATAGAACAAGAGCTGAACACATTTTGACAATTGAAGACCCAGTCGAATTTGTTCACACTTCAAAAGTTTCAGTTATTCACCAGCGTGAGTTGGGTATGGATACAAGGTCGTTTGCAAATGCTTTGAAATCCGCACTTCGTGAAGACCCAGATATTATTCTGGTAGGTGAAATGCGTGACCACGAAACTATCGCGTTAGCTCTAACAGCGGCAGAAACTGGTCACTTGGTATTTGGAACACTTCACACTTCTTCAGCTTCACAAACTATTGACCGTATCATCGACGTATTCCCAGAAGGTCAACAACAGCAAATTCGTGTACAGTTAGCTAACTCATTGGTTGCTGTATTTTCACAAACTTTGTTGCCAAAACGTCAACCTGACGGAACACGAAAAGGTCGTGTTATGGCTCAAGAAATCATGGTTGTTACACCTGCTGTAGCTAACCTTATTCGTGAAGCTAAAGCTGCTCAAATTTATTCAACAATTCAAACAAGTTCCGGTGCAGGTATGCAAACTCTTGAATCTGCTCTTGCTGAGTTATTCAAAAAAGGTTTGGTTACAATTGAGGATGCTTTGGCAAAATCTTCAAAACCTGCAGAGTTAAAACGTCTAATTCAAGGCTAATTACTCTACGACCGTTTTAGTTAAATACACCTGTATGCAGTACCAAAAAGGAGGGCTCTCGTATGGCATCTGTTGTAGACGCATTTAATGAAGCTTTAAGTGAAGATTTGGCTTATGTTAAATTTGTAGTTTATGCAATCCCTGTTTACTTCGTTGTAAACTTGTTCATTGTAGGAAAGATGGCGCAGTTCACTTTCTGGGGTGGCATCTTTGGGGTGCTTCTTTTGGGTCTGCTGACTCAGGGTATAAATAACGTTAGGCGCAACAAACGAGAAATTTTGACACTTAATCCTATTCAACTTGGAATAGCGATTTTGAAAAGTTGTGTGGTCATGATTCCAAACTTGTTAGTCTACGGTTTCATCGGAAATTTGTTGGTAACAAAAGTTACTATTCCTATTGAAGCTCCGCATGTTCCGTTGATTTTTGCAATTATTGTATGGTCAATTTTAGGTTCAATTGTTATAACTTCATATTTGTCTTTTGCAAAATATTTGAATGTAGTTCAAGGTTTTAATTATAAAGTTATCGGTGAATCTTGTATTGATGTTTTGGTGAGTTTGTTATTCTTTGTTCCTCAATTAGCTATTGCTAATTTGGTTTTGGTCGGACCTGTAGCTTATTTGTTTTGGTATTTTCAATTGCCGTTCACTCATTGGGGCTTTGTTGCGTATTGCAGTGCAGTGTTTGTTGTGAATATTTCAATTCTTGCAAATTATTTAGCTCAAGCATCTTATGAGCATATCAAAGGTAGTAATGAAGAGTATGATGACAATGTTCAAATTAATTTGATTACTGAATCTGCTGAACGTCAAAACGGACAATAGTAGATTTTGTGTTGTTATAAATTTTAACAAGAAATAAAAAAGGTGGGCTAACTAGCCCACCTTTTTTATTTTTCACCTCTCTTCCTCTAGAAACAAGTGCACATGTGTCACCCTGAACTTGATTCAGGGTCTATCCATTTGATTAATATGTAATGCCCTCAGGTCAATTTATAAAATCAACATTGATAGATTCTGAATAGCAAGAAAATTAAGCATTCATTCTTCACGCAAATTTTCTAAGCTTTCAGAATGACAAGTATCGATGTGCAGAAGATTACTTTAAACAAGAATATCAACAAATCCGCTAATAACCATAAAGTAGGGTCGGCTCACTAACCCACCTGTAAATTTATTAATATCTACCGACAGGAGTTTTCATAGGTCGGCTTTACGCAGCCGACAGGAATCCTAGTCTTTCATCTCGCGAAGTTTCTTTAGTTGGTCGCGGATTTGGGCTGCACGTTCAAAATCAAGAATTTTTGCGGCTTTGTGCATATCTTTTTCAAGTTTATCAATAAGTTTTGGTAAATCTTTTTTCTCAATGCCCATATCAATCATCTCTTCAGCCACAATATCTTCCAAGTCTCGATAGCTTGCTACAAGTGATAACAAGTTATTTTCAATAGGCTTTTTGATAGTTTGCGGAATAATTCCATATTTTTGGTTGTGGGCAATTTGCAAATCTCGACGTCGTTTTGTTTCTTTTATCGCATTTGCCATAGAATCGGTGATTTTATCAGCGTACATAATAACTTCACCGCAAGCGTTTCTTGCAGCACGTCCTATTGTCTGAATTAAACTTGTTTCTGAACGCAAAAATCCTTCTTTGTCAGCATCCATAATAGCAACAAGTGAAACTTCAGGTATATCTAATCCTTCTCTTAGCAGGTTGACCCCAATCAGCACATCAAATTCCCCAAGTCGAAGGTCTCTTAAAATCTCGACACGCTCAATAGATTTTACTTCACTGTGCAAATATCTTACGCGAATACCTTCTTGAACGAAAAAGTCTGTCAAGTCTTCTGCCATTCGTTTTGTCAGCGTTGTGATTAATATTCTTTCGTCTTTTTCTGCTCGTTTTTTGATTTCGGCTTTCAGGTCTTGAATTTGAGTATCAATAGGTCGAACTGAAATTTTAGGGTCAAGAAGTCCTGTCGGTCGGATAATTTGTTCAACAATTTGTTCAGATGTTTGTTTTTCAAACTCTGCAGGTGTTGCCGAAATATAGATTTTTTGACCGACTTTTGCATAAAATTCTTCATTGGTTAGTGGGCGGTTGTCTTTTGCGCAAGGCAATCTGAACCCATAATCAACCAAAACTTTTTTTCGAGCCGCATCTCCATGGCTCATACCTTTAATTTGCGGTAATGTAACGTGAGATTCGTCAACTACGGTTAAAAAATCTTGAGGGAAATAGTCAAGCAAGGTCGCAGGAGCAGAGCCTGCTGGTCTGCGCTCAATTATTCGTGAGTAGTTTTCAATTCCTGTACAATAGCCCATTTCTTTCATCATTTCGATGTCATATTTAACACGTTGTTCAAGCCTTTGAGCCTCTATGAGCTTATTTTCGTTGTTTAATTCAACTAAGCGCTGTTGCAATTCTTGCCTAATTAGGTCGACAGTTTCATCAATATTATCATCATCTGAAAGATAGTGAACCGCAGGATAAATTACTACTGATTGTGGTGTTTCAATGATTTCGCCTGACACATTGTCGATTTTTACAATTTTTTCGACTTCATCTCCAAAGAAATAAAATCTTGTGATGATTTTTTCATAGGCAGGCATAAGTTCGACAATATCCCCACGGACTCTGAAAGTTGAGCATTTTAGTTCTAAATCGTTTCTTTCATATCTGACACTGACGAAATATTTCAGCAGGTCGTCTCGGTCAATTTCGTCACCGACTTTGATTTCTGTAGAACCTTTGAAATAGTTTTCAGGCAACCCCAAACCGTATATACAGCTGACGGAAGATATTACAATAACATCATCTCTTTCGTAAAGACTGCGCGTTGTATTGTGGCGTAATCTGTCGATTTCTTCATTGATGGAAGAAGATTTTTCAATATAAGTGTCTGTTCGCGGAATGTATGCTTCCGGTTGGTAATAATCGTAATAACTGATAAAATATTCCACCGCATTGTCTGGAAAAAGTTCTTTAAATTCGTTATACAATTGCGCGGCAAGGGTTTTGTTGTGCGCGATAATAAGTGTTGGTTTTTGAACTTTTTCAATAACATTTGCGATTGTAAAAGTTTTCCCAGACCCTGTGATACCAAGCAAAGTTTGGGTGTCATAACCTTTGATTAAGCCTTCTGTCAGTTGTTCTATAGCTTTTGGCTGGTCACCTGAAGGTCTGTATTTTGAACAAATTTTAAATTCTCTATGTTCCATACCAATATTTTAGTACAAATTTTGGATTCTTGTAACTTTTTGTTACTTTTGTTGATTTTAGATTAAAGTTTTTTGTAATATTGCCGTTATAAAACTTAGCGAGGTATTGTATATATGAATATTTTTGTCTTTTTCAGGTATGTATTTTCTTTCCCTAAGTATGTGAAAGAGTATATTCGTTATTAGTGAAATTTGAAAGGTTGTGTTATGGATAGAGTTCTCCAAAGTTTTAAAAATTTGTTTAAATGTGAAAATACATTTAAACGTCACTTGTATTATGTGCTGTTGTTGGTTCTACCTGCAATTGCTTACAGTATAGCATCTTATGTGGATAAAGATACGCCCAAAACTGTCGCAATTACGTTGTTTGTAATTGCGGCAATAGTCGGTTTGCTTGCAATTGTTCCGTCTATATTTACTCTAGGGTACTCTCTAAAGTTTATAAAAGACAGATTGGATAATGTTTTAGGATTCCCAATGTTTTCATCCGATATGTTTAAAAAAGGCTTGAAACTGTTGCCTTTGTATGTGACATGGGGCTTATATTTTGCGATATTATTTCTTTTAATATTAGTAGTTCCTTTTGCGCTTGTTTTTGTGTTTAGTACAAATGGGGCCTCTCCGGCTATTGGTGTACTATTAGTTGTCATTACTGTTTTGGTTGAAATTTTTGTTTCAATGGCGATATGTATATTATTTGCCCCTTTTGTAAGTTATGTTTTTATTGAATTTGCAAAAGATGAAATCTATAGAGCAAAATATTTTAATCCTTTGACAATTTTTGGCTATATGAAAAAAGCCTTCAAAGAAACTATCACAGTTACATTCAGGTTTATTTTAGCTACACTTTTGATAAATATGGTGACTGGGTTGTTGACCGGTTCTTTGATTGTGGCAGGCTTTTTAATCACGGCTACAGCAGTAATGCTTGCGCATGGAGCTGAAAATATTGAATATCAACCATTTGTAATATTTTTGATGATATTTATAACAAGTATTTCTGCAATACTTCAAGCTTATGGCAGTTCGCTTATCGGATTTGCGGCTACTGAAAATTATGTAGAAGTTTACAAGTATTTAATTGAAGAACAATAAATACGGAAGTTTAGGAATAGATACAAGAAGAGGCGGAGCCGAAGGCTCCGCCTCTTCTTGTATGTTATTGCGAAGGTGTGCGTTTAGCACGACTGCGACAATTCATTTTATTAATTTTGTATTACCTGTTATTAGATAAAGCCAAAATATTTTCAACGAATTTAATCTTGTCGTTTTCGGAATATCCGATTTTTGAATATTTATTATTTTGTATCCTTGCATCAAAATAAGCACTTATCATTTTTTCTTTTTGAGTTGTTGAAAAATCTTCCCAATAAGGAGTTTTTCTGATTTTATTTATAATTTCGTCTTCCAAATCTTCAAATTTGTTACTTTCAACATCCGAAGATAGTTCAATAATCGGTTCAGAGATTGTGTTTGAATGTATTTCTTTTGGTTGAACAGTTATTTCTTGAGTGATTGGCTTTGAAATAAATTCAATATCCTGTTCGCTAAATTGTTTTTCTATATTTGTTTTTGTAAAAATATCCCTATTATCAAGTCTGTTTTTAAATCGTTCTGCTAATCCCATTTGTTTCCTCTATTGATTTAATATGTTTTCAAATTTCTTTACTAAATTTTGTTTATACAAATTGTCAGAAATATGTTGTGCCAAATCTCTGTAACTCTGTGCGATATTTGTATTTGCATTAATTGAACTTACCGGAACTCCTTTGTTTATAGCCGTCATAAGTGCAAAATAGTTGTTTGGAATCTTCCAATAAACTGATTTTGACAAAACTTTTTCAACATCTTCTTCCTTGATTTCGTCATTTTCCATATAGCGGTTTACGACAATCTGAGTTTTATCTTTGTCATAACCGAGTTTTTCAAACAGTTCCAAACAGCGTTGAGTGTTGCGCAGTGCCGGAATATTTGCAACAGTTACCAACAAAATTAAATCGGAATTATCTAGTGCTGCAATATTTTTGCCGTCAAAACTTGCTTCCGCATCAACGATGATATAAGAAAAAGTTTCTTTAAGTGTGTTGAAAAGTTTTGTAATCTGTTTTGGCTGAATGTTGTCAGCCTGTTTAAAGTAAGGTGGGTCAGCCAAAATATATAAGCTTGAATTTTTGTATTTTTCCAATGTGCTTAGCAAAAATGTTTCGTTAATTTTATCGATATTTTCAAGCATATAGGAAATATTAAAAGAAGGTTTTAGGTCTAAAAACGTTGTGATATCGCCCATTTGAAAGTTCATATCAATGAGTGCAACACTTTCTTTAGTTATTTTTGATAGTTCTAGTGCCAAATTTGTGGCAAGGGAAGTCTTTCCGATTCCGCCTTTATTTGAAAATACAGAAATTATTTTGCATTTGTTATTTTTCTTTGGTTCTTCAAATTGCGAAATAATTTTGTTTAGTGAGTCAAAAAACTCATTTTTCAATATCGGAATCGGGACAAATTCTCTTGCTCCGGCGCGCATAATTCGTATAATCAAATCGACTGTAGGATTATCAGAAAGTGCTAGAATTTTACAATTCGGACACTGTTGAGATACTTTTAATATCAAATCTAATTTTTCTTGCTTGTTCTCAGATAAGTCGACCAAAAATATTGATTTATCTTGCAATTCAGTTAGGGTTTCTAATATCAATTCAGGTTGAGTTGGACAATCCAGCAGATTGATATTGTCAAATTCGCTAACAAAAAGTTTTAGAACTTCGTTTGTTGAATATTCATCAGAGAGTATCAGTGCCGAAATTTTTTGCATTATAAATCCTTCCTTGATGGAATTATACCATGTTTAGAGGGCTTATGCAATTTCTCGCGCGCGGATGTTTAACTTCTGTAAAATAATAAACCCCATATAAGCGGATTTTGTTACCTGCTTGAGCTCGCA
Organism: uncultured cyanobacterium; assembly: GCA_902495705.1. Lineage (GTDB taxonomy): Bacteria > Cyanobacteriota > Vampirovibrionia > Gastranaerophilales > Gastranaerophilaceae > Zag111. Next base: position 18,132 of record CABUXT010000029.1, read on the forward strand.
GGTGGGTGAGAACCCTGATTCATCCGTTTCCCACTGGCGATAAATTATCGGTGGGTATACTTCAAACATCGCGGAGTTGACTCTCCCTATTTATGTAAATGTAGGAACAAAATTAACACCTATATAGGGTACTTTTAATTGTAACTGTATTAATCCTTTTCGTCAAGTGGATTGTTGGAGGATGAAAAATAAAAAAGGTGGGCGACACATAAGTCATTGTCATTCTGAAAGCTTAGAAAATTTGCGCGCAGTCTGAGCGCATAATTTTCTTGCTGTTCAGAATCTTTAACTGAACAAATGAAACTAAGTCATTCCGAACTCGTTTCGGAATCTCTAATCTTATACTTATGTCTATGTCATTCTGAACTGCGGATTTTGGCAAGTGCGCCGTGTGAACGAAGTGAACCCAGTACGTCTTGGCGAGAGCTACGTTGAGCCGGTCGAGCCGCCAATAATCCAAGACTGATTCAGAATCTTTTCCATAATTAATATTTAACAAATGTTGTTATTGATAAATCCTTAAATGGAAAAGACCCTGAAACTAGTTCAGGGTGACACTTGTTCCCTCGCCCCTTGCGGGAGAGGGGTAGGGAGAGGGGTCACTTGCAATCTTTGTTGTGGATTACCACGTCACTTCGTACTAACCAATTACACATTTGCAAGTCAAAGTTCCTCGTAATGACATGATTTTATATATTGTCATGCTGAACTTGTTTCAGCATCTCAAATTGAACATATTAGTATGTTGGGTGGGCTCACTAGCCCACCTGTAAATCATAGTTTTAATATGTACAGTTAGAGATTCTGAATAGGATAAAATCTAAGCCAAGTAAGTTGGCAAGATTTTTAATCCTTTCAGGGTGACTGTTTGTTTTCTTGCTATTCAGAATCAATGCCTATTTCACCTAATCGTTAATCCTAGCCAAAGTCTCGTTTACGAACTTTTCGGCAGCATCTGCATCTGCTAGAGCTTTGTCAGCGGCACTTGTATCAGGAGCTTTTGGAACCATTCCTTGTGGAGATGGAATATATGTTCTTTTAGGTTCTAATTCTTGGTTTTCCTTTTTCTCAGTTTTTGGAGCTGTTGTGTTACCTTTTGCTGCATTTCTGATTAGATTTGTGTCACTTTCAGTTCCGTTGCCGTTGAAATTAGGTTTTGTGCCATTTGTTTTTGTTTCAGGTTTATTCAACACAACCGGTTCAGGAGACGGAATATATGTTCTAACCGGTTTGTTTGCTTGAGTATTATTTATAGATGGAATTGTTGTGTTTCCTGTAGTCCTTCTGATTAAGTTTGTATCACCGGCTTTTTGAGCTGCTGCGTTTGCTGCAATTGCTTGTGCTACTTGTTGTTGAGGTGTAGCTTGCGGTTTTGTGGACTCTTGAGCTTTTGGTTGTTCTTCTTCCTTGTCTTCATCAAGAACTGATTTTGTCGGTCTGCCAAAGATTGCGTGCATTGATTTTGTAGCAGCTTTTGCCAAGAATGGTGAAACTACCATCAATGGAATTGCAATTCTCATTGGAATACCAATGATGTTGCCGTTTGCAAGTTTTCTGAACAAATTCATATTTAATTTGTTTGGAGATTTATATGACGCGATTCTTTCGTTACCGATATTGATGAATCTGCCAAGTCTGTTTAATATTTTTACAAGTGGATTTTTGATGTTCTTGTAACCAAGTCTATTCATTAAAGCTTTGTAAGCTTTATCATACACTTTTTTATCTTTGTATTTACCTTTTGCTACATTTTTGTTGAAAACTTCACGAGCTTTTCTAAATGCCTCAACTGCTTTTTGGTCTTTTAGTCCTGCATATTTAAACCCGCCAAGTTTGTGCATTGCAATATAGCCGATAGGTAGAGCGATAAAGTATGTTAAATCGTTTACAAATCTTTCGGCAAAAGTTTTAGTTTTTTCACCTTTTGGTGCGGTGATTGTGTGATACAACATATCAGCAAGGAATGTTGCCTGAAGTGCAGCACCCAATTTGCCGCCTGCCCATCTATTGGTTGCACCTTCAACTAACCAGCTCAATCCTTTAGGCAAAGATTTTCCGATTCTTGTGTGGTTGCCGTTACCAAATGTAGCTAAATATCTGTTTAATACTTCTTTGAATTTTACGGGTCTGCCAAATAAGTTATTTTTTAATTTCGCAAAAAATCCGCCTTGACTACGCCAAATTGAAACTTGCCAATCAGGATGATGCTTGCTTAGATGTTCAAGAACTTGCATTGCTTTTTTAGGGTCTTTGTCTGCAATTTCTAAAAATGCTTTATAATCTCTGCGACCTTTTAGTCCCATTCCTTTTGCTTTAAGGTGTTGAGCTAAATTTTGAAGAGTTTTTATCCCTAAAGGCTTTTGTGCAAGTTTTTCTACTAATTTTGAATCAGCACCAAGAAGAGCTAATTCTTTTTTCTGCAAAGCAAGAGCTTTTTCTGAAGAGGTTAAGCCTTTAAGAGTTTGTGCAAAAGTATTAATCTCTTTTTGTGATAAGCCGTATTGTTCTAATTTTTGAACATTGTTACTTTTGGCAATAGGTTTGAAGAATTCTTCAAAAATGTGTTTCCCTTCGTTTGAGATATACATTTTTGTACCTTCACCTTGGTCTCTAACCCATTTCCAATCTGCTTGTGTTGAAAAGTTTCTTATAGTATTCCAAAATTGACTTTTAGTTGCCCATTTTGCGGTTTTTTTGTCAATTATGCGTAAACCTGATTCAATTTTGCGTCCAAGCCAAGTTTTTGTAGCAAATTTGTCACCTAAATTCCCCAGTCTGCCCGGAATTGATTTAAGGTATTCGCCATTACTTTTTTTGTTAAAGTAATCCATACCTTGCGAAATTCCATACCAAGATGCCACAGTCAATGCGGCTTTAGCTCTAGGGTCTGCATCTTCTGAGGCTTTCACTCGGTTTGCCAGATATGAATTATCGACAGATTTTTTAATGTTTTCAGCTTCAACACTAGGTGTAATCCCTTGCAATGCAGGAGATTGACCTTGTTGAAAGTTTACTGGTTTTACTTGCAAGCTTGGTATATTTAAACCGTTTATTTGTTCAGACATGGTATTCCCTTTTTCCCTTACAAGTATATAAAAACATTACAATCTCATTATTTGCTAATATCTTTCAAATTTACACTAAATGTAACGAAATGTAACAGATAATATAAAATTTGAAATTAGATAAAAGGTATATACTTTATATATATGTGAGAAATGAATAACAAATAAGAAAAGAGAGATAACGATTATGGCTTTAAAGAATTTGAAAAAGATTGATAAAAAATTGCAAGACATCTATAAAGACCAAGTAACAACAACAGTTGCAGTTGCACCTCAACCGTTTGTTGATAAGTCAGAATTGTTGTTTCAGCAAATGAATTTTATTGCAGCATATAACAAACAATTGTTGCATATAGCATAAGTTTTTTAACTCCAATTTAATTTTTCCCCTACAAATTTTATCCCTGATTTCGTTTGAAATCAGGTTTTCTTTTTGTTGGGTTTTGTCGGTATAGCTTATATTCATTTGAAATTTAGTCATGCTGAACTTGTTTCAGCATCTCAAATAAAACACATTAGTCTTATGTAAAATTTGTAATATTTGAGACCCTGAAACAACTTCAGGGTGACATTATACCCTCTCCTAGGGAGAGGGTTAGGGTGAGGGGTCAGCATGTAGGGTGTGCTCACTAGCCCACCTGAAAAATGATTAATCTCTAGTTTTAATATGTTCAGTTAGAGATTCTGAATAGGATAAAATCTAAGCCAAACAAGTTGGCAAGATTTTTAATCCTTTCAGAATGACAAAATTTTAGAGCTAGAGCGTATGTGCCGACATATTTTACTAGGCAGCGCCATTCAAAGTGACCTCAAAACGACCTAGATTTCTCTTCTGCCTTCGATTGCTTTGGCGATGGTCATTTCATCTGCGTATTCCAAATCTGCGCCAACAGGTAAACCAAACGCAATACGCGAAACTTTTATCCCAAAAGGTTTTATTAATTTTGTAAGGTAAAGGCTTGTTGCCTCGCCTTCAACAGATGGGCTTAATGCCAAAATGATTTCTTTAACTTCGTCATTTGTTAATCTGTTTAATAATTCTTTTATTCGGATGTCTTCGGCTCCAATTCCGTCGATTGGCGAAATCAATCCTTGTAAAACATGGTAAAGACCTTTAAATTCGTTTGTTTTTTCAATCGCGATTAAATCTTTTGTTTCAGAAACAACGCAAATAACAGAGTGGTCGCGTTGAGTTGAAGAGCAGATTTCGCAAGGACTTTGAGCAGACAAATTGAAGCAAATTTCGCAAGTATGTGTATTGCGTTTTGCTTCAATTACTGCTTTGGCAAAATTTTCAACATCAGGCATTGGCATTCTAAGTAGATGGAATGCCATACGTTGAGCAGATTTCGGTCCTACTGACGGAAATTTTTGAAACTGCTCTATAAGTGCTGCTATTGCCTTTGGATATATCATTATAGTGACAATCCCGGAATACTGATGCCGCCTGTGATTTGTTTCATTTTTGCAGCCATTTCTTTAGATGCTTTGTCGTTAGCTTGTTTGATAGCTGCAGAAATTACGTCTTCTAACATTTCGATAGTGTCAGAATCAACTGCAGAAGGATTTTCAGGATTGATAGCTTCTGCTGAAATTTTAATTGATTTGAATTTGCCTTGACCGTCACAAGTTACTTTTACTGAACCGCCTGCAGATTCACCTGTGATTTCTAATGCTGCAAGTTCTTTTTGTGCTGTTTCAGCTCTTTTTTGAGCGTTTTGAACTTGTTTCATAATGTTCATTAAATTCATACCCATGTGTTTTTCTCCTTAGTCTGTATAATACATTTGCTCTTACTTTTCTTATAGCAAGGTTTATTATACAATAAAAATATGGAGAAGAAAACCTATTTACAAGAATCTGTTAAAAATGGCAGGCTGATAAGGTGGACTATGATGCCTTTGAAAGTCTATATTGCTCCAATGAAATTTTACTCAAAACAAGGTCAGGATGCTAAATACAGGGCTTATGTAAAACAAGCTTTGGATGAGTGGCACAAGGTTTCAAACGGCAAAGTTTCATTTGTAATTGTTGATTCTTTGTTACAATCAAATGTTAATATTGATTGGAAAAGGGTTGAAAGAGAGGCTTTGGGTTGTTGCTATTTTCAATACAACAGAGCAAACCAATTATACAGCGCAGAAGTCTCTATAGGTCTGACAGAGGGGCTTGTTCATGCTGATTATATGGATGAGGGAGAAGTTTATCATACGATTTTGCATGAAATAGGGCATGCTGTAGGGTTGGGGCATAGTCCGTTTAAAAAAGATATCATGTATACTCCTCATCAAAAGGGGGTAACGCATGTGGGGCAAGGGGACAGATTGTCCGTAAATTGGTTATATACTTTCCCTCAAGGTAAAACTGTAGCTGAAATTGCCTCAAAATATGGGGTAAGCGGAAGTGATTTGGACGAAGTTGTTGCTAGGATTATTTCTAAACAGGCAAAAACCGAGTTTGAAAAAGTGAAAGATACAGTAAAAGTCGAGCCTTCTCGAAATTTATTGGATGAATCTGAAAATATTGCGAATTTGCGTAAGTATCACATGTCGTTGCAGAATATAAAGATTTCAGGTGATTTGACCGAACAAATCCGAAAACATTATAGGGATTCTAATATCAAGAAGGATTGATTTTCTATAGAATAAGGTAGCTATACAAAAAGTCTATGTCATTCCGAACTTGTTTCGGAATCTCTAATCTTTCACATAGGTCATTGTCATTCTGAACTTGATTCAGAATCTTTTTAATAATCAGAATTTATCAATAGTAACGTTTGTTGAATATTTATTATGGAAAAGACCCTGAAACGAGTTCAGGGTGACATAGATTTTTTTGTTATTTTGTAGGTCGGCTTTACCAAGCCGACAAAATCAAAATTGATAGATTCTGAATAGGATAAAATCTAAGCCAAACAAGTTGGCAAGATTTTTAATCCTTTCAGAATGACATTATTTACTTTGGTTAGTTAGCACTTTCAAAATAAATGTAACAATCTTAACCCATTTTTGCCAAGATGGATTTTTTGTGTATAATGGGGTTGTTGATTGGGAATTTATTTTCTTATCAGTAGGGATATAAAGGTAAAATATATGACAGTTCAAGATTGGTTTGAAAAGCGTAAAGAAGCTCAAATTCAAAGAAGAGCGCTTGAAGCTAGAGTAGAAATAGAAGCGAATCCGGATTTATGGACAAAATGTGTTCACTGTGATGCGCAATTATTGAAAAAAGATATTGAAGATAATCAAATGGTTTGTCCTGTATGTGATTATCACTTTAGAGTTAATGCAAGAACAAGAATTAAACAACTTTTTGATGAAGGTTCTTTTGAAGAGTTGTTTACTGATATCAAACCGACTGACCCACTGGAATTTTTTGATACAGAGTCTTACAAGGACAGATTGGCTGCAGCACAGAAAAAAACAGGGTTAGATGATGCTGTAGTTACAGGTATTGCATCAATTGAAGGACACAAAGTTGCAACCGCAGTTATGGATTTTGACTTTATGGGCGGTTCAATGGGTTCTGTTGTTGGTGAAAAAGTTACAAGAATTATGGAAAAAGCTATTGAGCAAAGACTTCCTGTATTATGTATCACGTCATCTGGCGGTGCTCGTATGCAAGAAAGTGCATTGAGCTTAATGCAAATGGCAAAAACTTCTTGTGCTTGTGCAAGACTTGATGAGGCTGGTTTGTTATATATTAACTTGATTACAGACCCAACATTTGGCGGTGTAACTGCAAGTTTCGGTACTCTTGGCGATATTATTGTTGCTGAACAAGGTGCAAGGGTAGGTTTTGCAGGACGTCGTGTTATTGAACAGACAATCAGACAAAAGCTGCCGTCTGACTTCCAGACTGCAGAATATTTAATGAAGTATGGTCAAGTTGACGTTGTGTCTTCTCGTAAAAATTTACGTGCCACATTGTCAAATATTTTGGCTATGCACGAATAAGGAGTAAGTTATGGCAGCAATTTTGGATTTTGAAAAACCTATTATTGAAATTCAAGAAAAAATTGAGGAATTGAAAAGAATGAGTTTGGAGTCCGGCATGGATTTAGATAAAGATATAGAAAATTTGGAACAAGAGGCAGAAGATTTTAAAAAAGAATTGTTTGCAAATCTTGACCCAACACAAAAAATGCAGATTGCACGTCATCCTGAACGTCCAAACTTTATGGATTACGTTAATCACATTTGTACAGATTTTATTGAAATGCACGGTGACCGTGTAGGTACTGATGATAGAGCCATTATGGGCGGTTTGGCTAAAATTGATGGCAAACCTGTTATGATTATCGGTACAATGAAAGGTAAATCTACTAAAGAAAATTTGGAATATAACTTTGGTATGCCACAACCTGAAGGTTACAGAAAGGCTTTGAGACTATTCAAACATGCCAATAAATTCAATATTCCGATTGTAACAATTATTGATACTCCGGGGGCTTATCCTGGAATTAGCGCAGAAGAACACGCTCAAGGTGCAGCTATTGCAACAAACCTTAGAGAAATGCAAAAACTTGGAGTTCCTGTAATTGCGATTATCTCAGGTGAAGGCTGTTCCGGTGGAGCTTTAGGTTTGGCTGTAGCAAATAAGGTTTATATGCTTGAACACGCATATTATACAGTAATTTCACCGGAAGGTTGTGCATCAATTTTGTGGCGTGATGCATCTAAGAATTTAGAGGCTGCAACAGCTTTAAAAATCACAGCTCCGCACTTGTTGAAATTTGGAATTATTGACGGTGCTATTAAAGAACCTGTAAGAGGTGCGCACACTGATTATGATGCGATTGCAGCAGAAATGAAAAAGACTATTTTGAGTGCTTTGGATGATTTGTCAGGCATGGATGCTGAAACTTTGAGAAATCAACGTTATGACAAATTTAGAAAAATGGGTGCTTTTCTTGAAGGTTAGTCTTAGAAAATATATGTAGATAAAATGTTGATGTCGGGATGAATTTGTTTGTTTATTCCGACTCAACTTTATAAGGAATAGTTATGGATAACAAATATTACGAGTTGAGATTACAAATAAATCCTGATATGGAAGATTTAATTTCTGAAATTTTCTTTGAAAATTTTGACTGCGAAGGTATCGTCTTGGCAGAAGAGGCATACAAAGATTTAGAAATGATTTCTACAACCGAAGGCACTTTGAAAATCTTTTTGCGAAACGAATATGGGGACTCTTACGAAGATTTGAAATACGATGTAGAAAACGTATTGGACTTGCACAGACAAGAGTTTTTGTCTCGCGGTTTGACTGAAGATGAATTAGGTTCATGGGATTTTGAACTGGAAGAAAAAGAAACAGAAGATTGGTCTAAAAAATGGAAAGAACAGTGGAGCGTAACTCATGTTACTGATAAAATCGCTGTTGTACCTGATTGGATTGAGTATCAACCAAAATCTGATGAAGTTATGATTAAACTTGAACCGGGGTGCGCATTTGGTACAGGTACTCACCAAACTACTCAATTATGTATGAAGGCTCTTGAAAAATATATGAAAAAAGGCGATAGAGTGGCTGATATCGGTATGGGGTCAGGAATTTTGTCTATTTTAGCAAAGAAACTCGGCGCCTCTTATGTTTACGGTTGTGATAATGATGATACTGTAATTGAAGTTGCCAAAGAAAACGCCAAGAAAAATGGTGTTGAATGTGAGTTCGAGCTTGGTACAGCGGATAAAGTTCAAGATAAATTTGACTTTGTTTGTGCAAATATTTTACATTTTGTTCTCGCTGAAATTATGGGAGATTTGAAAAATCTTATGAAAACAGGAGCATTGATGTCTCTTAGCGGAATTTTGGATGAGAAAAAGCAGATGGTTATAGATGCATATCAAAAAGAAGGTTTAGAGTTGGTCGAAGAAATTCCACAAGACCAATGGACTTCGTTTGTGGTAAAAAGAGTATAGCGGAGTAAAATATGTTGGCTGGCATTTTTCTTTTTATTTGGTTTTTAGCATTATTTTTTATATTATTTGTTATAATTTCTGTTCTTGAAAATTTAGCGAATAAGTATTTTACGTTAAGTTATAATGATGTAAAGCCATTACTCTCAAGCGCTAAAAAATCATTTTTTGTAAATTATGTTTCAGTTTGTAACCAAACGGATAATATTATAGATAGAAACTTTAATAGTTTTAAAACATTTTATTCCAAGGTGCCTTTTCTATTTAAAGTATATTTAACTTCTGATAGTGCTATTTTAACTTTTCTAAATAAGTATGCAGAGGTTTTTAAAAAGGGTGAATGTAAATTCAAAAAACAAGGTTTCTTTTCATATTTTGAAATTTTAAAAGACGAGAAGAAGTATAGTATGGAAGTTGGTTTCCATCACAAACAAATTAAAGAATGGATAAATAATTAAATAAGGAGAAAATAATGTCAAAAACTGCGATAATTATACCTGCAAGATACGGTTCATCAAGATTAGAAGGTAAGCCGTTGTTAAAAGTTATGGGAAAATCTGTTATTCATTGGGTTTATGAAAAAGCTCAACAAGCAAAACTTGCGGATATGATTATTGTTGCAACGGACGACCAAAGAATCTATGACGAAGTAAAATCTTTTGGTGGCGAAGTAGAAATGACATCTGTTGAACATAAATGCGGCTCTGACAGAATTATGGAAGTTGTTTCTCGACATCCTGAAATCTCTTATATCTGTAATTTACAAGGGGATGAACCTTTGATTAAGCCTGAAAGTATTGATGATGTTATTCGTAATGTCAAAGAAGATGATAAGGCTGACATTTCGACTTTAATCAGGGTATTGACAGACGAAGAAGAAATTAACAATCCGAATCTTGTCAAGTGTGTAACAGATAGAAATGGCTTTGCATTGTATTTTTCTCGCTCAAAAATTCCTTATGAAAGAAATGCAGGTATCGCTACTTTTTACGGTCACTTGGGTATCTATGGCTACAAAAGAAAGGCTTTAGAGGCTATGACAACATTAGCTCAAACCCCGCTAGAGCGTACAGAAAGCCTTGAACAGCTTAGAGCTTTGGAAAACGGAATGAAGATAAAAACTTCTGTTGTGGACTTTGTCCCTGTTGGCATTGATACAAAAGAAGATTTGGAAAAATTCAGACAAATTTTAGAGTCTAAATTATAGAATTTCTCAAACATGTGCTTGCAATTTTGTGTAAATTAGTGTAACATAATGTTATAAAACTATAGAAAAATAAATAAATCGTAATATTTTTCAGTGTTTGTGAACTATTGTATAATTTTGTAAAGTAAGTAAGGAAAAGACTATGACAGAAAATATGGAAATGCCAAGTGAGACAGAAGACCGTCAACGTATCCTTCTAGCTGATGATGAGGCTAGTATCAGACGTATCTTGGAAACTCGTCTTAAAATGGCAGGTTATGATGTTTACACTGCACAAGATGGTGAAGAAGCAGTTGCAGCTTTTAATAAATATAATCCTGATTTAGTGGTATTAGATGTAATGATGCCAAAAATGGACGGTTATGGTGTAACTCGTGAAATCAGACGTTCTTCAGATGTTCCAATTATTATATTGACAGCATTGGGTGATGTTTCTGAAAGAATTACAGGTTTGGAATTGGGTGCTGATGACTATGTTATCAAACCTTTCAGCCCTAAAGAACTTGAGGCAAGGGTTAAAGCTGTATTAAGAAGAACAAATAACCGCGAAATGGTTACTCCTTCAGGCAAAGTTACTAAAAATGTTATCACAACAGGTAATATCAAAATTGATACAGCTCGTCGTCAAGTTTACAGAAAGAATGAAAGAATCAGATTGACCGGCATGGAATTTAGTTTGCTTGAATTGTTGGTTAATAATTCAGGTCAAGCTTTCTCAAGAAACGAAATCTTGCAACACGTTTGGGCTTATCCACCGGACCATCGCATTGATACAAGGGTTGTTGACGTTCATATTTCAAGATTACGTTCAAAATTGGAAACAGACCCTGCAAATCCTGAGTTGATTTTGACAGCTCGCGGAATCGGTTATATGTTCCAAAGAATTAACTAGTTTTTCAAAGCCCTCTTAAAATGGAGGGCTTTTTCAGTAGGAGTTTTTATGTATAGATTTTTACTTGATTTTTATGAAAATACATTTGGCGAACATCCGATACTTTCGAGTTTCGTCGTATTATATTTTTCTTTTTATATTTGTTTATTCGTATATTTAAGTGTTTCTCAATGGAATCAACATCCTGTTCAGATTAGCTGTTCATTGGGGGCAAATAATTGTGTGGTAAATACTTATTCTTATGAACATTCTTTTTGCTGGGAGTATCTGTTTGATAGTATGCTCTCAAAGCACCACCTCAATAGTCCTTATTCAAAAGAATGTACTATACCTAGAGTAAAAACATCCACAAAAAATGATATCAAGTTTACTGATATTGCAGACGTAAAAGTAAAACAATCAGGCAAAGCAAGTCATGTTAAACTTGTTATGAAGGATAATTCAGAGGTGGATATTTATGATACCGTAACCGCAACTTA
>CABUXT010000030.1 GCA_902495705.1 uncultured cyanobacterium
TAGCCGAATAACTCGTCACTTTCGTTCCTCAAACAAATTCGGCTTTTGTCGTTTACTCGTTTTGTTTGATTGTTCACTTTTGGCTATTGTCGGATTTTTTGACCTAAGTGTTTAAATACATGTCATTACGAGGAGCGATATTGGACAAATAAAGTAATAGACATTACAGCGCGACGTAGTAATCCCATGCGAGCTTTGTTGTGGATTACCACGTCACTCCGTACTAACCAATGACACATTTGCAAGTAAATGTTCCTCGTAATGACGTGATAAAAACGTTATTGTCATTCTAACCTTTCAGAATGTCATTATAAAAATAATACGCCATTACGCTATCACCTTATTTCCTTCTTCTTTTACCACATAAAGAAATTATAAAGATTGTAAATTCTACACTTGATTTCATGTTATTTTTAAAGTACAATGCAATTGTGATAAAATTCACAAATTACACAAAGAACTATATTAATAGAAATACTGTGTTATAAAAAGGAGAACAGATATGACAACAAAAAACAAAAAAGCTGTTGAAAACCTTGAAAAAACTCTAACAAAGTCAAACTTGGTTGACACTGCTGAACAATTGGAATTACTTGTTGAAAGAGTAAAGAAAGCTCAAAAAATTTATTCTAAATTCTCTCAAGAACAAGTAGACAAAATCTTCAAAGCTGCAGCTACTGCTGCTGACAAGGCTCGTATTCCTCTTGCAAGAATGGCTGTTGAAGAAACAGGCATGGGTGTTTTAGAAGATAAAATTATCAAAAATCACTTTGCATCAGAATATATTTACAACAAACACAAAAACGCAAAAACTTGCGGAATCATTAAAGAAGATAAAGCTAACGGTATCAAAATCGTTGCTGAACCTCTAGGCGTTATTGCAGGTATCGTTCCTACAACTAACCCAACATCAACTGCAATCTTCAAATCATTGATTGCTTTAAAAACTAGAAACGCAATTATCTTCTCACCACACCCTAGAGCTACAAAATCAACAATTGCTGCTGCAAAAGTTGTATTGGAAGCTGCTGTAAAAGCAGGTGCTCCAGAAGATATTATCGGCTGGATTGATGTTCCATCTATCGAACTATCTAGCCAATTGATGAAACACCGTTCAATTTCTTGTATTTTGGCAACAGGTGGTCCTGGAATGGTTACAGCTGCATACTCATCAGGTAACCCAGCATTAGGTGTTGGCCCTGGTAATGCGTGTGCTCTTATTGATGAAACTGCTGATATCCAAATGGCTGTTTCTTCAATCTTGATGTCAAAAACTTTCGACAACGGTATGATTTGTGCTTCTGAACAATCAGTTGTTGTAGTTGATGAAATCTACGAAGAAGTTAAAAAAGAATTTATTTATAGAGGCGCATACTTGTTAAGTGCTGATGATGAAAAGAAAATGATTGACCTTCCATTCATCGACCCTAAACGTGGTACTGCTCACCCTCAAATCGTTGGTCAAAGCGCATACAATATCGCTAAACTTTCAGGTTTTGAAATTCCTGAAACTTCAAAAATCTTATTAGCAGAAAGACCAACTGTAGATTGGGAAGACCCATTCTCAAGAGAAAAATTATCTCCAATCTTGACTATGTACAGAGCTAAAGACTTTGAAGAAGCTGCTAATGTAGCTCACGAATTAGTATCAAAAGGTGGCGCTGGTCACACTGCAGACCTTTACACAGATGCTCGTAGTCAAGAAAGAATTGACAAATATGCTGAAATGATGCCAGCTTGTCGTGTATTGATTAACTCTCCATCAGCTCTTGGTGGTATCGGTGACTTGTTCAACTTCAAACTTGAACCATCTCTTTCTTTAGGTTGTGGTTCTTGGGGTAAAAACGCTGTTTCAGGTAACATCGGTGTTGAAAACTTATTAAACTACAAAACAGTTGCAGAAAGGAGAGAAAACATGTTATGGTTCAAAGTTCCACCTAAAGTTTACTTCAAAAGAGGTGCTGTTGATTTAGCTCTTCGTGAACTTCAAGGCAAAAAACGTGCATTTATCGTAACAGATAGATTCTTGTTCAATTCAGGTGCTGTTGATTCAATTATCAAAGTTTTGGATGAAATTGGTATGGACCACGAAGTATTCTTCGATGTTAAACCAGACCCAACTTTGTCAACTATCAACCAAGCAATGGATATTATGAAACCATTTGAACCTGATGTTATCATTTCATTAGGTGGCGGTTCTCCAATGGATGCTGCAAAAATTATGTGGTTATTGTATGAACAACCTGATACAAACTTTGAAGATATCGCTATGAGATTCTTAGATATCAGAAAAAGAATTTGTAAAATCCCTGAATTGGGTAAAAAAGCTACAATGGTTGCTATCCCAACAACTTCAGGTACAGGGTCAGAAGTTACACCATTTGCAATTATTACAGATGATGAAACTCACGTAAAATACGCTATCGCTGATTATGCATTGACTCCAAATATGTCAATCATCGACCCTAACTTCGTTGATGGTATGCCAAAAGGTTTGACTGCTGCATCAGGTATTGACGCTTTAGTTCACGCAACAGAAGCTTATGTATCTTGTATGGCTACAAACTTCACAAACTCAAATGCATTAGAAGCAGCTAAGTTAATCTTCAGATACTTAGAACGTTCATACAAAGAAGGTGCTAATGACCCAATCGCAAGAGAAAAAATGCACTATGCTGCAACAATTGCAGGTATGGCATTTGCTAACTCTTTCTTAGGATTGTGCCACTCTATGGCTCACAAATTGGGTGCTATGTTCCACGTACCACACGGGGTTGCTAACGCTTTGTTATTCAGACAAGTTATTAAATACAACGCTGTAGATTGTCCTAAAAAACAAGCAATCTTCCCTCAATACAAATTCCCTAACGCAAAAGCTAAATATGGTCAAATCGCTGACGAATTAGGCTTGGGCGGTAAGAATGATGATGAAAAGGTTGAATTGTACATCAAGGCAATCGAAGATATGATGAAGAAAATCAATTTACCATTCTCTATCAAAGAATTTGGTGTAGATGAAAAAGAATTCTACGACAAATTGGATGAAATGGTTGAATTGGCATTCGATGACCAATGTACTGGTGCTAACCCTGCATACCCTCTAATGTCAGATATTAAACAAATTTATATCGACGCATTTGAAGGTGTTGTAAGAGATTACTACCCAACAGCTAAAAAATCAAAATAGTTTATTTTGAATATAAATGAAAATGTCGGAGTTGAGAATCAACTCCGACCGTTTTTATAATACATGTCATTCTGAAAGCTTAGAAAATTTGTGAGAGTATAACGAGCACAAATATATAAGTCAATGTCATTCTGAACTTGATTCAGAATCTTTTCCATAATTAATATTAGGCAAATGTTATTATTGATAAATCCTGATTATTGAAAGGATTCCGAAATAAATTCGGAATGACACCTGTTCCCTCGCCCCTTGTGGGACACTAGCCGAACCAACGAGCAAAGCTAGTTGAGTGAGACTGCGTGCCGTATGGCTGAGTGGAAGGGAGAGGTGGTCAATGTCTTTCAAGTGATTACTTTTCCTGCACTCCGTGCAGGGGTACTTTTGGTGGCAATAGCACCACGACACGCCAACGTTCACATCAAACTATAAACTCGTATAATAGCCGAATGACTCGTCACTTTGTTCCTCAAACAAATTCAGCTTTTGTCGTTTACTCGTTTTGTTTGATTGTTCACTTTTGGCTATTGTCGGATTTTTGACCTAGGTGCAATGTCACTCTGAACTCGTTTCAGAGTCTCTAATATTACAAATTTTGCATAAGACTAATTTGTTTTATTGGAGATTCCGAAACGAGTTCGGAATGACTTAAAATCAACATTGATAGATTCTGAATAGGATAAAATCTACGTTGCTACGCAACTTGATTTTTAATCCTTTCAGAATGACAATATAAAATCACGTCATTACGAGGAACATTGACTTGCAAATGCTTTATTGGTCTTCACGGAGTGACGTGGTAATTCACAACACATCGGTCATATCCCCCACCTCGAAATCAAAGATTTCGGTCCGCCCACTAGGGGCGGACATCCTGACCGCTGAGTTCAGTTAAGTTGTATGTCGGCATAGCAATGCCGACAGGCAATAGAGCGCGCGGAAAATCCGCGCGCTCTGTTCTTTCCTCAAACTTTCAATCCTCAACTACTTCATAGACAAAGATTTTAGAACAGTCTTACCATCCTTCATTTGATACGAAGAGCTTTGCTTAATAGTCTTTGCTTTAGCTTTAGCTTTCGCTTTTGCATTTGACTTGGCTTTTGATTTTGAACCAAACGGATTTTTCCAATCAAAGTTGTAATTTAAACCCAATTGGAAACCAACACCTGTTCTTCCACCGTTTCTAAACACAATTTGGAAGAATGAATTTAGTCTGTCTTTCCAAGTTTTTGTTACACCTAATCCGTATTGGATATATCCGTGTTTCATTTCTACACTTGCCAAATCAACATTTCCTGCTCTACCGCCAACTTGGTCGTTGATGTTATACATATAAGAAAATGTTGCATATACGCTCCAAGTTTCCCTTGCATAAATGAAATTCAACCCCGGAGCTACATTGATACCGTTCATCAATCCCGAATTCATACTCATAACACCAAAATCAGTGCCCCAGTGTTGCTTTCCAAAGATGTTATAAGACATAAACGCAGTTGGTTGGATTGTGAAATATTTTGTTGGGTGGAAGTTGTAAGCCAACTTAGCTGCCGTACCTGCAAACCAGTTGCCTGTTCTATCGGTATAGCCTGCAACAGACATTTCGTTGTTATAACCGCCACCATAAGCAACCAAAGAACCGATGAAATCATTTTTCATAAATGTTCCCATCAAACCGCCTTGACCACCGTTTTGATACATACCAACACCGTTAAATGTTTGGTGTGCACCGTTATAACCGATATAAGCTGTCGGCATAAATCTCCAACCGTGTTTCAATTTCATCACAGGGAAATCAGCACCAACCAATGAACCGTAAGCATTGTTGCCGACTTTCAAACCTTGAGTAAGAGACAAGTTTTCAAATGTCACATAAGATTTGTACCACAATCCGCCATCTTCTTTTTTGTATTGATAAGGGGCAAATTGAGGAAGAGTAGATGCGTAAGTATTAGCGTTTCTACCTTGAGCCAACAATCTTTCACTATCCAATGTTACGTGGTTAAGTAACATATCATCAATAACTAACTGGTTATTGTATGTCGCAAGTGTTGCAACCTGACCTCTGAATACTTGAGGGTTATACCTTGTCATATTAGATGTAAACCATCCGCCACCTGCTGATTGGATATTGTAATAACCGATTGGTGTGAAGATTTCTTTATCAGTAGCGGTGAATTTAACATTGTCACCAATTGAATTTGCCTTAAAGACTTGGAACTTCAACTGTCTATCAATCGGAGCAAGTCCTACAAAATTAAAATCAGCAATATTTATTGTACCGTTGCTGTCAGAAATAATTTTATCCGCGGTAAATAAGTCGCTTTCACCCAAATTTCCAAGTCTTGGAGCTACATCAATACCGAAATGGTTAGTACCGTTGACATTCATATCAGATAACATTTCATGTTCTTCTAACCAACCATTCATAGTATCAATCTCAGAATTTTTCATATATAAATTATCAGCAGACATTGAGATTGAATCTGCACCAAATCTCATACTTGAATTTATCAAATTCAAATCTCCGCCAGAGATATAACTGTTTTCATCATTTAATTCTACAAAAGAACCATTAAATGTTGAACTACCATCTGACTGTTGCCATTTAGCACCGTTTTCACCATCAAAGATTAAATCAGTAGCAATGAAATCTCCACCATGAACCTCAACTTTACCACCCCAATAATCTTCTCCGTCAAGATTTAATTCTGCACCATCATTAACAATAACAGATGAATCATTCAATAATGTAACATCAACATCCTTAGATACCGTATAATCATCATACATATTGAAATTTGAATTAGAAATATATAATTTACCTCTTGAAGCATCAAAACCCTGTCCTGGATTTGCGGTATTATCATAATTAATCAAGTCTAAATTACCACCATTTAAAGTAATTTTACCTGACCATACATCAGTTTTGTTAAATTCATCAACAGTATTAAGTTGAACATAACCACCATCTGTAATATTTAGCTCCGAATCATATCTGATATTAGTAGTAACATCAGGGGCTATATAACTGTCTTGTCCAATATTCAATTTTCCACCATCGACAATTAAATCACCCGCATTTGCCTTCAATTTACCATTTGAATCAAAACCTCCGGCAGTTAATGTACCTTCATTATTTAATTCTACAAGACCTTTCCATATATCAGAATCTGAACCTGAACCATTTAAAATAACATCTCCGCCATTTGAAATAATTAATTTTGCAGAGTCTTGTATATTCATATCTACTTCTTTTTGAATAAATCCTGAATGTTGGTCATCTCGACTATAAACATATAAGTTACCGGATTCAATATCAATATTACCGTCTAGAGCTTGAAGTAAACCATTATACTCTAAACCTTTTAGGGTTAATTTTGTATCAGGGGAACTATTCATATTGATAGTACCCCACCAAGAATCAGCGTCATTCAAAGTAACATTCGCCTCATCTTCTAACCACAATTTAGAATTACTATTAATGGCAACTGTAGCACCTTCTTCAATTGTTGATTTATTTTTTAATACCAAAGAAGATTCCGCATCTGCATCTTCTCCAATCAATAATTCAGCACCTTTCCTAATTGTAATTACACTATCATTATTTGTATCTTCATCTGTGAACCAATACAAACTACCTGCACTGATTTCAGAATCGCCACCAAAGAAATCACCTCTAACAGTTGTAGTACCTGCAGTTTGAGTAAATTCGCCTGCAAAATCATACGCACTGCCTTTTTCTCCAATTATCAAATTACCTGAATTTGTTATCGCACTATTGTCATTTTCACTACTGATTGTATTTGAAATTTTATTATTTCCTTCAAATCCAAGAGTTGAATCATCTGCCATATAGATATCGTTTTTCGCAGAATCTGTACCTGCTTTAAATTCACTGTTTGCTATAGTCATATCACCGGCATTATAGATTGCGCCACCTTTTCCATCTGCGCGGTTACCTTCAAAAACAGTTCCTTCGATAATCAAATTATCTTCGCCGTCTGCTTTTGATACGCCGTTATAAATAGCTCCGCCATCTCCTGTTGAGTAGTTATTTTGAATTGTAGAATTTGTAATTTTAACAGTTGAATTTGCGCTGTTGTTTTCAACAACAGAACCGTTGCCTGTTTTCTTGGCGTTTTCAATAGTTACTCTGTTGATTTCAAGTTCTGTAGTCTTATCGCTTGCAATATTGAAGAAACTTTTATTTTCGCCACCTGATAATGTGTTAGATGAATTATCAGCACCTGATACATAGAATTTACCGCTTGCTGTAGAGCCAAGAGATGCTGCAATTTCATAAACTTTATTATCGTTTTCAGAGAATTGGAAAAATCTCTTGCCATCTAGGATATTCATATCATTTAGCGTTTCATTATCTGCATAATTCAAGATTTCCATCTTGATTGATTGGTCACCGTCAAGTGAAACCTTGTATCTCCAAGATGAAGTTGTACCATTGATTGTTTTCATATCATCATCAATTGTTGATGTTGAAGTATCAAATTTTGCATTACCGCCTAATACGTTGTTTTCGGTTTTATATTCACCGCGTTGACCGTTTTCTTTATCACCTGAGATATACAAATTACCGACTTTGAAAATCGCATCTGTATTATTAACAGTCACAGTGTCAGTTGTCAATGTGTTGCCATCGTCTTTTCTATTCAATCTCACCTTGAAGTCTAAAGTTGTATTTTCTGTAAGGAGATTATCAAATTCATAGTTAGTGAAATTTTCAGGATTTTTTTCAATCAAATTCATAGTTGAATTTTTCAAATTATAAATCGTATTACCTTTGTAATCAGTGCCTGCCAAAGTGATATTTGAATCAGAAATTGAAATAGTATTTGATTTACCGTTATCAATTTTGCTCAAATTCAAATTCGACTTAACACCGTTTGAGGTTGTGAAGTTTGCATTAGCCCCTGTTGCATCGTCTGCAAATTTGAAAGTGTCACTGTCGATATTTCCAACAACAGTTGAATCAATGATATGATTTAATTGAGCGCCACTACCTAAAGTAATATTGCCATATTTAACAGCACCACTTGAAATATTCAATTCGCCTGAATTGATAAGTTTTTGACCGCCAAACATATTGCCTGACTTATCGACATTTACTATTCCGTTAGATTCTAAAGTTCCTGTAAAACCTGACGCATCAGCAGTTAAATTAATTGTTGAAGCTGCTGAATTAATCAACTTTCCGCCATTACCTGTCACTATACCTGCCAAATTCAAAGTTCCGCTATTTGTGATAGTACCGCCATCCAGTGCAGTTTCTTTTAAAGTCATTGTGCCTGAATTTGTTGTAGTTGCTGAATTTGTGAATTTGCCCTCGATATTTAATGTACCTGAATTAGCAAAACTTCCGCCTTGATTTACTGAACCTGTCAAAGAAGTTGTTCCAGTTGTATTGACAGTTGTAAGAGTCGTTGAATCAATTGTCAAATCTTTTGAAGTTGTTACGTTATTCAAATTCAAAATCAAACCTGAATTTGTACCTGATAAAATTGCACCAAGCAAACTATCAGATTTAGTTTCATCAGTACCTGTCAAATTAACCGTTGAACCAGTTGAGGCAAAGTTATCCGTAATACCTGAATTTGAATTGAAAGTCAAATTAGAAGTATTAGCGGTCAATGTACCAGCCCCTGACAAATTGCCAACCGTCATAGTTTTGCCAACAAGGCTCAAATTAGCGTTGTTATTAACTTCAATTGAATTTGCCTTTTCTATAGAACTGTTACCCATGATTGTCAATTGAGCAGAATCTGTTCCGTTACCAACAACCAATTTTGCATCTTTTCTAATATCTAAACTTGCAGTATCCTTCAAATCATTTGAGGTAAACCAATTCAATGTACCGCTATTGATTTGTGACCTACCGTCAAAGAATTTTGCACCTGTCCCAACTGTAACCTTTCCTGTCTTGTCTGATGCTGATGTATCAACTTGAGAAACAAAACTTCCGTTAAATCTTGAGTTATCTCCATTTAGAACCAAATTACCCCAAGATTCAATTTCGCCAGAACCTGCGATACCACCATTAAAAGTTATTTCACCTGTACCTTGAAGATTGATATGACCAAGTGAATAAATATCATTATCACCACTTGAATCTCTGTTGCCTGTAAATGTAATCTCTTTACCCAATGCCGCATCAAAATTCAAAACGCCGTTTGCGGAGTTATAAATCGCACCACCTAATTTTTCAGCAGTGTTGTTTTGGAATACAGAATTTACACCGATATTGATATTTCCACCGTTATTTTGGATAACACCACCGTTACCGGTGTTGTTATCTGTTTTAGCATTGTTGTTTTCAAAAGTTGTTCCGCTGATTACTACATCACCGCCGTTATTGATAACCGCACTGTTAAACCCTTTATAAGAACTTACATCAATAATATCCAATTCTTGTGGGGCACCATCATCCGTGTAACCCACATTGATACCTTGTAAACCGTTACCATTACTATCTATCCCATTGATATACTTACCGTTTTTTGCACCGTAGATATAGAATTGACTGCCTGCCAAAACGTTATTTCCACCAATCCAAGCTGTTACATCTTCGTTATTAACGACATTATAAGTTCTAGCTGCTTTCATTGGGTCAGAATTAATTACTTCGTAAGCAAAACCGCCTGATGCGCCAACTTTTGTAATCGTAATACGATTGCCGCTGATATCAACTTGATAAGTTGTTCCATCAACTGTAACGATTTTATTTGCAGCATCAATTTCAGCTTGAATTGCTGAATTATTAATAAAAGCAGTTTCCCACTTATCAGCTGTCATTAAATTTTGATTCAAGAAACTCAAAGGTCCGAGTTTTAATTTTGTATCACCTTGAAATAAACTTCCATCAAGAACGATTTTATCAGAAAGATTATCCGCCTTCAAATCAACATCTAACGCGTAACCTGATTGAACACCACTTGAAATTGTTAAGTTATTAATATTAATAGTGTCACATTTGCCGTTTTGTGCATCCAACAAACCGCCGTTCATTGTCAAATTGACATTATTAAATACAGGATTTGTAAGCGCTGTACCTAGTTGCAAAGTTCCACTGTTTAAAAATACATTTTGATTAGATACAGTGTTATTCAGTACCACACTGCCTAAATTTTGATGAATTGCGCCATCTGAATCGGTATAACCAAGGTAAATATTACCCCACTTAGCCGAATCCGAATCACCGCTAATACCACTGTTGAATGTAATTTTGCCTGCTGATTCAGTTGTCAAATTCAATATTCCAAGGTTATAAATATCATTTCCGCCGATTGTTGCACTGTTTCCTGAAAATTTAACTTCTTGTTCATCTGTTGCGTTGATATAAGTTGTGCCGTTGTTATAAATCGCACCACCAAAACCTGTAGCAGAGTTATTAACAAAACTTGTATTTTCGATATACAAATCACCGCTTTCATTTAGAACAGCACCACCGTTGCCGGCTTTATCAATCTCGGCAGTAGCATCCGCTACATAATCAATATATTCAGTTTCTTTTGATTCGTTTTTACTAAACAAAGAATTGTTTAATGTAACTTTTCCGCCATTATTGATAATTGCAGAGTTAAAACCATTCCAACCAACAGTATCAGATTTTTTCACATCATTAATTATCAAGCTTTGCGCTGTGCCATTGGTATCTTTACCTAACGCGATACCAACCTGCTTAGATGAGGTAAAGATGTTTTTGCCGTTACCGTTAATTTGAAGTAAGTCACCTTTTAAAACATTTGATGTACGGCGCTCGACTATTTTGTCTTGAGTTGAGCCATCACCTTTTACAAAAACATGATAACCTTTGTTCCAAGCATTAGCTCCGCCGATTTCTTCATCCGCAGTTGCGTTATAAATATATGTTCTTGAACCTGCCAAATCAGTATCTTGACCGCTCGAAACAGCAACAGGCAAACCACCTGCATTGACGATTTGAGTAACTTCCAAAGCGTTCAAACCGTTACCTTCGCCATCAGTTGTCAATGCCAAATTATAACCTGCGTTACTTGTGATAACTGTTGTCAAACTCTGTTCCAGTACAGTATTTACGCTATTTTTATTTGCAAAATCAAGGGTTACAGATTTTCCCAACAATGAGTCTTGACCTATACCTGCGATATCACCAAAAGACAACTTGTCTATAGTCAAAGTCGCAGAATCTGAACCAACTATATCAGAATTAATTTTGTCAATTTGACCATCTAAATTTCCTTCACTATTGATAGTCAAATTCAAGTCTAATCTTAAATTAGCATTTCCTAAAACATTCAAACTTGTTGGCGCGAATTTGGCACCTGATTCAATTGTACTGTTCATCAAGTCCAAAGTTCCGCCTTTTAGAGTGATTTTAGCACCATCTGTTAAATATTTGTCAGGGGTAGTATAACTTCCATAATTATTAGACTGTCCAAATGTCAAAGTTCCGTTATGCAAAACAAGATTTGCACCTCTAACAGTGTTATTAAAAATAATCGTACCGTTTGTCGGAGCTGTAATCGTTTCAGAATTTGCAGATGTTGGGTCTAATTTGCCATAAGTAACCCCTGTTTTGTTCAATTGGATATTCGGATTTGCATTCTTATAACCCTCTCTGACATCATCTTTTGACAATCCTGTTGCATTAACGATATCATTAAAAATCAAACTACCTGAATTTCCAGCATTGAAATAAACATTACTATCATTTTCGGCAAAACCTGTTAAAAAATTTCCAATATACAAACCTTCTTGACCTTTGCTTGCAGTTGTCTCCGAGAAATTATCAGTAACATTATTGCCTGCAAAGACTGTATCAGCACCATCTGCGATTAAATTAAAATACTTACCAACAGAACCTGATATTTTCATGTTCGGATTGTAAGACACCGCACCTGCTGAATATTTCGCACTGTTGTTATAAAATTTTGAATTAACAATTGTCAAAGCAGTATTTGCTGCAAGCACACCACCTGAATCGCCTGAATAGTTATTATCAAAAATTGAGTCCTTGATATAGCCTTCGATATGACCTTTACCAAGACCAATTGCACCACCCCAGCCGTTGTTCTTTTCATTAACAGTTTTGTTCCCAGAGAAATGAGAGTCGATTATATTAAAATCTACGTTATTTTCAAGGTAAATCGCACCACCGTGAGTATCTGCAATGTTATTTTTAAAATCAACACCTGTGATATCCAAATATGACGCGCTGTTTGAATCTAAAGAACCGATAACAAATAATGCGCCACCACCACCATTGTTAATATCGGTAGTTTTAGACTTGTTATTAGAAAACACAAAAGTCGAATTTCCATCATCTCCACGAGCACCTGACAAAATCAAGTTACCTTTATCGTTGTATATAGCACCACCTGAGTCCTCAGCAGTATTATTATCAAACAAATAGCTACCTGCTAAAGACATATAGCCGTTGTTATAAATCGCACCGCCATTGCCATCAGTTGAGTTACTGTCAAAATCGAAATTCCCTGCCAATGTCATACGACCGACATAAGTTTGACCGGTGCGAGAATCTTTTTCCGTTACATTATAAATCGCACCACCGGCTTTGTTTGCAGAATTAGATTTGAATACAACCTTTTCACCTGCATTATTTCTGATACTCAATGTACCTGTATTGGAAATAGCACCACCTTTGCCTGATGTATATCCACTATTTTTACCGGTAGCACTATTACCGACAAAGTTCATATTACCTGTCAATGATGCAAGACCTGATGCGTAGTTTGCGATAGCTCCACCGCCTACTGTAGTATTAGTTCCTTGATTGTTAGAAAAGGTTACATTATTTAGCCTCATAGTGCTTTCGTTGTAGATAACACCACCCCAACCACCTGATTTGAAATTTTGAAAACCGATATCGTTTAGGTATAAAGTAGTAGAAGGTTGAACATCAAAACCTAAATGATTAGTGCCTGTTACAGTATAAGGCTTGCCATCAGCACCATAACCGCCATTGATTGTAATACTTGAATTTGCGTTATCACCCAATTTTATAGCACTATTTAATACACTATTATCCCAAGAAATATTGTCTTTTAAATTTATGGCAGATGCCGTACTGTCTTTTATCGCAGTAGCCAAATCGCTAAAACTTGTTACATCTACATCTTGGGCAAATGTGCTTTGTGCACCTAAAAACATTGCAACAGCAATCGCTGCAAATTTTATATTTCTACTCTTCAATTCCATATCCTCTTCTAATCGCATTATAATAATATTATTATATAATAAAAATCACAGAAAAAAAGAGAATAATCGCCCATATCATATCATAAAGGGCAATATAGCACAGGACTCAGACCATAGCCTAGGTTTTACATAATGTAACAATTTTGTTAAAATTTTTGCAAAAAGTTATCCGCTTTAAAAATACAATTTTTTGTACCATTTTATATAAGATTTGAGAAATTTCAGATTTATCAAACCTATTGCATCTGCCGTTTGCAAAGAGTCTTTTATACCGCCGCCCAAGACTTTGTGACAAGCTTTGTTTGCATATTTCAAAACTTTTCTGTCATGAATTGTGGCTTTTATCATATACGCAGGGATGGGGAGAATGAACATTTTTTGCTTTTCCTTTTTATTATATAAAGTCTGTAAATTTTCATTTTTGCTAAAAATTGTGACAATTTTTGTCAATTTTAGTTATAGACACTTGTATTATTATAAAAACAAATATATAATAAATATATAGACATTTATTATTTGGACATGAAAAATACTGTATTTGATGGATAAAAATTTTGCTAATATTTATATAAAATTTTAGTATACACATTAGCGAAAAATATACATAATTTAATGATAGTGAAATTAAAATTGATGAGGTTGTATGAAAAGAACGACAATTACTTCAAAGAAAATTTTAACTGTTAGAAAATCAAAAAATGGCGATTCGTTGAATCTTTTATCTGTTGCGGTACTTGCAAGTTCAATGATTATCGGCACCCCAGCAATGGCTCAAATGGCGCCTACCCCAACTATACCATCTTATACACTAGATGATGCGGATAAATCTGACCCAAATACAGTTAATATTCCTGAGTATAATAGAGAAACTGGAGCTGTTACAGATAAATACTACCAAATTAATTATAAGAACACAGAATACGGTGAAGGCACGGAAAATTCTGCGGATTACAAAGCCAAAATTCCGACAGATGATGTCGATATTACTGTAAAATATGATAATTCCGATAAAATTTCACGCCTAGAAAATTACTCACCGATAACAGATGAAATCAACGGAATATTTATTAATAACAATATTTCAGATTCTCAATATTCTGTTGGCGGAGCAATTAGAAACGAATCATCTATTAGTACAATCAATGCAGGATTTGTTGCTAATTCAAACTCATCTAATACAAACGCCGAAGGCGGTGCTATCTACAATAGTGGCACAATTGACAACTTGGGCGGATATTTTATCAAAAACTCACTATCTCCAATAACTAGCGGTAGCGCGTATAATATCGGTGGTGCAATTGCAAACACAGGTACTATCGGAAATATCAACGCTGATTTTATTTCCAATAGTATAATCAATCCTAACGGTAGTGCTACAGCTTTGGGTGGGGCAATTTATAACACAAATTATATAAACAGCATAAACGGAGATTTTGTTAATAATATTATCTCTATCAAAGGAGATAAACTTATTGCAGGCGGTGCGATTTACAACTCTTCAAACTGGGGTAGTAACAATCCAACAATTGGCAGTATCAAAGGTAATTTTATAGGCAATTCATTATCTAGTA
This sequence comes from uncultured cyanobacterium, assembly GCA_902495705.1. Taxonomy (GTDB): domain Bacteria; phylum Cyanobacteriota; class Vampirovibrionia; order Gastranaerophilales; family Gastranaerophilaceae; genus Zag111. Next base: position 14,968 of record CABUXT010000030.1, read on the forward strand.
GCGGAACGGATTCAGGTTCGGCACTAGGTGGAGCTATTTATAACGCCTCAGATGCAAACACCACCGCATCAATCGGTTCAATTACAGGAGATTTTATTAAAAACTCTGTAAGTGGCAGTTATGCAAGAGGTGGCGCGATTTATAATTCAGGCTCAATTGGTGATATTACAGGCAACTTTATTGAAAACAGTTCAATGAACCAAGGCGGTGCGATATTCAATAGTTATGAAGGTTCTAATACTTCATCAACTCTTCCGGTTATAAATAGTATCACCGGTAATTTTATTGGCAATTATTCTACAGGAACAGGTTTCAGCGCAGGTGCTGCTATTTTTAACAGAGGTATCATTACAAATGGTATAAAAGGCTCATTTATTTCAAACTACATTGAATCAAACTACACCGCTCAAGGTGGTGCAATATTCAATTCTAATTATCAAAACCCAGCTATCATCAATGGTATTGAAGGCGATTTTGTAAATAACAAAATTATATCTACTAGTGGATACTCTGCAGGTGGTGCAATCTACAATGAAGTAGGTAAAATTACAGACAAAATCAAGGGTAATTTTATCAGCAACAGTATCGTTGGCGGTGGTGCTGATGGTGCGGCGATAGCCAATGTCTCAGGTGGTCAAATTGCAGACATTGAAGGCAATTTTGTAAACAACACAATTGAGTCAAGCGGTTCTGTAAAAGGTGGAGCTATTGCAAACCGAGATAAGAGTTCCATTGGCAATATTACAGGCGATTTTTACAAAAACAGCGTAAAAGCAAGTTCTACTGTTGAAGGTGGTGCTATTTCAAATTCAAATAGCACAATGGGAAAAATCACAGGTAATTTCATTGAAAATACAGTTATTAGCGATAATGGAACTGTAAAAGGCGGTGCCATCTACAATGACAAACTTGTTGATGGTGGTATCGGTTCAGGTTCAACATTTGTTGGCAACTCAATTTCAACAAAATCAGGTTCTGCCGAAGGCGGTGCAATTTATAACGGCGGATATAATAGCGGAATATCAATGACAGGAAACTCTCCTGTTGAATATTATTTTGCAAATAACTATGCCGAATCTAAAAATGCAACTGCGTATGGTGGTGCAATCTACAACTCAAACGCTACATTTATGAATACTGATATAAAAGCAGATTTCATAGACAACCATGTCAAAGGCAATTCAACTTCTGAAGGCGGAGCTATTTTCAACCAAGGAACTATGGGCAGTTTGACAGGAACTTTTGCAAACAATTACGCAGAATCCAACGATTTTACTGCAGGTGGTGCGATATTCAATGGTGGCACACTCGGTACAATTGCAGGGAAATTTGCAAATAACTATGCTGTATCTACAGGCAGTAGCTCTGGCGCCGAAGGTGGCGCGATTTATTATTCAGGAACACTAAATAACTTAAATGCCGATTTTGCAAACAACTATGTTAAAGCAAACGGTCATGTTAAAGGTGGCGCAGTATTTACATACGGCAGCCTATCACTTGATGGAGAACATACCTTTGTCAACAACCGTGCAATATCAAAAGATTACAACGCGCAAGGCGGTGCAATTTATGCAAGTTCAGGAATAGACTCACTAAAAGGGACTTTTGACAAAAACTACGTTGAAGCAGGTCAATTTGCACAAGGTGGTGCTGTATTCACATACGGTCGAATTGAAGATGTAAATACTACCATGGCAAATTCTCACGCTACATCTGCAACTAAAAACGCCGAAGGTGGTGCGCTATACGCAGGCTCTATCGGAAAACTTTCAGGGACTTACTATAACAACTACGTTCAAGCGAAAGATTGGGCAAAAGGCGGTGCAGTATATGCTCGTGGAATTGATACAATAAGCGCAACATTTGCCAATAACAAAGCAACCTCTATTGATGAAAGTGCTTTAGGTGGTGCAATAAATAGTGAAGGTAATATTGGGAAAATTGAGAACTCAACATTCCAAGCAAACTCTTCAACTTCTAAAAATGGTTACGGACACGGCGGTGCATTATTCACTTCTTCTGCTATTGGTGAAATAAAAAATACAAACTTCATAAACAACAACGCCTCAACAGATGGTGGTGCACTTTGGACAGCTGGTAAAGTTGACAAAATCAGCAATTCCTATTTCAGCGGAAACAAGGCTGGAAATATGGGCGGTGCGATTTATTCTACAGGGCAAATCGAAACTATTAGCAACACAAGTTTTGTCAACAACTCCGCTAAATCTGTCGGTGGTGCAATATACACAACCAACGATTTGAACATTGAATCAACAAACGGCTACACCACTGTTTATAGTGGCAACACGGATATGAGCGGTTCTAATGTCATTTATTTGGATAGAGGTGACAGCGCCCCTAAATTGACCCTCAACCTAAATGCCAACACTAACGGCAAATTTGTTCTGAATGATTCAATCAACGGTAACAAGCTATATAATCTTAACCTAAACGGTGACAAGTCAGGACAATTCTACATAAATAACGGAATGAAAAACGCTGACATCACACAAAGCAATGTAACAAGTTATTTGGATGAAGGCACAACCCTCAACGGTAACAACAGTTTGAGCATAAATAGCGGTGTAATGAACATTAACCACCTTGGCTTAGCTCCTGTTAGTTTGAGAAGTTTTGCAAACAACGGCACTATCAACATTGATTCTGTAGACATTAACCCTGCAACTGAAACAATGGGCAGAATTACCGCAAATTCTTACGGCACCTCTGACGGTACAATCAATGTTAATAATTTGAACATTTTGGCTGACCCAACAAAAGCCACAACCAACGTACTTTTTGCCGACAAATCTTTTGCCAACACTGTAAAATATCACGGCACAGATTTATACATGGGCAAAATCTACAAGTATTCCGTAGGTTACTTGCCTGACTCAGGCGAATTCCAATTTATCCGCGGTGCAGGTTCTAGCGGTGCTGATGCATTCAACCCATCAGTGCTTTCTACCGCTGTCAACTCACAAGCAGGTACTAACGCTACGGTAAATGAAACTTTCAAATACGTTTTTGAACACGCTGACGCGTTCTCTCAACTACCGTCATTAGACCGTTTTGCCATGATTAACGAAAACAGATACGCATTGAGTACCGATTTCAACGGCAACTTAGGACCTTCTGCTACTGAATTTAACAACAAAGCAGGATGGTTCAGACCTTATGCAACTTTTGAAAAAATGAATCTGAGAAACGCAAGTGCCGTAAACGCTACAACATACGGTTCATTAGTCGGTTTTGATAGCGATTTCCAACATTTTGGCAAAGGTTGGACAGGAATCAGCACAGGTTACATCGGTTATAACGGTTCTCAATTGAGATACTCAGGTGCCGACACAACCATGAACGGCGGTTTGATTGGTTTAACTCAATCTTTCTACAAAGGTAACTTCTGGACAGCATTGACACTATCTTCCGGTGCAAGTGTTGGCGAATCTACCACAATGTACGGCAAAGACAACTTTACAACCTTGTTTGCAGGTTTAGGTTCAAAAACAGGTTACAACTTTGAATTTAAGCAAGGCAGATATATTATTCAGCCGATTTGGTTCATGAGCTACACTTTTGCCAAAACATTTGACTACACAAATGCGGCAGGAGTAAGAATGGACTCTGACCCAATGCACTCACTACAACTTAACCCTAGCGTAAGGTTCATTGCAAACACTGAAAACGGTTGGCAGCCTTATGTGAGCGTTGGTATGGTTTGGAATGCAATGAGTATTTCTAACGTACACGCAAACGACGTAAAACTGCCTGAAGCAAGTATCAAACCATATATTGAATACGGTATTGGTGTCCAAAAACGTTTCCAAGACCACTTTATAGCTTTTGGACAAGCAATGGTAAGAAACGGCGGACGTAACGGCGTTTCACTAACTGCAGGTTTCAGATGGGCAATCGGACATGACCACGAAAAAAGCAAGGAAAAAGTCAGTCTACCACAACCGAAATTGACCTTCCGCTTTAAAGGCAAAGCGGCTGAAAAATTGGTTGGAGTTACAAATGACGGAATAGCAGATAAGGCAACGGTTAAAGGGATGGACAGTGCAGTTGAAGGTAAAATCTCCGCAAACACAAGCGAACAACCTGCGCGCAAAATTATCAAACAATTGACTCCTGAACAACGCGTAAGCCTAGGAGCAAAACCACAAGACTCCACTCGCACCACCTCCCTCGGCTCCCTAAAACAGATGTAGGCGACTGAAGAGATGGACGACTGAATCGGCGTTTGGTTTCAATATACTTAACGCCATTGATTTGTTATTAAAATTTTTGAATATAAACTTCTTAATTAGTTTCTTTCAAATTCATCCAATGTCATACCTGAATCCAACTTCCATTCAATTCTGCCATTAGTTGCTCTATTTTTTACAACCGCAGCCGCAGCAGAACAAGAATTAAATGGAATATCTTCTTTTGTTTGCCACAAACCATCAATATCAGATAAAATAAATAATTTATCTCCTTCTAATTTCTTTTTTAACTTATAATAAATATGCTTTTTAAAACTTGAAGACCTTTCAGCAGATTCTACATAGGAGCCTTTTAATAAAATATAGCCATTATCAGTTATATTCAATTTTGCTTTTACGATATTGTTATTTTTATCAACTCTATCTTGAGTTAGATTTAAATAAAAGATATTGCTACTATCTTCATTTTTAACACTGTTACCATTATTTGTTTTAACAAAATCAAGAATTCCTAAATTATTCAAAATAAATATCATATTATTTTGAAATTCTTTCATATAAGCAATGTCAGATTCAGGTAAATTAGAACCTGAAGGGCAACAGCCATTTTTCAGCTTAATGGTTGTAAGATTTTCTAATGATAAGTCATACAGACTTCTTTCAAGATATCTTACATGAGCCTTTGTTAAATCCATATCTTTACTTACAAATATAATAAATTCGTCAAACCAATCCTTTTTCTTATTACTTGAATGTTGTTTGATTCTTTGAGCAATATTATCAGCTTCGCCAATATACAAAAAGCGCTCATTTGTTTGAGTGTCATTACCTAACAACAAATATATTCCTGTTGATTTCGATATTTCAGGGATTTGTTGAATAATATCAACATGTTTTCTATTTCCTATATAAACCTTACCAACCCAATTTGATAAATCTACCGTTTTAAGATTTTTCTTCGATTCTATAACAAATAGTTTTAATAACTTATCAGCCATATTGTTATAATAACACAAAGTTTGAAAATAATTTTTATATTTTCATCCAAATTTAAAATTTGATTTTGCAACTTTATGAAACTTTTCCGATTCTTGCACTAAAAAAGGGTTTTAGCAAGTTGCTAAAACCCTTTAAAATAAATGGTTGCGGGAGCTGGATTTGAACCAACGACCTTCGGGTTATGAGCCCAGTTTATAGCTACCTCACTCAATAATATCAATGTTTTCAGCCCTAGTGCACAACTAAATTATCGTCTCATACATATTGTAAAAGTACACAAAGAGTACATAAATTCTTTGTTATGAAACTAACCAATCAATTAAATTTAAAACTTTAATACCTTCATCATTTGTGCCAACAAACACATTGTCTAAGGTTAATATAATTTTCTCAAAGTTATCATTAATAGCTTTCAGAGAAGCAAATTCACGAACTCGTGTTGAATCTTCTACCAAAGAATCTGTTACTTGAACATACAATTTATCATTGAATTTTGTAGCTACAAAATCGACTTCTTTATCATTAATTTTGCCGATAGAGACGTTATACCCACGATGCAACAACTCCATATAAACAACATTTTCAATCAAATGTCCTCTATCTTCTCCTCTAAATCCGATAAAATAATTTCTCAAACCGGTATCAACCATATAATACTTGCCTTGAGTTTTTAAGTACTCTTTTCCTTTGATATCATAGCGGTTTGCATTATAGAATACAAAGGCATTTTCTAACAGCATTATGTAATTATCTATTGTGCTAGGTTTCATTCCTTTAGAAATAACATTTTGTGAAATAAGTGTATTTTTCATTTTATTAATTGAAACATTATTTCCAACATTATCTGCAAGGAATTTTGTTATTTTTGTAATTAATGCTGGGTCTCTAACATCAGCCTGTTCAATAATATCTTTCATTAATACTGTTGAAAAAATACCGTCTAACATCTGAATAATCTGAGGTTCGTTAAATTTAAAAGTTGCAAGTCCCGGCATTCCACCATATTTAAGGTAATTATTGAACTTCGCTTCTCTACTAATATCACTATCGTTATAGAAATCCAAATATTCCTTAAATGATAGCGGTTGCATTTTTATCTCTACATATCTTCCGGATAAATAAGTTGAAAGTTGAGAAGATAACATATAAGCATTAGAGCCAGTAATATAAATATCTGTTCTATTGTCCAACCTTAAAGAATTTACAGCAAGTTCCCACTTATCAATCTTTTGAATTTCATCGAGTAATATATAAAATTTCCCTTTTGTTGAATCTAATTTTCCTTTTATGAAGTTGTTCAATTCTAAATATGTCATATTGCCATATTGCAAATCTTCAAAGTTTATCTGCAATATATTATCGTTACTCACCCCTGTTGACTTAAGATATTCGGCAAACAAAGCAAGTATACTGGATTTACCACAACGTCTAATACCGGTAATAACTTTAATTGCTTCGTGGTCTCTAAATGAAATTAACTTGTTTAAATATATTGGTCGATTAATCATATAAAACTTCCTTTTCTTGAAGTATAGCAAAAAACTTCATGGTTTTCAATAGTTTTTTGCTTTAAGAGCAATAAACTTATTTTATTTTAATAGCAGTTATACCAACACCGTTACGGTTATTGCCTTCTATGGTGAATATTCTGTAAGTTCCTTCCTCGGTTGTAATTTTAGTGGTTTGAACAAAGTTTCTATCAGTTAATACGACTGTTAAAGGTTCAGCTTTAATTGTAGGTAAAGCCAAAGAGCAAGCTGTGCAAGTTAAGCCGATTACAAATCCAATTGATAAGCCAAGAATAAGTTGTTTCATGTGTTAATCTCCTTTTCTATAAATTAGGTAAAGAAATGGCAAATTTCTAGAAAATTTTTCAGACATTTATTTTTTAAGAGAATAAGTTTCCTGAATTGACCTCTATTGACTAATTTTCAGTATTTGCTGGGTCTTGTCAAGTGTTTCAGTGAATTTATTAAGTAGTGCTGCGATTTGTGAACTTTTGCTGCGAATTTAAGTCTAACAGCTGCAAAGAGTCAAAAAAAGTTCTAACATGAAAGCACAGCAACGGCCGTTGCCCCTTTACAGTAACTAGATAATATAAGGAGCAACACATGCAAAAGATTATTACAACAGATTTGAACATTGAAAACGAAATCAAAACTATTAAAGCTTTAGAAGCTAAATTATTGGAACTAAAAGAACTCAAAGAAGAAAAAGAAAATGCTATCAAGAAAGTTCTTGATAATGCTGGAATTGATGAACTTCAAGTCGGAGCATTTACAATTCGTTTTACAGATGTAGTTAGAAATAACTTCAACACCTCAGCATTCAAAAAGAAATATCTTGAACTATATAATGCGTTCATAAAACAAACAAATTATCGCAAATTTACAATTTCATAGGGGAGAAATCCCCTACCCCTTATGGGGTACAAAGTAAGTAGTAATAGCAGATAATTTAAAGGAGAATAAAACATGGGACAACGTACAGCATTTTTGATTAAAAGAACTTATTTCAACGGTAATGTAAATATTAGATTGGTTCACCATCAATGGGGCATTGGTCGAGTTATGCACAACAATTTCACGAGAGCATTTATGCAAATGATTACAGATAGAAGTTATTGTAAATCGCTTAAAGATTTTATGACAATTATTGATGATAAAGGCTCATTGTACCTAGAAGAAAACTATACAAAAGGTTCAGCAGATATCCCAAATGTGTTTAGTAAAAGAACCATAAAGAATTATTTTAATCAAACCGATAACAACAACGGTGGAATGATTATAGATATTGTTGAAAAGCCATCAGAAAAAGAACCTTTTTATGCAAACATTGACAGCATTAAAATTGGTTTCATAGTTGGTGATGAAGAATGGGACTCTACGATAGTGAAGCTATTAACTTTTTATATAAGGCGATGGAATTTGCAAGAAATAGAAAGCCAATAAATAATAAATAATTATATATAGAAATCACTTAATAAATAAACCCACTAACTTATTTATGAGTTAGTGGGTTTATTTATGAGTTAGTGGGTTTATTTATGAGTAAAAGATTTTAAAACAAAAAGTCTGAGATAGTACACATATTGTACACAATTCTCAGACTTTCCTGTAGATGGTTGCGGGAGCTGGATTTGAACCAACGACCTTCGGGTTATGAGGAGCAAAACTCCCTATTTTCAGCACTTTTCACTTGTAGCCATAATTTATCAGAACTTATCAAAATTCTTTGTTTGCAAATATTTTAGCTAAATCGACCTTATCAGAAGTTCTTACCTTTTATCACAAATTATCAGAACTTTTGCAACTTTTTTGTAACTGGTTGCAGATTAAAAATCCCCCCATTTTATAATAACAAGCCCCCCTATGAGGGTAAATATTAAAAAGATACTGTTCTCAAGAGCCAGAAAAACTTCCGGCTAAATTTAGGAAATTAAAAGCAAATTATATGACAAAATCTTAATGAAAAGCCTTAACAAACATTGACTTTGATGTAAACTTTTGTTAAGATTCCTCTATGATATATCATCAAATACTAGTAGTTGAGGTTAAGAATAGATGCGTATAGTAGATTTATTTTCAGGTGCAGGTGGCTTAACCTTTGGATTTTATTATAAATTAATAGATGGACAATTCATTAAAAATGATAATTGTGAAATTGTTTTTGCAAATGAATGGGATAAAGCTGCTGCAGAGGCTTTTAAAAAAAATTTTCCTACTATAAATATGATAAATAAGGATATTAAAACCTTAACAGAAGAAGAAATAAGAGCTAATATCCTTGATAAAGAAATTGATTTAATCATAGGCGGCCCTCCTTGTCAATCTTATAGTACCATTGGTAGACGAAAATATGATGATAAAGCAAAAATGTATCATGAATATTATAGATTATTATCAATAATAAAACCCAAAATGTTTTTGTTTGAAAATGTTAAAGGGATGTTATCAATGAAAAACCCTGAAGGCGGAAAAGTAATTGAAGATATTAAAGAGAAGTTTAAACACATAAATTATGATATAGATTTTAAAGTCTTAGATGCTGCTGATTACGGAGTACCACAACATAGAGAACGTGTTTTTATTATTGGATGTAGAAAAGATTTAAATATCAATTGGTCTTTTGAAAATATTGAAAAATCTAAAAAACAAATTTCAATAAAGCAAGCTATTAATGATTTGCCCTCAGTTTCAGCAGGAACCGAGGTAACTTCATATAAAGGTAAACATCCTACAAATAGTTATCAAAAGTTAATGCGTAATCATGCAAAACATATATCTTGCCATTTTTCACCAGTATATGGAGATAAAATTCAAACAGTTATAAATTATGTAATTCAAGGTAAAGGTAAAAATTACATCAATGAATTGGTTGATAAAGGTATAATACCCGAAGAATATCGCTTAACCTCCGGATATGATAATACCTATGGTAGATTGATAGAAAACCAACCAAGTACAACAATAACAAATAATATGTCTACGCCTTCTGGATTGAGATGTATTCATTATTGCGAAAATAGAGCTTTAACACCAAGAGAAGGTGCGAGAATACAATCATTCCCTGATTGGTTTGAATTTGTTGGAACAAAAAAAGATATAACAACTCAAATTGGAAATGCAGTACCTCCTTTGCTAGCAATGAAAATAGCAACGCAAATTGAAAAAGTTTTAAGTGAGGTTTAATGAAAAACACAGATAATCAAATATTTTTTAACTTTTCATATTTTGCTCTAAATTTATTAGGAAAAAATCTTTATAGTACTCCATTGAGTGCAATATCTGAACTTGTAGCGAATGGTTTAGATGCTCAAGCTAGCAATGTTAAATTGTATATCAATATGGAAGACAAAGAACATTCTGTTATAGAAATCCTTGACAATGGAACTGGTATGACTTATTCAGATTTGGCCAATAAATACGTATTTATGGGCAAAAATAAACGTGAAGAATTGTCAGAAGAGTTAAAACAATCTGTAATGGGAAGAAAGGGCATAGGTAAACTTTCTGCATTATTTTTATCAAAAAAATATTACATAGTAACCAAAACAAAAGAAGAGGACATCTCAGCTTGGTGTTTAGATACAATACATACAAATGAATCAGAAACTCCAAGTTTACAAAGATGCGATTTAAATGACATTGAAATCGCAACTCAAAAATATTTTAAAAATTTTAAGTCTGGGACACTAATATTATTACCAGATGTAAATTTAGTGGGTATTGGAACACAATCTCTTGAAGGTCTAAAGGCTAATCTTTCAGATTATTTTTTAACAAATTCAATAGATTGTAATATAGAAGTTTGTGTAACTAATAAACAAACTAAAGAATTACATTTTGAAGTTGTTCAAAAATCAATTGCATATAAAAACATGTGCGCATTTATAGATATTACAAAAGAAGATTCTTCAAAAAATCTTGCAAATTTTGTAAGATATACAAAATCAAAATATGATGAAGTGAAAAATAAAAAAAGAGATGTTATAAAAATAAACCCTAGTGAATTCCCTGAACTTTCCGGAGAACACGAATTTACACTAGAGGATAGACATACAAAAATAAACATTCCATATAAAGTTGAAGGTTGGATAGGTATACATTCTTCTATTGAACCGAGTTTTGCAACAGATAACGATGAAAGATTCATAAGAAATAAGGTTTACACACCAGCAAAATTAAGATTATACATAAGAAAAAAATTAGCAGTAGAAAATTTTATGGAATTGATGGGACGAACCCAAGCTTTTGATAATTATATTGAAGGTGAAATTAGTTTTGATATTTTAGATGATGATAGATTAGAAGACATAGCAACAACAAATAGACAAAATTTAAAACCAGACGATGAAAGAGTTAGGTTATTGGTAAAATTGCTTAATCCTATATTAGGACGCTTAATTAAAGAACGTATAAAATTTGGAAATCAAATAAGTCTTGAAGAAGAATCTATAGAAGCTGAAATAAAAAGAAAACAAGAAGTAGAAAAGCATAAAGCTGAAGAAAAGGCTGAGCTAGAAAGAAAGGCTAGAGAAGAAGCCGAGCACAAAAGGAAAGAAGAAGAGATAAAACGTAAACAAGCGGAAGAAGCAGCAAAAAAGGCTGCAGAAGATGCGAAAAAAGCCGAAGCAGCAAGGGAAGCTGCAGAAGAAGAAGCAAAAAATGAAAAACAACGTTCTAAATTTATCGAAAGTAATTTAAATGAAGACCAAGAAAATTTTGCAAAAAGACTCCATATGCTAAAAATTAACATTAGTACTATGAATAAAGCTATAAAAAAAATGGTCATGCTCTTTCAACGTGATAAATTTGATAAAAATGCAATATGGACAAATCTAAAAACATTTTCTTATCATATTGCAAGAGCAATGGCGGCGTTAAAATATAGCCCTTATGCCAAGTTTAATACTCAAAACGAGTCAATAAATGATGATTTATTTGCATTTATAAGAGAATATGCAGAAACAGTTTTAGTAGAAGCAGAAGATATTAAAATCAAGGTATACAATAAAAATAATGAAAAATTTGTTAAAAAATTCTCTCCTCAAGACATTGTAATTATATTAGAAAATATTGCTTCAAATACTGCCAAACCAGAACATAACGCGGATTTGTTAGAAATTGAAATGTTCTTAGAAAATGATATTGCAAATATAATTTTTAAGAATAATGGAAAACAAATAGACAAAAATATAAATACAGATGAATTATTCGATTTTGGAAAAAGTTATACCAAATTGGGTACTGGTATTGGTTTATACCATGTAAAGAAAATCGTCGAAGATAATTTACAAGGTAGCATAACCATAAATAGACCAAAGAGTGGATTTGAATTACAAATAAGGATTTAATAATATGCGTGAAAGTATAAGAATTTTATGGGTTGAAGACACTAAAGATTATTATGATGAGGCTAAAGATATCTTAGAAATGTATGCCTTGGATAATGGAATAAAAGTTGCCTTTGAATACATCCAAAATGCAGAGTTATTATTAAACAGATTAGAACAGCAAGAAGAAGGTTTTCAAATATTTGATTTATGCTTTATTGATTATGCACTATCTTTACCTAAAAATAAGACAGGTGATGCTATTATTAAAATATTAAGACAAAATAAAATTGGAACAGATATACTATTTTATTCATCCGAAAATCTTTCAAAGATAAGAGATATTATACAAAAAGATATTTCATCATATGAGGGGGTTTATGTGGCCAACAGGGATAATTTTGATGAAAAATCAACACACTTGCTTGATAAAAATGCTAAGAAACTTTATTCAATAAATAATATACGAGGTTTGTTAATGAATGAAACCTCAGAAAATGATTATATTATGAAATCATATATATTAAATGAGTATGCAACACTGTCGGATGTACAAAAAAAAGAAATAACAGAACTAATAAAGCAAAAAGTTTTAGATAAAACTTTAAAAATAGATGAGAGCTCAAATAAACTTATAAACAAAATAGAAGAAGAAACTATCTTAGATGCAAATAAGATTTTAAATATCGCAAATGATTTGGTTGGATTGAAAGATAGATATGAAATATTTGAAAAAATTCTTCAATATAAATCTACGGATAAACTAGAAAATACTAGAATAGATAATTATCTAGATAAATTAGTCGATTTACGTAACAAACTTGCACATAGGAAATTAGAAATATGTAATTCTTGCAAATATATTTTGCATTACAATGATATTGAAGATTACAAGGAAAAGCATTGTTGCTCGGAATGTGGTGATAATTGTGTACATACAGAAAATAACAAGGTATGTGTAGAAGATTGGGATAGTTTAAAAAAAGAATTAATTGAATTTGGACAATCAATGGACTCTCTAATGGAAAATATAGATTAATACTTTTATTCAATATATAAATTTGTATATATACGCATAAATCGAATTTCTTTCTCGATAAAATTCATTTAGCAGCCCTATACCCACAAGTAACAGGCTAGTTAGGTACATTATTTTATAAGGAGGAAGAATGAAAAGTCTTGAAACGAGAGTCGAGCAAGTTCAAAAATTATTAGGTGAAGTTAGAGCATTGGTAAAAATCTGTGCCCTAGCGACAGATTCTTGTATTACTGATAGTGATTTACAATTAAAGGACTCAACAGAGCTCTATATAGTATTGCGAAACATAAACTCATTGCTCATAAATATAGAGCATATTCTAGATAGTTAAAGAGTTTCAAAAAATTGAGCAAGGCTTATGTTGAACGCTTTAGCCAATTTGAAGATTTTATCAACACTCGTGTTTCTTTCTCCTCGCTCAACCATTCCAATAAAATTTGTAGAAAGCCCAATCTTTTCGGCTAATTCAGATTGA
>CABUXT010000031.1 GCA_902495705.1 uncultured cyanobacterium
TAGCCGAATAACTCGTCACTTCGTTCCTCAAACAAATTCGGCTTTTGCAGTTTACTCGTTTTGTTTGATTGTTCACTTTTGGCTATTGTCGGATTATTGGCTTGTGTGTTAAGTAAAATGTCATTCCGAACTGACTAGAATATGAGTTGAGCTAAAGCGAAACGTAATATTCTGTTTCTACTCGGTGTTTCGGAATCTGAAATTGAACATTTCGGTCTATGTCATTCTGAAAGGATTAAAAATCAAGTTGCGTAGCAACGTAGATTTTATCCTATTCAGAATCTCTAATAGAACAAAAAATTCAATGTCACCCTGAACTCGTTTCAGGGTCTTTTCCAAAAATCAATATTTAGCAAATATTATATATACTCAATCCTGATTATTGAGAAGATTCTGAATAGCAAGAAAATTATGTGTTCATCCTTCACACAAATTTTCTAAGCTTTCAGAATGACAATATAAAAAAGTTATGTCATTACGAGGAAAAACAAGCCGAGCAGAGTGCGAAGCAGCCTGCCAAATTGATTGGCTATCTGCAGGATTTATTGGCAGGCTCGGAGGCACGTTTAATGCGAGGCGTAGTTGGATTATTGCATTGATTTATACGGAGTGACGTGGTAATCCACAACAAGACTGTCTATGAACGTGCAGTAATCCTTACTTCAAGCCTTTTACAAATCTTTGTACCAGTTGAACAAGGTTTCTTGAATTGCCGTTGTCTAGTTCTGCAATTTTTGCAGCAGAATTAGGAGTTCTTGAGATTTCAAAAGTTGCAAATTCATCCCCTCTTATTACGTCTAATTCGGCTCTTTTACCAAATTCAGTTTCTTTCAATCTAAAATTTGTTCTGCCGGCTGTTCCTAAAAACTCGCCAAGTCCGTTTCCTCTTCTTTGTTTATTCAAGCTCATAAATGCATCATCGGCAAGTTGAGTCAAATTTTTACCGGTAAATGTAATTGTATCTGTTGTTACGTTTTTTGCTTGTGGGTGTGGTTTACAGCAATCATTCATAACATGTGTGCTAATTCTATTTATCATCATAATATAATCCTCTTCTGTTTTTAAAATAATAAATGTATATTTTACACTTATTAAATTGCAAAAATATTATGATGTCAATTTTATGTTAAAGAAGTGTTAATATTAATCTACATCAACAGGTGCGCGTTGTATTTTGTCAATCGCCTCTCTTGCTGTAAATACAACTGATTCAGGTACATTATCAATAACAGTAAGTTGCCTTAATACATCAATAACGCGTTTGAAAGCTCTGACAATATCACCTTCGCCGATGTCGATTTGCTCAGTGACGGTCTCCCATTCTGCACCTTCAACCCAAAGTTCTATCATTGAACTAAAGTATGGATTGATGTTTAGCGGAGCCTCAATGTCGTAATTTGCTTGAGCTTTAGCCAATTTTTTCTTAATATTTCTGATTTTATTCAATGTTTTTCTGACAGGTTCGGAGAACGGAACATAAGGTATTTCAATTCTTAATTCTTCTGTCGTGATGGCACAAATTACACCTGCAAGTTGTGATGGTGTAAGATTTTCTAATACGCCTGAAAATATAATTTCAGCCAAGAAAAGTTCATTTTCTGCTCGGATTTGAGATGTTGTTTTACCTTTTTCTGTCGGATAATCATTTTGTAAATATCCGTAATCCTGTAAAACCGCACGATGTGCCAAGAATTTGTTCCAATAGATATCTTTTTGTTTTTCGATTTCTTTTTGGAGTTTTTTCTTTTTGCTTTCAATTCGTTTAATTACTTCAATATTTTTTGAGTGTTTTTTGTAGTGTTTACACAAATCACATGTAAAGCTTTGGAGTTTATGCAAATCTGCCTTGTTTCTTTCGCCAAATTCAATTACTTCAGGTGAAAGCGGTCTGTGCTTTTGTTTTTCCTGTCTGAGAATTTTTTTGTAAGTTTGTCTGTTTTGAACGTATAAAAATTTGAGTTTGTCGTATTCTAAAATTTTGTCATCAGAAAGATGTGACGGACAAACAAAATTACGTTCTTTTATCTCATTATCAAATTGTTCAATTTGAGCAAGTATCGGTTTTAATCTAAAGTCAGAAGAATAGTAACCAAAACTTTTCAAGATAAGTTCTTTTGATTCTTCAAGAGTAAACCTTTGCAACAAATTCAATACCATTGAGTAACTTGGTGAAAATCTGCTTTCTAGC
Source organism: uncultured cyanobacterium (assembly GCA_902495705.1). Taxonomy (GTDB): domain Bacteria; phylum Cyanobacteriota; class Vampirovibrionia; order Gastranaerophilales; family Gastranaerophilaceae; genus Zag111. Next base: position 2,189 of record CABUXT010000031.1, read on the forward strand.
GGATTAGAACCGCTTAAAACAAGTTCTGCAACCTCATCAGGAGTTTGGAAAGGTGTTCCAACGATTGTAACGTAGCCGACTTCATCCATTCCGCGCCTGCCTGCTCTACCTGACATTTGCAAAAATTCGTTCGCCGTAAGCATCCTGTGGCCTGAATCTGTTCGTTTGCTTGTTGAACTGATAACAGTTGAGCGCGCAGGCATATTTATACCTGCAGCAAGGGTTTCTGTTGCAAAAACGACTTTAATTAAGCCCTTTTGGAATAATTTTTCTACTAAATTTTTCCAAGCAGGAAGTAAACCTGCGTGGTGAGAGGCAACCCCTTGGATTAAATATTCAATGTGCTTGTTGCCGTATAGGTGTGGATTTTCGGCGATAAATTCATCAATAAAAGCTTTGATTTCTTCTTGTTCGGCTTTAGTGTTCAATCCCAAACCTGCACATTTTTCCATTTGCTCATCACATTTTTTGCGCGAAAATGTGAAATATATTGCAGGGAGCATATTTGCATCAGCCAAATTTTGAATAATTTGCTTAACATAAGTTTTTTTACGTTTATCTTTGCCTTTTGCCCATTGAGGTTTTTCAGGTCTGATTTTTTTATTAAGTTTACCTTCAGGAGTCAAAAGCGGTAAAAGTTTAAATGGTTGAGAACTGTCAAAATAATAAAATCTCAACGGAACAGGTCTAAAATCAGTATTAACAAGTTTGGTTTTTGAGTGAACCGTGTTTATCCAGTTTGTTAATTCATCGCAATTTGCGACCGTTGCGGATAGCGCGATAATTTGGATATTTGTCGGGCAGTAGATAATACTTTCTTCCCAAACTGTTCCGCGCTGTTCGTCATTCATATAGTGAACTTCATCAAGAACAACATAGCGAACATCTTTCAAGTTGTCTGCAACTGCTCCGAAATTTGTGCCATAAAGCATATTTCTGAAAACTTCGGTCGTCATAATTACGACTTGTGCTCCTCTGTTTATTGAGGTATCACCTGTTAATAGACCGACTTTATCGTATCCGTATTTTTCGCCAAAATCATAGAATTTCTGGTTTGATAGAGCTTTCAATGGGGTTGTGTAAAAAATTCTGCACCCTTGCTCCAGTGCCCTATGGATTGCGTGCTGTGCGATTACGGTTTTTCCTGCTCCGGTTGGCGCGCAAACAACAACGCTTTCACCGTTATCTATAACCTCACATGCCTCTTTTTGAAAATCATCCAACTCAAACGGAAATTCACTCATTTTTTGTCCTTTATAAAGCTATTCTATATATATTATAACATATTGCAATATATATTAAAAGCTGATTTGTAAAGTTATTTTAAATATTTTGTTAATATTTGGCAAAATTTTATCTTTATGGATTTATAATACTGCATAACAAACAAAAAGGAGAATATCATGCAGGTAAATAGTGTAAATAATCAACAACAAAGTTTCGGTATGGCATTTACCAAAATGGGCGATGGTGCAGTTGATGCTTTGAAAAAACGTGTTAAACAAAAAGATGTAGCAAAATTACAAGAATTAATTGACTCTCAAAAAGCTAACAAAAATGTTGATATTTTCCTATATACCGTTGGTGGTCATGATTCAACAAGATTGGGAGCAAATATTTTTCCAAAATCTCCTTCAAGTACCAATATTCTAATGAAACAACCATGTGAAGGTCTTTTAGAAATGTTGAGAAGTCCGATACATTTTGTTGAATCTCTTTGCAAAAAAGCTGATAAAATGTCAGCAAAAATTGATGCAGAGACAAAATTAAATAACGCTATCAATACATTAGGTAAGTAGTTTAATAAGGAGATAATAATGCAAGTAAATAGTATAAGTCCAAGACAGCAAACCTCTTTTGGCGCACTAAAGTTCGATTCAGAATTAGTAAAAACTTCCTTGTTAAACAGATTATCAAAGGAAGAAAAAGTTGAGCTTGATACTTTGATTGAAGGTCAAAAAACTCTTAAACATACTGATATTGATGTATTCAATTATCCTGCAGGTACGGATAAATTATTCGCAAGAGTATCTAACGACAGACTGACTTTAGGTTTTAATCCTATAGAAAGAAGAGAAAGTTGGTTTAGCTATACCTTCAACAAGTCTCCGATTGAATTTGTTAAATCTCTTTGCCAAGATGCTATACGTATGGAAAACAATGTTGTTGAGCGTTTGAAATTCTTGGAAGCTCATAAGAATATGAGATAGAAAATTTTTATTTATTAAAATGTGGCGCCGCTGAAAATTCAGCGGCGCCACTTGTGTATTCCTTTTATATTATTAGTTCTTAGATTTTATCAAATCCTGTGTATTTTCTTAATACTTCAGGGATAATAATTGTACCGTCTGCTTGTTGATAATTTTCAACAATAGCAGCAAATGTTCTGCCAACAGCAAGACCTGAACCGTTAATAGTGTGAACAAATCTTGTTTTGCCTGTTGCTTTTTCTTTGTATCTGATATTAGCACGTCTTGCTTGGTAGTCGCCATAATTTGAACAGCTTGAAATTTCTTTATAAGCGTTATAAGAAGGCATCCAAACTTCCAAATCCCAACATTTATTAGCTGAAAATCCGATATCACCTGTTGATAGAGCTTCTCTTCTATATGGAAGTTCTAATAATTGCAACATCTTTTCAGCATCTTCTGTTAGTTTTTCGTGTTCATCTTTACTTGTTTCAGGGGTACAAAGTTTTACTAATTCAACTTTGTTAAATTGGTGAACTCTGATTAGACCTCTTGTATCTTTACCCGCAGAACCTGCTTCACGTCTGAAACATGGAGTGTAAGCCGTCATATATTTTGGTAAATCATCTTCTGAAAGAATTTCGCCTGAATAAATATTTGTTACAGGAACTTCTGCTGTCGGAATCAAGTATAGGTCTTCGTTTTCGCATTTGTACATGTCTTCTGCGAATTTTGGAAGTTGACCGGTACCTGTCATTGTTGCAGAGTTTGCCATAAATGGAGGTAGGATTTCTTCATAACCTTGTTGTTCTGTGTGGTAATCAAGGAAGAAATTGATGATAGCTCTTTCTAATCTTGAACCTTTACCTCTGTATAATGTAAATCTTGATTGAGAAAGTTTAACACCGCGTTCAAAATCTACAAGATTTTTTTCTTCGCACAAATCCCAGTGAGCTTTGTATTCAAAGTCGAATTTTCTAGGCTCACCCCATTTATAAACTTCAACGTTATCCGCATCTGATGCGCCGATAGGTGTTGTCTCATCAGGAATATTTGGGATGTGTAATAAAATATCTCTTTGTTTGAAATCAAGTGCATTTTGTCTTTCTTCAAGTTCTTTGATTTCGTCGCCCAAAACTCTGACATCTTCTTGGATTTCGTCAGTGTTTTCACCGTTTTTCTTCATTAGACCGATTTTTTGAGATTCCGATTTCCTCTTAGCTCTTAATTCATCAGCTTTTGTTTGAATCTTTCTTCTTTCTTCATCAATTGCGATAACTTCGTTAATAGAAAGTTCAGGGTTTCTTCTTTTTAACAATTCGTTAATCTTGTCAGGATTCTCTCTAATCAGTTTAATATCAAGCATTTTATCCTCTTTTCTTTTTCCTAATTTAGCAAATTAATTCTAATAGAAATACATTTTATAATCAAGTTACAATTTCCCCTTTGGTGTAATGTTTATTTGCAATAATTGAAAAATAATGTATAATATCATTAACAAACAGGGAGATGTGATGTTTAAAAAGTTAGCAAAACAATTGAAAGCCGAACGTATGGAAAACTCTTGTTTCCCAATGAGTTCGCCTGTTCAATCCTTGAAAGACCAAACGAAAAATTCGTTTTTGAAAAGTCTATCAAGGCATGCCCTGAATTTGTATGAAAGAAAAACTGATATTAATAATTTTACGCGTTTAGCTCTTTCTGACCCTGAAAATACCACTCATAACAAAATTGTTGATGAACTTTTTGGCAAAGAAGGTGTTGTAGACCCATTTTCAGAAGATGCTTTATTTAGCCTTTCCGATAACGAAAGATTTTTGAAAGATTTGGGTTTGAAGTAATTTCAAGCTTTTATTTAGCGCGTTTTAGAGATTTATCAAACATCTTGAAACTTTTTCACTTTTTGTATATAATTTGTGTATAAGAAGAGATAGGAGTAAAAAATGTTCGAACGTTTTACAGAAAAAGCAATAAAAGTTATTATGCTTGCTCAGGAAGAAGCTCGAAGATTAGGACATAACTTTGTTGGTACAGAACAGGTTTTGTTAGGTCTTATCGGAGAAGGTACCGGAGTTGCTGCTAAAACTCTTAAATCTATGGGGGTAAACCTTAAAGATGCAAGAACCGAAGTCGAAAAAATTATCGGTAGAGGTTCAGGGTTTGTTGCGGTAGAAATTCCGTTCACTCCGAGAGCTAAGAGAGTTTTGGAGCTTTCTTGGGATGAGGCAAGACAATTAGGTCATAATTATATCGGTACAGAACACTTGTTGTTAGGGCTTATCAGAGAAGGTGAAGGCGTTGCCGCAAGAGTTCTGGAAAATTTAGGCGTAGATTTGAACAAGGTTCGCTCTAATGTAATCAAAATGTTAGGCGAATCAAAACCTCAAGCAACAGCAGGTGGTTCAGGCTCAAGTTCTTCAAGTTCATCATCTTCAACAGGCGGAAAAACAAAAACTCCAAGCCTTGATGAATTTGGTAGAGATTTGACTTTGGCAGCTCAAGAATTGAGATTAGACCCTGTTGTCGGTAGAGAAAAAGAAATTGAACGTGTTATTCAAATTCTTGCAAGACGTACAAAAAATAACCCTGTTTTACTTGGTGAACCTGGGGTTGGTAAAACTGCTGTAGCAGAAGGTCTTGCAATTAGAATCGTTAATGCGGAAGTTCCTGATATTTTGGATGGCAAAAAAGTTATTCAATTGGATATGGGGCTTTTGGTTGCAGGTACTAAGTACCGTGGTGAATTTGAAGAGCGCTTGAAAAAAATCATGGATGAAATTCGACAAGCTGGAAATATTATCCTTGTTATTGATGAAATGCACACCTTGATTGGTGCAGGTGCTGCAGAAGGTGCAATCGATGCGGCAAATATCTTGAAACCTGCATTGTCACGTGGTGAAATCCAAGTTATCGGTGCTACAACATCTGATGAATATCGTAAATATATCGAAAAAGATTCAGCATTAGAAAGACGTTTCCAACCAGTATTGATTGAAGAACCTTCTATTGATGAATCTATCGAGATTATCAAAGGTTTGAAACCTAAATATGAAGAACACCACAGATTAATTATTTCTGATGAGGCAATCGTTGCGGCTGTTAAATTGTCTAGCAAATATGTAAATGACAGATTTTTGCCTGACAAAGCTATCGACGTAATTGATGAGGCAAGTTCTAAGGTTAGATTAAAAGCATCTAATATGTGCCCTGAAGGTAAAGAACTTGAAAAACAGTTAAAATCTTTGATTAAAGAAAAAGAAGATGCAATCAGAAATCAAGAATTTGAAACAGCATCTCAACTTCGTGATGATGAGGCTGACTTGAGAGATAAAATTCGTGAAGTTTCAGCAAAATGGAGAGAAGAGCATGACGCTAATAAACCTACCGTAACGGCTGAAAACGTAGCAGAAGTTATTTCAATGATGACTGGTGTTCCTGTTACTAAGTTGACAGAAGGCGAAAGTGAAAGACTTCTTCGTTTGGAAGATACTTTACACAAAAGAGTTATCGGTCAGCATGATGCAATCGTAGCTATTTCTAAAGCTATCAGACGTGCAAGAGTTGGTTTAAAATCACCAAACAGACCAATCGGTAGTTTCATCTTCTGTGGCCCTACAGGTGTTGGTAAAACTGAACTTGCAAAAGCTTTGGCAGAGGCTATGTTTGGCTCAGAAGATAACATGATAAGAGTAGATATGTCAGAATTTATGGAAAAACATTCTACCGCAAAACTTATCGGTTCTCCTCCTGGATACGTTGGTTATGATGATGGTGGTCATTTGTCAGAACTTGTCAGAAAGAAACCTTATTCAGTTGTTCTTTTTGATGAAATCGAAAAAGCTCACCCTGATGTATTCAACATCATGTTGCAAATCCTTGATGATGGACGTTTGACAGATTCAAAAGGTCGTCATATCAGCTTTAAGAACACAGTAATTATCATGACATCTAATGTAGGTGCAAGTATGATTACAAATACATCAAAACTTGGTTTCTCTACGGCTGAGGATGAATCAAAAGACAAATACGAAAAACTAAAAGAAACTGTTGCAGAAGAAATGAAGAAAGCATTCAGACCTGAATTCTTGAACAGAATCGATGAAACTATCGTATTTGCTCACTTGTCAAAAGAAGAAATCAGACAAATTGTAGACTTGATGTTAAAAGATTTGTTCAAACGATTGGCTGAAAAAGACTTGAACATTGAAGTTACAGATGAAGTTAAAGACCACTTGGCAGAAAACGGATATTCTGAGGCTTATGGTGCAAGACCTTTGAGAAGACTTATCCAACGTAAGATGGAAGATAGTTTGGCTGAAGAAATCTTGTCAGGCAAATATGGTCCTGGAGATACAATCAAGGTAACTTTGGTTGACGGTAAAATTTCTTTTGAAAAAGCTACTAAAAAGCGTGCTAAAAAAGAAAAAGCAGAAGAAGGCGAACAAGTTACTGCAGAATAATTTGTTCAAAGTCTAAATAATTTTTAAAAGGCGAAGATTTTTAATCTTCGCCTTTTTTATTTTTAACTTCATCGCTAAGAGGTGGGTATAGCGCGACTTTGGCAATCCATTGCTTAAAATATTTATTGAGCTTTTTGAGCATAGTCAAGAATTTCAGGTTTTAAAACTTTCAAGTCAACAAAAGTTTTAACGTATTCTTTTATGGCACCTGTAGGTCTCAACCAGCTGTGGTCAAGTTCAAATGAATTTGTTAATACTTGCGCAAATTTTGGTTTATCTTTAAATAGAGTCATAGCTCTTTCTATTGCATCGGCGAATGCCTTTCTGTTAAAGTCAATCGCGTCGTTGTAGTTTTCAAATTTAGGTTTGAAGTCTGCAAAAATAGCATTAACTCCGTCTGTTAAACCATCTGTCAAACCTCCGACTTTGTTTACAATAGGGATAGAACCGCTAAATGCTGCAATTTCTTTATGAACAAGTCCGCATGGTTCAAACCAACTTGACATTACGGTAAAGTCTGACATTAACTTACAGCCGTCATATCTTCCCGGTTCACTGAATAATTTTGCAAATACAATTCTTTCAGCAGCTTTTTCACCGAATTTGTCTTTGATTCGATTTTTGATTTCAAGCATTTTGTCGATATATACTTTGTCGCCAACGCCTTGAGCGTAGAAGACAGGTAGGTTTGCCTCATCATGGTGGCGAGTAAGAATTTCATCAATAGCCTCAGCAAAGATATCTAAACCTTTTTGGTCAACGATACGACCTGCTGTTGATACAACCATTGTGTCTTTGTTTACCCCTTCAAGGTTTGTTAATTCAGGTAACTCAATATTCATTGGGTTGGCTTTTTTACTTCTTGCCAAATTGATATCTGAAATAACTTTGTTCAAGTAAACTTCTTTGTTGTGGTTGTGGACATCAATTACAGGAGTTTTTCCGTCAAAAGTTTTTAATACCCCTTTTTCTAAGCCCAAATTGTATTCAATTTTTCTTGCCAATTGCTCTGTTAGAGTGTTATTTACCCTGTCGCAACTGTTTGTAATCGGTCTGTAGCTTATATTTTCTTGCGGAACTTTTGTGTAATCCAAATCATTTTGACGAGCCAAGTATTTGATGTGTTCAATGTCGCCAAATTCGTTGTATCTTGCTCTCATTCTGTAGATGTCGTGGTTTCCACCACCAAATCCGCTGTGAGATGCCATTTCATGTCCGTAACCTTTTGATACAGGTGTAATTACATCAGAATAAGCTGCAGCCATTGTTTGTGGGTTCAAATTCGTTCCATGGAACAAACCGTTTAAAGAATCGGCGTTAAGGTTAGCATTTTTCGGCATCCAAGCGTTTTTCGCAATTACAGATGCATGTTCGCCAAACATAATATTTAACAACTTAGGTTGAGAGTGCCAACTATCACCTGATAATCCTGCATTGTGCATAATTGTCATAATTGGTGTGTTGTAAATCTTGTCGGCAACTTTAGGGTCTAGTCCGAAATATTTTTTAGCCGTAGTAAGCAATCTTGTCATTGCACTGATACCGCCTGTTTGCCAATCGTTTCCGATAATCAAATCAGCTCTTAATGGAACATCTGAACTTTCAGCGTTTCTGAGTAAGTGTTCGTAGAAGAACTTATCAAAGTAGATAAATCTTTCTGTTTCGCCTGCTTCATGAGTTAGGTTGTTATAAATATTTTTAGCTGCGCCATCTACAACCGGACCGTCCATTCTGAATTTGTCATGTTTATAGAATACAGCGTCATATTTTACCGTAGCTACAGGTTTTGTCATTCCTTGTTCAGGTTTGAATTTAACTCTCAAGATGTCTGTGTTAATTTCAAACGGATGACCTTTTTCGATAGCTTTTGTAATTTCGTCTGCCAAGTCTTTTTCAAGCCATGGTACAAGCAATTTCAAATCAACTTGTTGTTCCATGCCTTTTGCCATATAAACTTCAACGGCTTCATTAGTTTTGCCTTTGTCTGTATAAATCGGCAACTTCATTGTGTCGATTTTTTCGAGTTTAGCCATCGGTTTGTCCATTTTTGAACTTACATAATTATATGTGCCGTCAGCTTGTTTAACGATTGAATAATAAACTTTGTCTTCAACTTGACCCAAGTATAGTGGAGTATCCACAACGATTTTAGCTTTTTGTTTGCTGTTAATTATTGCGCCAAGGTTTGCGACAACTTCTCTCGGTACGATTGACATGCCGCCTGTGCTAGAAAATCCTTTAAATTCAGAGGTTGGGACTCTAACCATAATTTCATCAGGAGGAGTGATTTTTGAACGGTCAACGATACCAAAAATTCGTTTTGTAGCTTCACTTCTTAGTTCTTTTTCTAATGTACCTTGGTTTTTGCCATAACCATGCATGACTTTTGCAAGCTGCATTTCTAATCCGTTGATATTTACAGGTTCAGTTAAAATTTCTTGAGCACCTGCAGTTTTTACGGCTCCTGATAGAGAGTCAATTTTTGTATTTAATTCTTGTTTTGCTCCCTCAATTTGTCCGTCTTGCCATTTCCCTAAGTCTTTTATGTGTTGCTCAGCCTCTTCAACTTTTTTAGCAACTCCTTCGACTTGTCCATCCTGCCATTTGCCAAGTTCTTTAATCTTTCTGTCAGCCTCACTTAATCCATGGTGGATGCTGTCTGTCAAATGTTGTTTTGTATCTGCCAGTTCATGGGTAACTTCGCCCAAGGCTTTATTTAGTTTACCGTTTTTAACGGCAACATAAGTTGTAACACCAAGTGCGGCAAGAGCAACGGCTGATGAAACATACGTCATCGTATTGTCAGGTTTCGTCGTAGTCGTGAGAGTTTTCGTATCTTTTGCAGGAGTTGAATTTGTCTCAGGTTGAGGATTTGTATTTACTCCTGATTGCGTGTACTTTTGATTGGACTTCATTTTGTCCAGTAAGTTTGTGGAATTTTCTCCTCTAAAGGTTATTTTTGAAACCATTGCCATGTTGCCCCTTTCCAAAAGTTATAAACCGTGGAAATATAACTTTTGCTAGTCCTTTAACAAAATATAAACAAAATGTTACAAACACTAATTTGTATGCAGATAACATTATTTTAGAATGTTAAATAATTAATGTAAAGTATTAAATAGAATAATATTTAGGATATTGTTTTTTATTTTAATTGTGATAATAATATATTTGATACAGTGTAAAGGAGTTTTAATATGTTAGAGAGAATAGAAAAATTACAAATTGCAATTCTTGGTTTATTGTTGGCTTTTGGGTTAATTGTTGCGGTTAAATCCGGAGTTTCTCCATTTGCAAAACATTCAGTTACCGTAACAGGTTCAGCTTACGAAATTGTTAAGTCAGATTCAGGTAATATGGAATTGTCTTTGAATGTCAAAAAGCCGACCAAGGCGTTAGCTTATGCCACAGCGAAAAAACAATTGCCTGAAGTTTTGAGCTATTTAGGTTCAAAAGGTTTTGATATAAATAATGATGTTAATATCAAATCAATAAACGGTTACGTGACTTATAAAATGGCACCAAACGGTGTAACGACAAATGAAACAGATTATTACAATTTGTCTCAAACTGTGACGGTAAAATCTTCTGACGTTAATAAAATTAAAAATGCATCACTAGATATTGCCTCATTGATGGATAAAGGGATAGATATTGATGTGCGCTCAACCAGTTATTCTTATTCAAAGTTGCCTGATTTGAAAGTTCAATTGTTAAATAAAGCAACAACAGATGCTAAACAAAGAGCCTCAGCGATGTTGAAATCAACAAATAACCATGTTGGAAAAATTCAATCCGTACAAATGGGAGTATTTCAAATTACGCCTGTTGATTCTACAGATGTTTCTGATATGGGCATAAACGACACCTCAACTATCGAAAAGAAAATTACAGCCGTATCAAATGTGACATTTGAAGTTAAATAGTCAAAATAAGGAATTTAAGCATGGCTGGTGAAATTTTAAACGAAATATTTAATAAATTTATAGATATTGATGAGGTTGAATCTATAGCAATCGGCGGTTCTACGACAGCTAAAACATCTGACAAGTCTTCAGATATTGATGTCTATATTTTTTCAAATACAGGTATTCCTATTGAAAAAAGAGCAAATATTATAGAACCTGTTTCTTCCAAATCTGAAATCGGTGGTGAATATTTTGGTTCAGGTGATGAGTTCTTTGTCGATAAAATCAATCAGCAATTAGATGTTATGTACTGGAATATTTCATGGTTTGAAAATGTAATTGAAAATGTTTGGGAAAAACATTATCCATCAAACGGTTATACAACGTGTTTTTTGTATACTTTGAAAAATTTTAATATCATTTATGACAAAAATAATTGGCTCAAATCTTTACAAGAAAAGTTAAATTGTGACTATCCAAAAGAATTGCAGCATAATATAATCAAAAGAAATATGATGTTGATGAAGGATAAGCCATTTGCGTCATATTATGAGCAAATTGAAAAGGCTATAATCAGGAAGGATATAACGAGTATAAATCATAGAATAGCCGCTTTTGTAGCAAGTTATTTTGATGTAATTTTTGCATTGAATAAACAATTACATCCTGGGGAAAAGCGATTAATCGATTTTGCACTAACTAATTGTAAAATTTTACCGAATGAGTTTGAAGATAATTTGCAAAATTTATTCACTCAACCTAATAGCGAAACTTTGAAAATCTTAGATTCTATGATTTTGGAGTTAAAGGCGTTAATTGAGCGCATATAGAATATGAGAAATTCGTTTTGCGCGGATTTTCTTGTTTTTGGCAGAAATTTATTATAAAATTTTGTTATGGCAAGAATAATCGGTATCACAGATATACATGGCGAATACGAAAAACTTTGTGCGGTATTAGATAATGTATCACCTCAAAAAGGCGATACCATTGTGTTTATGGGTGACTACATTGATAGGGGCGCAAAGTCAAAAGAGGTTGTGGATAAGGTTATAGAAATGCAAAATGTTTGTAATTGCGTTTACCTTATCGGTTCGCACGAATATGCAATGTTGCATGCCAATTCTGATGATTATTACAATTATTTATTTTGGAATTACGGTGGAGATGCTACTGTCAGAAGTTATGGCAGTTTTGAAAATATTATGAAAATCCATGGCGATTTCTTTAACAATTTAAAACCTTATCATATCCAAGATAATTATTTGTTTGTCCATGCAGGTTTTCGTATCGGTGTACCTTTAGAAAAGCAAAGTCTTGTCGATATGGTCTATATAAGAAGTGAATTTTTTAACAGAAAACATGATTTTCCATATAAAATAATTTTTGGGCATACGGAATTTGAGTCTCCGTTAATTAAAGATGATAAAATTTGCATAGATACAGGTTGCGGAAAATATAAAAATGCTCCATTAACAGCCATAGTAATAGAAAATGGAAAAGAATCATTTGTAAATTCAGATGATTAATTTATAACATGTAAATAATTGTTAATCTGAATATTTTTATCAGCAAATACTGCTGTGTTCAAATCTTTTATAATAATAGGTAAGAAAGGTTTGTGTTTTTATGCGTATTTATTGTTCTTCCGTAACAAATATTGTAAAAGATATTGCAGGTAAAAAATTTTTAGTAGAAGTAAAGCCTGATAAAATGCCGAGTAAACTTTCAAAAAGTTTAACTCCTGTCACTGATATTGATGGCGAAATAGTTTCTTATACTGTTGGCAAGTCTCCTAAAAGAGCTTTGGTGTACTCTTATCCAAAAGAAGATTTTGTTGAAAAAATGTCTTTTGAAAAAGCTCAATTAAGAAAAGAAATGGGCGAAATTGAAGATAGTCAAAGAACGAGTGAACTTTTTAACAGGTCAAAAGACAGACTATATATATTGCCTTCTAAATATGCGCCTGATGATGTTCCACTTCCTGCTCAATATACTGATATGGTTTATACAGGGAGAGATATTGGTGTAAATTATGCTCATAGTACTGATATGTCTGCAAATAGCGTAAAAAAGCTTAAATTTATTCACATGCTTTATGATATTGTTCCAAATACTTGGGATAAAAATATAAAAGTTGATGATGCTTTAGCCAGAAATTTTGCAAATATTGCGGTAAATGCAATGACTGAGCATGGTGTTGCCGAGCCTTTAGTTATCAGATTGTTAGAAAAATCTGTTATTAAAAAAGCTAATGGTGAAACTATTCCAAGTGCAGCTCTATTTGAGTTCTTGACAAAGAATCCAAATAAAAAAGCTTCAATCGTAAAAAAATATTCAAATGGCGATGAATATTTAGATATAGTGTATAGAGATTACTATCCAAGATTAATGAGACGCTTTGATGAAAAAACTACAGACAAGGTGTTAAAAGCTTGCTCATTTAATATGGGTAACGGTGCAGTTCTAAATCATGAGGCATGTGAATTAGCTTGTATAATGAAACGACTGCCAAATGTAAAAGATGGTAAAAATGTTATGCCATCCTCTGTTCCTTCAGATTGGACTTCGGCAGATTCGCAATTTGTATCAAAAATTATAACAGGCGATATCAAATCTCCAAGACATGAATATTTTGAGGTCGCAAAGGATTTGCTTAATATTGAAAATATCGACCGAGATTTTATAACTCGTAATATTGATGAATTAGCTCAGTACAGAAAAAATATCAATAATTTCAAATCTGAAATTATGACTGAGTCAACTAATAGAGTGAAGAAAGAAAACATCTTAAATCATATTGAATCTGAGTATGAGAAATTAAAACTCAAAGATGGCATATCTTCAAAAGATGCGATATTGTTGAACTTTGTAAAAGATGTTTATGACAAATCTAATTTGAATGAAACTTTGCGTTGCATCAATGATGCAGAAAAACTTATTAGAAATTTCCCTCATGATGAAACTTCAAGAATTTTAGCAGAGGCTATTCCTTTATGCACTGTAACAGCTAAAGATGGCAAAACTGTTGTAAGTAAGCCCTTATTAAATCTGCTATTTGAACTTACGGAAAATAAAAAATCTTTTAACAATGATGTTAAAAATTTCATTACTCATGCAAAAGAAAATTATAAAGAAAGTGAAATAGATTCACTTCTTGATGATTTAACATTTCATAGAGAACATACTGACGTAATTATGAAGAACGCTGATGTAATTGTAAAATACCAAAAAGATATGGAGAACCTTTTTTCAAAATTAGCTTCAAAGTACAATTTACCATACAATATGGCATCATCAATGGAAATGAAGTATCAAAAATTGTTTGATGAAGGTTTGGATAAAGGTGTTGTTCAAACTAATGAAGAGGTATTAAAAGCTTGTGAATTAGTAAAGAAAAAAGCTTCACTTGAAGAAATTGCGAAAGTTTTTAATTTGCCAATAAAATAAATTTAGCTTAAATATTTGTTGGAAAATGCTTGCTGGTTTTTCCTTCTGCATCGTAATATTTTAATTTAGTGTTTAGCAATTTCCCCATATAATCAAAAGCTTTAATTAATCTATCTGTAGGTTTGTTACGGAGGTAGTTTGTTGAAACGAGAACTTTGCTCCCATTTCTTAATGTAATTTCGTCAATTGTTCTTTTGCTAATAGGCGAAGTTATATGAATTTTTGTTGTTGTCCTTATCCCAAAAGTTATATTATTATTGCTTACTGGAGTAATGTTCATAAAATATCCCTTTATTGTTAAAAAAAAATAAAAAGGGGTTTAAATCCCTTTTCCAATTAAAAATTGCGCTTGGCGCGATTCGAACGCGCGACCTATCCCTTAAAAGGGGAGTGCTCTACCTGCTGAGCTACAAGCGCAAATGTCTATTCATACTTTCTAGTGTCTTGCGGTTTCGTTCACCGCGTGAACTCATCATAACAAGAACATTTTTCATTGTCAACACTTTTTATCAAAAAAGACTCAAAAAATTTTTTGAGTCTCCTTGAAAGTTAGATATCAACGTGTTTTCTGGCACATTCAAACATTGAATTTAATAATGCCGAGTTTGCGTTCAAATTCATTCCGTTTGTCTCCAAAACCTGCTTTATACGCTCTTCCCAGATGTTATAGATATCATTTTTGTCTAAATCTAAAATTTGTCCAATCATGGAAAGTTCTTTAAAATCTATCGGAATCGGATACGCTCCTCGGAGCATGTCGACAATTTCTACTCGTTTTTTACGCGGAAATGCCTTTAAAAATGTGACTACACTCATTTTTTTATCTTTAATCAGGCTTTTTAAAAGTTCAATTGTATCATCTTGCAAAATCGGTTCTTGTGGAATTTTGTATTCTTCAAATTCTTCCGGTGCAATATCCATGACTGTTGCAATTCGTTCTAACGTTGTACTTCTTGTCGAAAATGGAATAGATTCATCTATCAAGTTATACACATAAGAAAGAGTAACTCCAATCATTTCTGCAAAATCTTTTTTGTGTAAGTTGTTTCTATTTAAAAAATCGGCAACTTTTTGTGAACTTTTTAATGTTTTTGTTTCGTGTTTCATATTTAATACCTCATTTTTTATATAATTTAGTTATTATTTATCTTTTTGTTAAGCTTAGGGTTGGTATATCATTATGGTAATATTTATTTGCGTTAAAATACTAAATATAAGATTTATACAATATTGAAGGGCTTTCGTAATATGAAATTAGTTGTCGGACTGGGTAATGTCGGAGATAAGTACTGCTTTACAAGACATAATGCAGGTTTTATGGTTATTGACCGTATGGCAATTGTGCATGATGTGTCTTTTAAAGAGGATAAAAAGTTAAAATGTTTTATTGGCAAGTATAAGCATGGTTTTGAAGATATAATGCTAATTAAACCTACTACATTTATGAATCTTTCAGGAGATGCGGTGCAGTTGGTCATGAATTATTACAAAATTGATGTATCTGATGTTTTGGTGGTTTATGATGATTTGTCTTTAGAACTCGGTAAAATGAGATTTCGTCCAAACGGGTCTGATGGCGGTCATAACGGTATTAAATCAGTTATTAAATGTGTAGGAACACAATCTGTTGCAAGGCTAAAAATCGGAATCGGTCCACAGCCTCCTATTCCATCTGAAACTTTTGTTTTGCAAAATTTCTACAAAGACCAATTAGAAACACTTAAACCTGTTTTGAAAAAATCAGTAGATGCCATTGAATACTATTTTGATAACGGTATGGCTAAGGCTCAAAATACATATAACTAGATTGAACTATCTCAAAAATAATGTTATAATCGGTTAAGCAAATATTTTATACAAAAAAGGAGTAACGATAAATGAGTTTACAGTTGGCTGAACAATTTGAAGCAAACGAACAATATGAACAAGCTTATGAGGAATATAAAAGAGAATATGAACATCATCCTGATGATGTAGGTATATTAGAACGACTTGGTCACTTATCTTTAATTCTTGAAAAGAAAGATGAGGCAGCTAATTATTATTATGAAATTCTAAAACGTGATGTTTCTAATTCTTTAGCTTATGAACAATTGATGGCTATTTATGAAAATACCGATAAATATAAATATTATGTTTATAGAGGTAATAAAAATTCTCTTGAAGGTAAATTGGAGTTTGCTATAAACGATTTCAAAAAGGCTCTATCTCATGCGCATGAAGATGAAACTCAAGTTGTTATGACAAGATTAACTCTTGCAAATTTGTATCGTCAAACAGGTCATACAATGAAGGCTATTGATGAATATAATTTGATTCTTGAATATGATAATTTGCATGAAGATATCTTTTTACAACTTGCAGATATTTATTTGAAAGATGAAGCTTATTCAAGTGCAATAGATGTATTGAATAGAGCAAAGCAAAAAGGTTTTGATTCTCCAAAAATCAATGAGGCTCTAGCTGCAGTTTATCTAAAAAGTGGCGACCCTGAGCATGCAATTGAGTGTACTTCTGATGAACTCTTGAAAATTCAATGTATGCTGGAACTTGGAAAAGTTGAAGAGGCTTATGCGAAATTGAATTCTTTGCCTGAAGAATATAAAAAATCTCCAAGGTATTATACTTTACAGGCTCAATATTGTTATTCTTCAAAGAAATTTGAAGAGGCGCTGGAGCATATTGAAGAGTATAACAAATTGCAACCAAATTCACCTTTGACCTATCAAATGCGAGCTCTTGTTTATGATGAAAACGGAGACGAATACAATTCTCACGTAAACTGGGGTATTTACAATATGTTGAGAGGCAATAAAGATATTGCAGTAAATGAGTTCCTAAACGCAGTTCAATTAAATGACAAAGATACAAATGTCTTGTTTACATTAGCTGATATGTTGACTGAATCCGGAGAGTTAGACCATGCTGCTGAATATTATGCCAAAATTGTAAAAATCGATCCTAATAATAAGGAAGCTTTACGAAAAATGGCGTCTTATGAAGAAAGCATTGGAGACTACCGTTCTCAAGTTGAATATTTGGAAAAACTTTCTGAGCTTGATCCAAAAGATTTGAATGCTTTGAAAATTTTGGCTAAAGGTTATGAAAGAATTAAAGCTAAAGATTTAGCTATTGATACATATAAAAAGTATTTAGAACGTGTAACAGATCCGGTTGATTATAAGATGGCTAAAGACAGATTGGATAAGCTTGATAATTTAGGCTCAAGCGAAGCTGAGGAATCTGTAGGTTTGATTGACAAAATAATGGGATTTTTTAATAAAGGTTAGTTTACATTAACTTTTATCACATTTTTGTAAAAAGGAGTCTGTAGAGGACTTCTTTTTAGTATAATAAATATGTGACAGTAAAGGGGTAACATGAGTAGATTTATTGGAATTTTAGGTATAGTTGTAATATTTGCATTAGCTTATGCTTTATCAAATAACAAAAAAGCAATCAATTATAAAACAATCGGTATGGGATTTTTATTACAAGTTTTATTGGCTGTATTTATTTTTAAAATTCCAATCGGTCAAAAGTTATTTATGGCAATCGGATTATTTATCCAAAAGCTGTTAGTTTTTGCAAAGGAAGGTGGAGAATTCGTATTTGGCGGCTTGATGAACTCAAAATTTGCCGAGTTATTCTCAGGTAACGGAGGTTCTGTATTTGCCCTTCAATTGATTGCATCTACAGTGTTTATGATGATTTTGGTTAATATCCTTTACTATTACGGAATTATGCAACGTGTTGTTGCTGTTTTAGGTAAAGGTATGAATAAATTACTTGATGTTAGCGGTGCTGAGGCACTTTCTAATGTCGCAAGTACCTTTGTCGGTCAGATTGTTGCTCAAATTATGATTAAACCCTATTTGCCGAATTTGACTCGTTCAGAGTTGTTGGCATCTATGTCAGGTTCTCTGGCATGTATTTCAGGTTCTATTATGCCAATTTATATTGGCATGGGGATACCTGCTGAATATATATTAGCATCATCTGTTATGGCAGCTCCTGGAGCATTAGTTATTTCAAAAATTGTATATCCCGAAACCGGTGAACCGGAAACAAGTAAAGATTTCAAAATTTCAGTAAGTAAACGTCACAGGCAGCATGTAAATGTCTTTGATGCAATATCTTCTGGTGCGTCAGAGGGTATGAAAGTCGCAATCAATGTTGTTGCTATGATTTTGGCTCTTGTTGCGTTAGTTGCAATGATTGACTGGTTCTTGGGCGGATTCGGTTTGATGGTTGTAAAATGTTTGAAATTTATGCATATCAATTCACCAATGTTGATATCAGCATTTTCATCATTATCATTGAACGCAATATTAGGTAAAATCTTTGCTTTGTTCGCTCTTGTTATGGGTGTGCCGCTACATGAGGCAACTGCAGTTGGCGGATTGATGGGTACTAAGCTTGTTCTAAACGAAATGGTTGCATATATGGATTTGACCTCCCCTGCAATGCATTTGTCAGATAAATCTTTCTTGATTGCAAGTTTTGCATTATGCAGTTTTGGAAACTTAGGCTCAATTGCAATATTGTTAGGTGGTATCGGAGAACTTGCTCCAAACCAAAGAAAGAATTTGGCAAGACTTGGTGTACGAGCTTTGATTTGTGGTACTTTGACCTGCTATATGTCAGCTTGTATTGTCGGAATTTTATTTGATTAAAGTTTTAATAATTTTAACAATTTTTACATTTAATATTTTTAGGATATAATTACAATATGGAGATAGTAAGAGAACTTAGACATATTCCAAATTTATCATTAGCACTAGGCTTTTTCGATGGTGTTCATTTAGGTCATCAAGCAGTTATTTCAAGTGCTGTTGAATTTGCAAAAGAAAATGGGTATCACTCTGCAGTTGTCACATTTCAAGAACATCCTTTTTGCTTTTTTAAGGGAGTATCTCCTAAATATATTTTGACACTTGAAGATAAATATAAATATATGGAGAAGTTGGGTGTTGATTATGTTTTTGAACTTGATTTTGCTTCAGTTTGTTATATGACCCCTTCTCAATATTTGGAAGATGTTTTAATTAGATATTTTGAACCAAAGGCTATATCTACCGGTTTTAATCATAGATTTGGGGTAGATAAGTCTGGTAATGTTAAATTTTTATCTGATTGTCAAGACAAGTTTGATTATTTATATTTTGCGACTCCACCGCTATCAATTTTTGGTGATGTTATCAGCTCTACTGCGATTCGTCAATTTATAAAAACAGGTGTTGTAGATATGGCAACGTCAATGCTTGGGCGTAAATTCTCAGTATCAGGTGCGGTTGTAAAAGGTAAAGAAATTGGCAGAACAATTGGTTATCCGACAGCAAATATAATTTATCCGCTGGATATTGTTGAACCGCCTTATGGTGTTTATGATGTAGAAGTTGAATTGCCTGATGGTACAACAAAACGTGGGCTTGCTAATTTTGGAGTTTCTCCGACTGTTTCCAATGACGGAATTAAGAGTTTAGAAGTATTTATTATTGATTTTGATGGTGATTTGTACGACAAAGATATTCGAGTAAGCTTTAACAGAATGATTCGTCCTGAGATTAAATTTAATAGTCTTGATGAATTGAAAACTCAAATCGATTTTGACATCCAGTCAATGTTTTAGGTTGTGTTGATTTGTAAAAGAAGATAATATCAGAATTTTTTTCGTTATAAGCATAACATATAAGTCTATGTCATTCTGAACTTGATTCAGAATCTTTTTAATAATCAATATTTATCAATTATAGCATTTGCTGAATTATTAAAATCATGTCATTACGAGGAACATTTACTTGCAATTGTCACATAAGCCTTGACAGAGTGACGTGGTAATCCACAACAAAATTTGCATGGTATTACTACGTAATTCAAAAACGAAGAGTTGAATTTTATAGGTGGGCTAGTTAGCCCACCCTACTTTTAATTTTGAAAGCCGCTACCATTGAAAATAATCAGCAAATAAAAACAGAGTAAAAGCAAACGCTTTTACTCTGTTCAAATCTTAACTTTTTCCGAAAAACTAGATTTCTAAGTTGTTAGCCAAGATATCCATTTCTTCAGATGATGCGTATGCAGAGTGACATCCGCAGTCAACATAGATAACTTCACCAGTTGTACCTGCAGATAGGTCAGATGCTAAGTATAAACCTGCTTTACCAACTTCATCCAACGCAACGTTTCTTTTCATTGGAGAACGAGCAGCAGCAGCTTTTAACATTTTAGAAAATCCGCTAATACCCATTGATGCCAAAGTTTTTACAGGACCTGCAGAAATGCAGTTTACTCTAACTCCTTTAGCACCTAAGTCTACTGCTAAGAATCTCATAGCTGATTCTAATGCAGCTTTAGCAACCCCCATTACGTTGTAGCTTGGAACTGAAAGAATTGAACCAAGGTATGTTAATGCGAAAATTGAACCGCCTTCGTTCATAATAGGTTCAGCGTGACGGCAAATTGTAACTAATGAATAAGCACTTACTCCTAATGCTGTGTTCCAACCGTCAGCAGAAGTTTCAACGAATCTGCCCATCAAATCTTCTTTTTTAGCAAAAGCAACAGCGTGAACTACGAAATCAAGTTTACCGTAAACTTTTTCACATTCTTCAAATACAGCTTTTACTTCTTCTTCTTTTGTTACATCACAACTCATGATGATTTTAGCATCCATACTTTCAGCGATTGGACGAACTCTTTTTTCCATTGATTCACCGGCGTATGTGAAAGCGATTTCAGCACCTGCTTCGTGAAGTTGTTTAGCAATACCGTAGGCAATACCGTGAGTGTTAGATACACCAAAGATTACCCCTTTTTTACCTTTCATTAAATCCATATTAAAGTCTCCCTAAACTAAATATTAATCTACTTGTTAATTTTACCAAAAATAAAATTTTAAAGCAAATTGTAACAAGGGTTTTGTACTTTGTAAACAATTGTAAACAAAACGAAAAACTCTGAAATCGAGCCTTTTCAAAATTTTTTATATATATAAGAGAGTTAAATTTTGGAGAGCTTTAAAAAGTGAGCATTAATGGCGTAAACAATAAATTAGATATCCAAAAGCTTTTACAGCAAATGAAAAATGGCAAAGCTGGAAAAGCCGGTTTGTCTTCAAAAGTTCCTGCTCATATGACAATGAACGGTTCTATTTTCAACGCTCCAAATGCTAACAACATTAACTTAATCAACAACAATAGCAATGGTGTTTCAGCTACAAGAAACAACCAAACTGCAAACAATGTTTTGAATGCTAACACTGCTAAATCAGTTTCAGATGTTTCTAAAAACAATTCTGCTAACAAAACCGAACAAGCAAAAGGCAACCAAGAAACTCAAAACTCTGAAAATAAAAAAGTTGATATCGGAAATTATGATTTTGATAACTTAGTTTCAGTTCCTGATGGTGAATTGAACTCTTTGAAATCAGAATTAACAGAATTAAAAGATTCTAACTTACCTAGATTCTTAGAAAACAGTGTAGATTCTAAATTGGGTAAAGTTAAAAAAGAAATCAGCAAAAGAGCTTCAAATGTAGCCGGTGGCGAAAAGAAAGACGAAGTTAAAAAACAAGAAAATGAAGAAAAAAGCAGTGATGAATCTGTAGCAGATTCAAAAAGCAGCGCAAGTGATTCAAAAGCAGCAACAGCTCAATCTGAGGCTGGTACTCAACAAATGAATCAAGCTCAATCTAAAATGAAGTCTTTAGATAGCAAAATGAAAAAAGACGACAAAAAGTTCAAAAAACAAATGCAAACTGAACAAAAAGCTATCGACAAGTCTCAAAAACAAATGCAAAAACTTGCAGCTGATATGGAAAAGAAATCAGAAGAGACTGATACTATCAATGCTCAAATCGAACAACAAAACGCTTTGTTATCTTCTGACTCTATTTCTGATGATGAAAGAACTGCAATCCAATCAAAAATCCAAACAAGTTCTGCAAAATTGCAAGCAACTCAAACTTCAATTGGAAATTCTCAAGTTAAATTGAAAAAAGTTCAAGTTGCTACAAACAAAAGAGTAAGAACTTTATCAAGAACTTCAAAAGCTTACCAAAAAGCTGCAAAAGCAAACGTTAGCACAGTTCAACAAAACCAAACAGAATCAAGCAAAGTTTTAAAAGTTGCTGAAAAAGCTGACCAAATCGCAGGATATACAACAATGGCAGGTCAAGCTACTCAATATGTTGGTAAAGGTATGATAGTTGCAGGTACTGCAATGGCATCTTATCCTCCAACAGCATCAGCAGGTGCAGCTTTGATTAAAGCAGGCGGTACAGTTGAAAAAGTTGGTATCACAGTTGAGACTGTTGGTAACTATGGTAAAATGGCTGCAAATATTACAAAAACTGCAGTATACGCAGCTCAAGGTAATATCGCAGGTGCTTTAACTTCTGCAGGTGCAGCAGTTATGTCAGGTGCTTCAGCTGTTAAAGGTACTAAAGAAATCGCAGGCGGATTCAAGAGTGTAAACCAAGAAGTTGCAAATGCATCAAACAAAGCTGCTACAAAATTACAATCAAAAGCTGATAAGGCAGCTGAAAAAGCAACTCAATTGACTGAAGGCGGCGCTAAAGGTGCTGAAGGCGCAGCAAAAGGTGCCGATGGTGCAGTAAAAGGAACTGAAAATGCAGCTAAAGGTACCGAAGGCGCAGTAAATGGAACTGAAAATGCCGCTAAAGGTGTTGATGGTGCTGCAAATGGTGCTCAAGGTACTGAAACAAAGGCTTTGGATTCAAAAACTCAAGCTAAAGTTGACAAACTTAAAGACAAATCAAAAGCGCTCAGCGAAAAATCAGGAAAACTTCAAGAACAAGCAAATACTTATCAAGGTAAAGTTGATAAAGCTAATGATAAAATTGCAGGTGAAGAAATTGCAAAAGCTGAAAAGAAATTAAATACAGCAAAAGCACAAGCTCAAAAAGAATTAAATTCTGCAACTACAGATGAAGCTAAAAAAGCTGCTCAAGATAAACTTAAAAATTTAGATAAAGATTTCGCAGCATTTAAAGCTCAAGGGTCAGCTAAAATAGCAGAAGGTGCTGAAAAAACTTTCGCTAAAAAATTAGCAAACGGTATGTCAGCAGGTTCATTCTTACAATCAGCAGGTTCTCAATTAGGTTCTTTGAACAATACTCAAACTGTTGGAACTACAGCAAGAAAAAGAGTTCAAGTAAGAAACATTCAAAGAAGACAATTCAGATAAAAAGCAAAAAGTCGACGAGTTATTCGCCGACTTTTTAGTATATGTTTTATTTGCTTGTAAATCTTGTTGCTAACATCTCATTGTCAGCCTCTAATAAAATGTTCAAATACAGTAATTGGTTTGCTACAGATTTATCAAGGTTGGTAAATTCTGCCCCTGCTCTATTTGATGTTGCAGATACGACTTTGACATTTGCGTTGATGTTTAGGTCTTTATACTGAATATGTACAGGTAGAACATCCCCAACTTTTAGGTCATTGTTGTGTTTTACAGCAATTCCACCACGCGAAATATCAATTAATTGACTTACGCCGTTGTTTGTTCGCTCCATTGAGATTGGTTTTGTTATCTCATTTACATTGAATCTCATATATTGACGTTTATCAATTGCTTGGATTGCGTTATCAATATCTTTTCTTTGGATATATGTTTGACTTCCGTCAGGGTATTTGATGTGGTCATTGTCATCATCTGTATCCGTGTCGGTATCAGTATCAATATCGGTGTCTAAATCTGTGTCGATATCTGTATCTAAGTCCGTATCAATATCCGTATCAGTATCTAAATCGGTATCAATGTCTGTATCTGTATCAAGGTCGGTGTCTATGTCAATATCCGTGTCCGTATCAATATCGGTGTCAGTGTCCCCAGGTTCATGGTCAGGTTCTTGGTTATCATCCGGCATTTCAATCGGAGTAGCATCAACTACGTTGTCATCATCATCTACGTCAGATTGTTCACCGTTGAAAGTACCATCGCCATCACCTTCGTGGTAGTAGTAGTTCCTTTCGTGTTCATCACGACCAATATCTGTAACATCATCCGGTCTAACAGCATGA
>CABUXT010000032.1 GCA_902495705.1 uncultured cyanobacterium
ACGTTCACATCAAACTAAAAACTCGTATAATAGCCGAATAACTCGTCACTTCGTTCCTCAAACAAATTCGGCTTTTGTCGTTTACTCGTTTTGTTTGATTGTTCTCTTTTGGCTATTGTCGGATTGTTGACCTTAGTGCTAAATTATTTGTGGGGACACTTCGTTTTCCCCTCACTACTTTATCTTATGTCATTCCGAACTTGTTTCGGAATCTCTAATTGTGCACATAGGTCTATGTCACCCTGAACTTGTTTCAGGGTCTATCCATTTGATTAATAAGTAATACACAAAGGTCAATTTTAAAAATAAGCATTGATAGATTCTGAATAGGATAAAATCTAAGCCAAACAAGTTGGCAAGATTTTTAATCCTTTCAGAATGACATCAAACACAGAGGTCAGCATGTCCTACCCTTGCGGGAGGACCAAAATCTTTGATTTCGAGGTGGGGTATGACCTATTTGTTGTATTTTAGCTCCTGAATCATTACCTCTTTCCCACTCCCTGTTGTCACAACTTTACTAAATCAAAATTTTTGCTATAATATATTTATAAAAACCTAAAGGGGAGATGATTTATATGAAAAAATCTACAATTGCAACTGCGTTATTTATATTGTTTTTGAGTTCTTTAAGTTGTGTTTTTGCTGCAACTTATACTAAATTTTCTTCAAAATTTATCAAGAATTTCCAAGACTGTGATAAGTACGAAGAAACTGTAGTTTCAGAATTTGAAAGTCAGCAGTTTACAACCACCAGAAAAATTCTAGGTTGGAGAAACGGTATGTGTAAGTACCAAGAAGTTGTTTCATCTCCTAAAGATAAATACCAAATTGATTGCAATTTTACGGCTATTCAAGTTGAAGATTTGTACAATTCAATGAGAGACAAGTCAAAAGAGCCTATCACTCACGAATTGGATGCTTATGCAGAAGTTAAAAATCCAAAGCCAAATGCTAACAAATATGTGGTTGTCGGTTCTACTACAATCAAGGGGAACAAGGCTTATATCACTTGGGCAAAATACCAAAATAATCCGTATTTCTGCAAGCCAACAAAGTTGAATTAGGCTGTTTGGAATCCTTTTAAGTAAGCAGAATTTATCAATAGTGGCATTTGTTGAATATTGATTATGGAAAAGATTCTGAATCAAGTTCAGAATGACATAGACCTATGTACACAACTAGAGATTCCGAAATTATTTTACGCAAAAAGAACCTTGTATTTTGTGCAAGGTTCTTTTGTTATATCGTGTGCAGAAATTAAGCTTGTTTAGTTTCTGAGGCTTGCGCTTTTTTAGCATTTTGTTCGTGAATGTAATGTCCAATGTAGTTAGCCGGTTTCATTACAAGAACCGGAACGATATATCTGTATACCATACCGAACACTAACAATGATTTCAATGTTTCAATTCCTTCAAAGTGAGTTGTTAGTTTAGGGTTTCTCAAGATATCTACGTTGAAATCTGCAATATTTCTGTAGCTTAATTTACCTGTCTTTTTCAAGAATTCAAATGCTTCGTTTGATTCAGGAGTTAATGCTGCAATCCATTTCTTCAATGTTGGTCTAATTGTTTCTGCCATTGATTCGATTTCCTTCTTCGCAGTGGCAGAAAGTTCTTTATCGCCTAGAGTAAGACCCTCTGTTAATTTGGTAAGTTTTTCTTCCCCAAGAGCTTTTTTAACTTCTTGCATTTCAGCTGAATCAGGAGCTATTTGGTTCAACCAAGTTTTTAATAATGGTTTTACATCACTTGTGTCGAATTGAGTATTTAAGTTGTCAACTGCTTGTTGTTTGATTTCCTGTAATAATTCTTTACCTTCTTTTGTGTCAGGATTTACATGTTCATACCAATTTTTCATCATTGATCTAAGGTCTTTAGCATCCCATTCCCCTAAAATCTTTTTATTCATGACATCTTCTTTGCTATCTTTGTTATTTTGCAAGTAGTTAGCCGCATATCTCGTTGTTGCTTTGTCACAAGCTTTTGCAAGTTTGGCATCTAAGAAATATGCACCTGCTGTAGATACCGCCCATGTAAGTACATCGTTGATAGCTAATGTCTTACGTTTTTCAGGGTCTAATTTATCGTTTTCTAAAGTCCTAACTGCATACATACCAGAAATAAGAGTTGACCCTAAAGCGGACATGTGAGTTGTCATATTGTTCCATTTAGGGCTATTTGTATGGGCTACAATATATTTTGCAGGTTTGCTGTTATAAAATTTTACAAAGTAGTTTTTCGCAATCCAATCAGCGAATTTGCCAAACCAACCTTCCGGTTTTTGAGCAACTGTTGTTGCGGCTTCTGTTGCAGCACCTGCAATACTAGTAAATCTTGGTTGGTAACCTTTTGAAGGTGCAATTTGTTTAAAGTTAGAGGTATATGCTCTGTTTTGATAATTATTGTAATTATTTAGTTGAGTAATTTGCATTATTCCATACCTCCTTGTACTGATTTGAATGCTGGACTTGTTAATTGAGTCTTGGCAAA
The DNA here is from genome assembly GCA_902495705.1 of uncultured cyanobacterium. GTDB lineage: Bacteria > Cyanobacteriota > Vampirovibrionia > Gastranaerophilales > Gastranaerophilaceae > Zag111. The sequence goes on from CABUXT010000032.1 coordinate 2,493, forward strand.
GTTCATGTTTTGTTGTTCAGCCTGCTGAGGAGCTGTAGTTTTTTTACCTTTTTCCATATGGAAAACATATTTCAAAATTGGAGGAATCAATGCAATTGTCAACATTGCTTTTGGAATACCAAGAACTAAAGTATCAGGAATGAATTGAGCCATTTTTCTTAGTTTTTTATATGCAATAGATTTTTCTAATTTTCTTTTTCCAATTTCTTTTATACCGAAGAGTTTTTCAAGTCCTTGCAAATATTGTTTAGGATTATCTTTAATCATTCTGAAAGCTTTGTTGAATGGAGCCATCACGATAGAAGATACCGCAAAACCGATTAAGGCTGATGATATTGCGTGGGATGCCGCATATATACTGTCTTCTTTATCTTTTTTCCCTGCCATTGCAAGGTTTGTTGCCGGTCTCAATCCGCCTGCTACAACAAGGGCAACTAAAGCTTGAGCGTTTACGGCTTGGTCTGCTGCGGTATCAAGCAACCATTGAAATTTCTTTGAACGAAAGATTTTGTCGCAAAGCGGTTTACCCAAATCCGAGTAAGAATTAGCGGCAGCTCCAAAACTCGTTAAGCTACCGCCATAATATCCTCTATTCACACTTTTTTCGTTACACAAATCCACACTATTCTCTCTAAAGCCATGCCCATTTGCGTTCTTTCGCTTGGGTTTGCTAATAGAGTCGGCGGAGTAAATTTTAATTGAGTCTATATTCATGTCACACCACTTAAATTAATTAACTGCTACACATTAATCTTAAAACAAAGGAAAATAAAATTTGCGCGATAATTACGAAAATGTTACAATTCAAATTTAATTTTAAGATTATTAAGTAAAACTGTTATATTATTTATATATAAGAAGATTTTATTTGTTCAAGAGGTGCGAGGGTGAACGTGAGCAGTGATACGAATTTCGATATAAAAACCATAGCTCAAAACTGCGGTCTTTTTGGGGGCATGGATGACAATCTCGTAATCTCAAATATTGATAACTTAAAAACACTCTATCAACCTTCTCAACTTGTTGAAATATATAATTACATGCTATCTGTTGCAACAGAGCCTGACGTAATTATGCATATAATAAGAAATCTTGATGTTTATCGTGACCCATCCAGTCTTGAATATCTTGTGGATGTTTTGTTACTGAAAAACGCAAATTATTCAGATTCTGAGACAAAAGAAAAATATAACAATGTCCGCGTAATGTGCGCTAAAGCTATTGCAAATCAAAAAAATACGGATGTTGTCTCATCTTTACTTTATTGCATGAATAACAAAAACGAAAATTACCGAGTAAGACTGGCATGTGCGGATGCTCTTGGCAGAATCGGTGACAGGTTTGCTGTTGCTCCGTTGATTGATGTTGTTAATGACGAAGATGAAAAGTCTGTTTATTTGCGCGAATCTGCGGTATCGGCTCTAGGCTTATTGGGCGATAAAAGGGCAATTGACCCACTTGTTAGTATCATTGAGGCTAAACAAGGCATTATGGATAAATTCAGTTTTCTAAAAGAGCGCGCAATTGAGGCGCTTACCAAAATGGGATTTTCTGATAACGAACGAGTTTTCAAGGCTTTGCGCAATTCTTTATCAGATGAGTCCTCTCAAGTCAGGATAAATGCGATTGAGGCATTGATGGATTGTGACCATCCAAAAGCCTATGAAACAATTAAACATTGTTTAGAAACAGATTCAGATATAGAAGTTAAGAAAAATGCGATGATAGCATTATACAATATGTCTGACCGCAGTATTTTAGATGAAATTATCAACTCTCCGAATTACCCAGATGCATTGAAAGTTGAGGCGGTTACGATTTTGGAAGAGTATGAGGAAGAACAGGAATAATATGACAAAATCAATAATTTTATTATCAGGCGGATTGGATTCACTTGTTAGTTTGGGATTAAAAAAAGAAGAGTTAAATGTCTCATTGGCTTTGACTTTTGACTATGGACAAAAGTCCTCTGAGCAAGAAATTGAGGCATCTGCAAAAATTTGTGAATATTATAATTTAGAACATAAGGTTATAAAACTTGATTGGCTAAAAAATATCACTCAAACATCCCTTGTTTCAGATAAGGATGTTCCGACAGGGAATGAACTTGATAATCCTGAAAATTCCGCTAAATCTGTTTGGGTTCCAAATCGCAATGGTTTGTTTTTGAATATTGCAGGAAGTTTTGCTGATTCTTACGGTTATGATTATATTTTGATTGGTGCAAATAAGGAAGAAGGGCAAACGTTTCCTGACAATACGCAAGAATTTATTGATGCGGTTAATAAAGAATTTGAATTTTCGACTCAAAAATCGCCAAAAGTTGTTGCACCCTTGATAAATTCTGATAAAAATGATATAGTCATGTTAGCTTTGCAGCATGGTGTTCCTTTAGAACTCACCAGAAGCTGTTATCAATGCGGAGCAAAGCATTGCGGGATATGTGAGTCATGCTCAAGGCTAAAACATGCGCTTGAAGCAAATCATGCCGACGAGTACATAAAGGTTCTTTTTGAGTAAGAAGATGAAAACATTATTTATTGAAAACGAAATTAAATATATTGGTTCGCAATTAGCGCCACATTGGATTTATAAGAATTTTAAAATTCAAGGCGATGCGATTGTAGCATTTGTTGGTGAATGTGAAGTTAAGTTGACCGAAATGGTCGATATTGAGGATGTTATAAATAACGAACCGATTTATAGCAAATATATGCTTAGCTTTATTACGGAACAATTCAATGTTGAACTTGTTGAAGGTGTTTTTCGCCAAAGATTGCTTGTAGCTTGTATTAAAGAGGCTTTGGAAAAACGCGGATTTTTTGTCAGAAGAAATGGGGACGATTTGTTTGTTAATGACAAAAAATTGTCCGTATCTATTGCAACCAAGTCAATGACATCTGTATTGATTCACACAGGATTAAATATTTTATCAGACGGTGCTCCTATTCCTGTTTCAGGTTTGGGTAGCGATTTAGGAATTGAGGATATAAAAGAATTTGCGCAAGAAGTTATGCAAAACTACAGTGACGAAATTGAAGATATAATTCTTGCAAGTACGAAAGTGCGAGGTGTTTAATGTTAAAAGATACTGATAAATACGAAACTTCTTCACATTTTTCATATAACGATTACAAGAAAAAAATTAAAAAAGCTCCAAATAAAGATATGACTTTGTTTATTTCAGTTTTTATTGTCGGAGTGCTTATAATTCTTGGTTTTGCAAAGATTTTGTCACCAAATGTGGATGTTGGCATTACATCTGACGATGAAGTTGCATCAGTTCAAGATGATGATAATTCTTCAAACGGTTCGGTTATTGATGACCGTTTGCGCAATTTGCAACAAGAGGATGAGGGTAAAAAATCAGATTCAGAAGATATGTTTTCGCCTGAATTGGATGAAAAAGTTATTTTGCCTCAACAAAAGAGAAAAACTGTCGGTCAAATGGAGGCTGAACTTGCAAAAGTTCAAGATGCTGTAAAAAATAATCAGCCTGAAGTTCAAAAAATTGACCAACAAAATAATAAACAAACTCAAACTGCTAAACCTGTTCAGCAAGCTCCAAAACCTCAATCTGCAATGGCTCCTGCTGAGCAAATTGTCAATGCCAAGGTTGTTGTAGGGTATTATGCAACCGATAAACAAGCAGAAGTTGCTAAATCAATCATTCAAGATGCAGGTCTTGGTGTTACGCCTGTGGTTAAGAATCTTGGCGGTTACTATACTTTGCAGGTCGGTTCTTATTCATCTCGCGAAAAGGCTCAACAGGCAGCAAACGGCTTGCTAAAGAGCAATTTCCCTGCTAGAGTGATTGTTGAGTAATTGAAAAATACGTCATTACGAATTTTTTTTGGAATCTTTAATTGACTAAAAATGTCTATGTCATCCTGAAAGGATTAAAAATCTTGTGGGCTTGTTTGGCTTAGATTTTATCTTATTCAGAATCTATCAATGTTGATTTTTATTCCAATTGTCCCCCTGAATTTATTTCAGGGTCTCTAATATTACAAATTTTACATAAAACTAATTTGTTAAATTTGAGATGCTGAAACAAGTTCAGCATGACTAAAATCAAATGGATAGACCCTAAATCAGCTCAGCCTGCGCCCGCATACAAGCTCTCTCGTTTCGCTCTAGCTCAACGGTTCGTTTTGTAAAGTTCAGGGTGACCTACTAGTTTTTATCAGCATTGATAGATTCTGAATAGCAAGAAAATTATGCGTTCATTCTTCACGCAAATTTTCTAAGCTTTCAGAATGACAAGTCTTTTTGTGCTTTTTAGTAGGTCGGTATTGCTATGCCGCCCTCTTAATATTTCGTGAAGTTCCTATTATAGACACAATCCTTCACTTTAAATTTTTGCTTAATACAAATCAAAGAAAGTCTTGAAATAGGTTCCTTTAAGCTTATATTCAGGTTGAATCATCATGTTTGTATAGATGGTTTCGGCAGCCTCTTCTGTACGCGTACCAAAAGGTAAAAATAAAATACCATTATCAAAATTTAAACATATCTTGTAGTTGCTGTGACTGCCTCTCCCAGTTCCTTTATGATAATCAATGTAATGATACTTTATATCGGTAAGCCTAAACGTATCAGTCAATTCTCGACTAAAGCCCTTTCTCTCATAGATATTGCAGATATTTTGAGCCTTTGAACATTCCATATCATTGGTTCCTATCGCAAATATCATAATCATTGCTGCAATGCTTATGAATGTTAATGCCCAAATATTATCTTTTGAAAAATTAGCGCCCATAAATAGATTATACCATTTTAAGCATGTGGGTGCAATATTTTTAGTTCGCTTGTGTTTTGGTTATATTTTACATATAATTTAGGTATGGAAAATATTAAGAGAATTAAATTAAGGGATTTTGAAATTGGTGGGGATAAATTAACTATTCTTGCTGGTCCTTGTGCTGCAGAAAGTCAAGAAATTTTGAACGAAACTGCCCAAGGTTTAAAAGAGATTACACAGGATTTGGGTATCAATTATGTATTCAAATCTTCATTTGATAAGGCTAACCGCTCGTCTATCACTTCATATAGAGGTCCTGGGATGGAGAAAGGTTTGGAGATGTTGCAAGAGGTTAAAGATAAATTTGACTTGCCAATTGTGACAGATATTCATACTCCTGACCAAGCCGAGACAGTGGCAAAAGTTGCTGATATTTTGCAAATACCTGCGTTTTTGTGCAGACAAACCGATATCTTGGTAGCGGCTGCAAAAACTGGTAAAATTGTGAATATTAAAAAAGGTCAATTTTTATCACCTGAACAAATGGGTTCATTGGTTAAAAAAGTCGAAGATTCAGGCAATCATCAAATTTTGTTGACAGATAGAGGTTCTTCTTTTGGGTATAACAATTTGGTTGTAGATTTTAGAGGAATTCCTATTATGCAGTCTTTTGGATATCCTGTGGTATTTGATGCAACTCACAGTGTTCAACTTCCGGGAGCTAATGGTAATTGCTCAGGCGGAGACAGAAGATTTGTGCCGACTTTGGCTAAGGCTGCAATGGCAGCAGGTGCTAACGTGTTGTTCTTTGAGGTTCACCCAGACCCAGATAAGGCTCTATGCGACGGACCAAATATGGTTGCATTACAAGATGCAAGAGAATTGTTTGCAATGTGTAAGAAAATTTTTGAGGTTGTCAGAAACAAATGATTATAAAAACTTTTGTAGAAGGACCGATAAATGCAAATAATTACCTTGTAATTGATGAAGAGTCAAAAGAGGCTGTATTGATTGATTGCTCATCTGCTCGTCCTGAATTTATTCAAGCAATAAAAGACAGTGGTGCAAAGTTGAAATATATTCTTTTGACACATGGTCATTTTGACCATTTGCTTGGGATAGACAAGTTCAAGGTAGAATTTGGTGTTGATACTTATGTTTCGCAAGATGATTTGTCTCAAGTTAAACTCGCTCCTGATATGATGTTGATGTTTGCAGGAGAAAAAATTCCTGAAGTTGGCGAAATTACACATTTTGTCAAAGATGGAGACGAATTTTCTATCGGAAATACTAAAATCAAGGCAATTGCAACAGCCGGTCATACAATGGGCGGAATGTGCTACCTTATTGGCGACAACCTTTTCTCAGGCGATACTTTATTTAGAGGCAGTGTCGGACGTTGTGATTTGCCGGAAGGTGATTTTAGAGCGATTGAAAAAAGTATCAAAGAGAAACTGTTTAAGTTGCCTGATGAAACAACCGTATACACAGGTCATGGCGACAAAACAACAATCGGCTACGAAAAAAGATTTAATGAAATTGTAAATATATAGAGGTATAAAAATGAAGGAACAATTAGAAAAAATTTATTCTGATGCTGTTGCAGATATTGAAAAAGCTGCTACCGTAAAAGATTTGGAAGATATCAAATTCAAATATTTGAGCCGTAAGGGTGAATTTAACGAAATTAAAAAAGGTTTAAAAGACTTATCACCTGAAGACAAAAGAGTTGTAGGCTCATTGGCAAACGATATTACTAAAAAATTGGAATCTTCAATTTCTGAAAAATTTCATTTGTTCTACGAACAAGAATTAAATAAAAAATTAGAGAAAGAAAGATTGGATGTAACACTTCCGGGACAATTCATTCCGCGCGGTCATGTTCATCCGTTGACATCTACTACAAATGAAATCGTTTCAATTTTCCAAAGTTTAGGTTTTTCTGTTGCTCCAAACGAAAACTCTCCGGAAGTTGAAACAGAATACTTCAACTTTGATATGTTGAATGTTCCAAAAGACCACCCTGCACGTGATATGCAAGATACATTCTATACAAATGTAGCGAAAAACGTTGTGTTGAGAAGTCAAACTTCAGGTGCTCAAATTCACGTAATGGAAAACCAAAAACCTCCAATCAGAATTATTGCTCCGGGGAGAGTTTACAGAAACGAAAATATAAATTCTCGTAAAAATAACTTCTTTCACCAAATCGAAGGTCTTTATGTAGATAAAGATATTACATTTGGCGATTTGAAGGGCGTATTGAACGAATTTATCAGAATTTATTTTGGTGCAAGCCGTCCGACAAGATTCAGAAGCAGTTTCTTCCCATTCACTGAACCATCTGCAGAAATCGATGTTCAATGTATTATGTGTGAAGGAAAAGGTTGCAGAACATGTTCAGGTACCGGTTGGTTGGAAATCCTTGGTGCAGGCATGGTTGACCCTAACGTACTTCGAGGTGTAGGTATTGACCCTGATGTATATTCAGGATTTGCATTCGGTATGGGGGTTGAAAGACTTGCTATGCTTAAATATGCCGTTGATGATATCAGATTGTTCTTCAATAACGATGTTAGATTTTTAGAACAATTTAAACACTAATTTTATATGTAGAAAAAGGTGAAAGGTCGTATGATAGGGATTTTTTACCTTTTTTCGTACACAGTCACAGGAGATTTTTATGTCAATAATTATAATGATTTTGCTACTCAGCTTTTTGGTTCTTGTTCACGAGGCAGGGCATTTTTATGCAGCTAGAGCTTTAGGAATAAAGGTTTCAAAATTCGGTTTTGGCTTGCCTATCGGACCTACGTTGTGGAGCAAGCAGGTTGGCGACATAGAAGTCGTTGTTCATGCATTTTTGTTAGGCGGTTATGTCTCTTTTCCTGATGATGAAAAGGATTCAAACATTCCAGCTGACTCTATGGACAGATTTATAAATCGTCCAGTTTGGCAAAGAATGGTCGTAATTTCAGCAGGCGTAATCGCAAATATCATAACTGCGTTTGTTCTTGTTTTGTTGACTGCGTTTATTCAAGGTAAACTTCCGTCAGGTCAATATCAGGTTTATGTGGATAATATTGCCGCAGGCAAAAATGAATCTGTTTGGTCAAGCGGTCTTCAAAAAGGTGATAGAATTTTAAAAATCAACGGTTCAGATATCGAATCACCTTATGCATTGACTCTGTATGCTAAAAATAGTGCGCATTTTGATGGCAAAGTTGATGAAAAAACCGTTAAATCAAATTTGGACAAATTGACAAAATTAAATCCAAAACTTTCTACAGATGAGGCAATTTTGCAAAATACAAATGTTGTTTTGCCGACTCGTCAGGATGAAAGCGAATTACATATTAATAAAGAGGCTTTGAAGGGCTACAAATTGTACCATGATAACCAAGTTAGTTTGACGTCAGAACAGGTTAAATTAAGAGACTCTTTAAAAGACCAAACAGCGTATTTGGCTGATGGTAAGGTTACATTGAATGATTTGGCTTACGCGATTTCTGATACTCAAAGACCTATTCATTTTACGGTTGAGCGCGGTGGCAAAACTGTTGACTTAAAGACAATTTATTCAAATGAAAAAGGTGTTATCGGTATTCAACTTGGCGCAAGAGAAGTTTTGAGACCTACAAAAGGCATTGTACCTGTAATCTCAGGCAGTTGCAGATATTTGTGGGAACAAACTTATATGCTTGTTTACGGTTTGTGGCAACTATTTACAGGCAAAATCCCAATGAAAGATTTGCACGGAATCGTCGTAATTACAAAAATCGGCGGAGATGTTATTAATAATAGCGGATTTTTCTCAGGATTGTTGCTTACCGCAATGATTTCATTAGACTTGGCGTTGGTTAATTTCTTGCCGATTCCTGCTCTTGATGGCGGACACTTTATGTTTTTGGTTATCGAAAAACTTAGAGGAAAACCGCTTGATGAAGAGGCTATAAACAAAATAAGTTCAGTATTTTTCTTGCTGTTAATTTTGTTTATGGTGTTTGTTGTGTTTAACGATGTTTATGCGCTAATCAGACACAAATTCTAAAAATATATACAAAGACCCTGTATAAAACGCGAAATAGGTATAATAAATAAAAAAGGGGGACAAATTAAACAATGTTAGATTTTATTCACTCGCATGGAATGATAATTTCAGGGATGATATTATTGATTTCCTATATTTTCATCGCAAGCGAAAAAATTCAAAAATCAGTGGTTGCACTGGTTGGTGCATCTTTGACAATGCTTTTGGGCTTAATTCCTTTGACATTGAATCTTGATAGTAATGTGAAAGGTGTTTTTGAATACGTAGATTTTGAGGTAATTTTCTTACTAATCGGTATGATGATTATCGTCCATATTGCAAGTCGTAGCGGTGTTTTTAAATGGATGGCACTGAATTTGCTAAAATTGACAAAAGGACATCCTAAAACCGTTTTGTTTGCATTGGCTGCGTTTACGGCTATTGCATCAGCTTTCCTTGATAACGTAACAACAGTGGTACTTATGATGCCGATAACTTTTGTTATTGCAAAAGAATTTGACACAGACCCTGTACCGTTTTTGATTACAGAGGTTTTGGCATCAAATATCGGAGGTACTGCAACTTTGATTGGTGACCCGCCAAATATCATTATCGGTACAAGAGCAGGACTAAGTTTTATGGCTTTTGTAAAAGAATTAACACCGATAGTAACAGTGATTTTCCTTGTTTGTATTTCATTGTTGATTTTCTTGTTTAGAAAAGGCTTGAAAGCAACTCCTGAAAAAATGGAGCATGTTGCAAATTTGGATAACTCAAAAACTATCACTGATAAAAATTTGATGATTCGTTCAATGATTACATTGGCGCTTGTAATTTTAGGGTTTGTAACTCACGATATCACACATATTTCAGCATTTGTGTTTGCCGTATCAGGCGCAGCATTTTTGTTGTTGTTTGAAAAACCAAAAGAAATTTATCGTGACGTTGAATGGCTTACTATTTTCTTCTTTGTGGGCTTGTTCATCATAATCGGTGGATTTGAGGCAAACGGCGGTATCAAATTCTTGGCAGACCAGTTGATTGTTTTAACTCACGGAAGTTTGAATGCTGCAACAATGATTATTCTTTGGGCATCAGGAATTTTGTCAGGTATAATCGATAACATCCCTTATACCGCAACAATGGCTCCGTTGATTTCAGAACTAATCAATCCGGCTAACCCAAATGCAATTACAGGTCATGTGCATGCACTTTGGTGGGCATTGTCTTTGGGCGCTTGCCTTGGCGGAAACTTGACAATTATCGGCGCTGCAGCTAACGTTTTGGTTAGTGAAACATCAGCTTCTCACGGACACAAGATTTCATTCTTGAGATTTATGAAATACGGTGCATTGGTAACATTTATTTCTCTTGTGCTAAGTTCTATTTATTTGTATTTCAGATTCTTGCGCTAGGTGATGTGAAAATTTTTGAGTGTAAAGGAGTCGGAGGGGTTTCACCCCTCCGCTACTTTTTGTTAGCACTTATGTCATTCTGAAAGGATTAAAGATATTTTTGTCATGCTGAACTCGTTTCAGCATCTCAAATTGTACATATTAGTCTTATGCAAAATATGTCATATTAGAAACCCTGAATCAAGTTCAGGGTGACATAATCAAAAAGTCATGTCATTACGAGGAACAAATACTTGCAAATATGTCATTAGTATCGACGAAGTGACGTGGTAATCCACAACAAATAGACAACAAAATCAACATTGATAGATTCTGAATAGCAAGAAAATTATGCGCTCATTCTTCACACAAATTTTCTAAGCTTTCATAATGACAATCTACTTCCAATGGAAAAGTCCTTGCTACGCAAGGACTTTTTATCTTTTACCGAAAATGCAAATCTTTAGAACAGAAATTAATTATTGCTCAACACTAATCTAAATGTTGCCAAATTCTTAATTGATAACATAGCATGTTTGTTATGTTGCTCTTCAGAAATATTAAAGATTCTGATAATTCTTTGGATTTCTGCCAAATCTTTGTAATTTCTGATTTTATACACATTTTCAACTGGGTCTGTAACTACTGACATCAATGTGTTTAATTCCTGTTCTTTCATAACCTGTTATCCTCTTTCCTATATACTCTTATATAAAGTATTTTTCTTTGCGAGAATTGCCAAATTTGTTGTCTTTTTGTTAATAATTCTTAATAAACTTCCTGAAAGCGAGACTATGCCATCAAATCAATGTTTTGAGCTAAAACATCTGATGTTGAATTAGGGCGGAGCAAACTGTACGGACCATCGCCGTAGATAGTTTGCGCAAATTGTGTGTTGTGTTTAACTTCTGGTGAAAAACTCATAGGAGTGCCAGAGGTTTGCAATGTGCGATAAATCGCAACACCGCGAGATGGGTTGGTGTTGTTGTAATCTTCGACCCTGCCGATAGGCAAAGTTGTATTTGAACCTGAGTAAATGAATCCCATAATTTTTCGATATCCCTATCTATATTATAACGCATGTTTAAATAAAATATAACCCCATGAACCCAAAAACGGAGGTGACAATCGCCACCTCCGTTGAAATAAATATTTAATGTCTTTTAATTGTCCAAGTAACGCCATTGTATTTCGTTTTTGTAGAACCATCTCCAAAAACGACTGAGGCTTGTCCAGCCACAATACCTTCTGTCATCCCTTTGTGATGACATGGTTTATCCCATAATAAACTTCTAACTGACGATGAGACTGATAATATTGAAAAATAATATTTTGAGTCATAGCTATTATCTTTTATAGCATTTGCTAATGTCGTACCAGCCATTTTACCACCAGGTACACCATCACAATATAAGAATATATCAGGTGGAACTGCAGGTAGGGTTGTTAGGGTTGAACCATTTTGGGTTGCTGTAGTCCCAGAACCTCGAATATTTGCGTAATCAGAACTAGCTACAGGTGATGTTTTGCCGGAAGCCCAATATCCCCAAGTAAATGCTTCATTTGTAGGATAGTAATTTACATTAATTGCTATTTCTTTCGCACAAGCAGGAATAAACTTGGCATAATCAGTATCACAACAGCCGTGGTCGATACTTGTAATAGCTCCTTTATTCATATAATATTTACAACAATCTTCGCTGTAATCACCAATTTCACAAGGGTTGTCTGGGTCAGGCACGATGTTTGGTTCATCTGTTGTTGCAACGCTTTCTGAACTTTCACCACTTGAATCAAAAGCCGTAAATGTTACAGGTGCGATTTCAGAACCATCTATTATCATTAAATCTTTACCGTAAACATTTGGACCCTTTGGACCATTCAAATCAATAATCCCTGAAAGTGCATTTTGTCCTACTTGAGGAGTTAAACAGATACTTGCCCCATTTTTAAGCTTTGCACAAGCCCCTTTTGCAATATCAGAGATACTATATTCTTTTTTATCGTTTCCGCTAAATTCATAATATTTATCAGCAAAACATTCTTTTAAAATAGTGCTCTTATTTGATGCGAAGTCGCCATAATATTTTGAAACTCTTAGGTATTTTTTGATAAAAGCGCCTGATGTTGCATCATAATCAGGTGAATCTGAAAGTGAATACATCATAGTTTCACCAAAATTTGCCTTATTTTCGGTTACAACAAGATTATCTATAGCAGTTTTTATCGCTGTCATTTGTCGACGCATTTGGTGTGATAAAACTTCATCTCTAAAATGGGTAACAAGTGCAGGCAAAACCAATGCTGCAATGATACCTACAATACCTGTTGCAATCAAAACTTCCGTCAGTGTAAAACCAAATAAAGATTTCCCCAACTCTGACATTTTATATTTCATAAACTGTTCAAAACTCCTTTATACTCTTAATCACGTTATATGAATATTATAACAGTTTACGCCCCCTTTTGCAATAGAGAACGCAAAGAATCCATTTTTAACTGTCATTCTGAAAGGATTAAAAATCAAGGAGCGCAGCGACATAGATTTTGTCCTATTCAGAATCTATCAATGTTTATTTTAAAATTGGATAAATTTGTTATTCTTTTAATCAAATGGATAGACCCTGAATCTACGCAGTCGCATTAAACGTGACTCCACGTCGTTTCGCACTCTGCTCCTGCTGTTCAGGGTGACTATTCCTGTTTTATTTTTTACGTAATGACGTAATACTATTATGCCAATCCATTCATTTTTACCATGGTATAATGAACAAAAGAGGAAGGGTTTATGAAAAAAGGTTTATTTATCACTTTAGAAGGTGCGGATGGTTGTGGCAAAACAACTCAACTTAATTTATTAAAAGAATATTTAACAAGCAAAGGTTATGAAATCGTTTTGACTCGCGAGCCTGGGGGCAAGGGTTTGGGTGAAAAACTTAGAGAAATTTTGCTAAACTACGACGGTGAAGTATCAGACAGGTGTGAGGCGTTTTTATATTTAGCAGACAGGGCGCAAAATATTGACACTATAATTAAACCTGCAATCAATTCAGGCAAAATTGTGCTTTGTGATAGGCATACAGATAGTTCTGTAGCATATCAAGGGTATGGTAGAGAACAAAATATCGACAATATCAACATGTTAAATGAACTTGCAGTGAACGGAGTTCATCCTGATTTAACTATCATTTTTGATATTGATACAGAAACCTCTATGGCGCGTGTTGGAGCAGAAAAAGACCGTCTTGAAAGTGCAGGATTTGAATTTCACAAGCGTGTACGCAATGGTTATCTTGAAATAGCAAAGCAAAATCCGCAAAGGATTAAAGTTGTCGATGCATCTCAGTCGATTGAAGATGTGCAAAAAAATGTTATTAAGATTGTTGAAGAGATTTTGTAAGGGGCAAGACTGTTAAGTTCTTTTTGAAAAATGAACTTTTTTATTTTACAATCGTTATATAAGTATAGAGGTTGATAATATGAACGAAAAATGCACGAAATACGAAGCCTTATTTACTTTTAGAAGTGAAGATGAACTGAATGAACATATTCAGCACTGCGAAGACTGTCGCAAAGAGCATGAAAAAATGCTCCGCGTGTCTGAATTGATTCAGGAAGCTAAGCCTTATATGAGAGAAAAACGCAGAAATTGGGCAAAAGTCAAAGTTGCTTGTGCTCTTTTTATGTTGATGGTTAGCGGAACAACCCTAGGCGTCTTGAATTTCAACACCGATGTGTCTGATACCTTGAAATACGGTTCAGCGTTGAGTGCTGAGGATTTGGGTTTGCCTGTAGATTCTTATGGGTTGATTTATGTAGAATAGCAGACGGTGTTGATGGATTTTAACAAAGTAATAGAATCAAATAAGCAGAATATTAAAAGTATTATACGTCTTATTACCAAAGAAGATAATGAGGATTTGGAACAAGAGGTATATGTAAAAATTTGGAAGAATTCCGAAAAATATAAGGAACAAGGTTCGATAAAAAGCTGGATTTCATCAATTACGCGCAACGCCTCTCTTGATTACCTAAAATCCGCTTATCACAAGGTTGTTCAAACTTCGACCTCAGATGATTTGGTTATGTCTAACATAAAAGACAAAAAGACTTTGCCTGAAGATAAAGTTGTTAGTCTTGAAAGGCAAAAGACAATCGCAAATGCGATTAACCAATTGAAACCTAAGTTTAAAGAAGTTATTATAATGTGTGAAATTAACGGATATTCATACGAAGAGTGCGCAAGTAAATTGAAATGTCCTTTAGGGACGGTCAAATCAAGAATTTACAACGCGAAAAAAGAATTGGCAGAAAAGCTGAAAGATTTAATGTAAAAATAATAAGGGAAATAAAATGAACAAAGTATTATCATCATTATTATTAGTTTCAATATTTGCAATCGGATGCAACAGTGGAGCGTTTGCACAAAACACGCAGGCTCCGAGTTCTCAAAACATGTTGCGCCAAAATCCGAAAGAGGCTATGCGCAAACAGTTTGAGCAACGTTTGAATTTGACAGATAAGCAAAAAGAAAAAGCTCGTCAAATCCACAAGCAAGGGCGTGAAGAAATTGCACCAATAATGATGAAAATCGAGGTTAAACGTCAAGAAATCGAGACAGTGAGACTTACCAAGATGGTTAAGCGTGCACAAGATGAGCGCATAGAAGAAATTAATGCAGAGATTAAGGAGCTTGAAAAACAAGCGCAAGAAATCAGACGTAAAAATTCTCAAGAGTTTGAAAGTATTTTGAACAAAAAACAAAAGGCTGAGCTTGAAAAAATGAAAGCCGAAGGTCGTGCAAGATTTGAACAAAATCATCCTGCGCGTGCTCCGTTTGGCGGACTTGGGACACCGGGGTTCTTCTTTAAGCCGCTTTTGCCACCACCTGAAAATAATGGTTTGTGGAAGTAGGGCGGTAATTTAGAGGCAAAGAAGGCAAGCTATTTAAGGTTATTTCAAGCAATGTAGTGTTGTGAAACAAAGTGTTCCAATCTTATGTTGTCGGCATGGCAATGCCGACCTACTTCAGCTATAGCCACATGCAATATAACATGTGTCATTCTGAAAGGATTAAAAATCAAGGAGCGTAGCGACGTAGATTTTATCCTATTCAGAATTTTCTAGCCTGCCCCCTCTCCCTACCCCTCAGCCATACGGCACGCAGTCTCACTCAACTCGCATTGCTCGTTGGTTCGGCTAGTGTCCCTCAAGGGGCGAGGGAACATGTGTCACCCTGAACTTGATTCAGGGTCTATCCATTTGATTAATAAGTAATACATAAAGGTCAATTCTTAAAATAAGCATTGATAGATTCTGAATAGCAAGAAAATTATGCGTTCGCAACGCTCACGCAAATTTTCTAAGCTTTCAGAATGACAATATAAAAACTCCTCAATCCGTGTGCGAGTAGTTTTTACACTCTCAAAACTTTTTTAATCAACAACAAAATCTCAACCCCTGTTGCAATTTGTTTGAACGGAATTTTCAAAATCATAAACAAAATCGTTGTTATAAGATTCTTTTTCAAAGAGTTGACGCAAGTTGCTTTTCTCTCGGCAATAAAAGTTACAAAATAATCCAGGCAAGAACTTGCAAGTTCCAACGTACAAGTTAATTTCTTGATTTGTTCTTTCATTTTAGGTTGAAATTCCAACACTTTTTGGTTGGCTGCACAAACTTTTTTATCAAGCTTGATTATCCAAGAGATTACCCAACCTGCAACGATTATTTCTGCCAAAAATATTATTGTAAAAAATAGAGTCAACATCTTTCAACTTTTCTTACTTTTGTATTATATTAGATTTATAATATATTATTACATAACATTTTTGAATACGTCTAAAGGACTATTTTATGAGTAAAATCCGCTTTTATACAGCTATAATATGTGCAAGATTGGTTTATTTGGCAATAAAAATATTGAACAAATCTTCAGGAACATCTTTTGTCGGAATGATGACGCTGAAAATTTGTCCTGATTTTTTGAAGTTTTGCAGAAAATATGTAAAAGCAGGAAATGCAATTACAGTAACTGGAACCAATGGCAAAACGACCACATCAGGTTTGTTAGCGCATATTTTGGAAGAAGACAGGTTTAAGCTTATCCACAACGTAAAAGGTGCAAATATGTTGACAGGGATTGCAAATGTTTTTGCCCTGAATATTTTGCCTTTCAAACGTTTTGATTATGCGGTTTTAGAGTCTGATGAGGCGTATTTGACAAAGTTGTATGACTATTTCAAGGCTGATTATTTGCTTGTGACAAATTTATTCAGAGACCAACTGGATAGATATGGCGAACTTTCTACAACTGCAAGTTTTATCCAAAGTGCGATAGATAAAAATCCTGATTTGACACTTGTATTAAACGCTGACGACCCATTAGTCATGAATTTTGGACATAATAGAAATGCAAAATACTACGGATTTGAAAGTGTCGAAATTTTATCAGATATTCATAACTCAACATCAAATGCCCCAACTGAGGTGTTTAATTGCGTTTGCGGTAATCCGCTAAAATATGATAAACAATTTTTTGCGCAAGAAGGACACTATCACTGTGAATCCTGCTCATTTAAACGTCCTGAACCTGATTATAAAGGTTTTGTGAAAATTTATTCTGACTATTCTATTTTGACAGTTAAACATGAAAATGATGAGTACGAATTTAGAATAAACTTAGTCGGTTTATATAATGCCTATAATGTTTTAGGTGCGGTTGCTTGCGCTTTAGAAAACGGAATTGGCTACGAAACCATAAAATCAGCAGTTTTGTCTTATCAATCAATTTTTGGAAGGGCTGAACGCAGGGTGATAAATGGTCATAATACTTTAATTCAGCTTATCAAAAATCCGACAGGTGCAAGTGAAGTTCTGAAAACTGTCGATTTGTCTTCTAAAATTTTGATTGCGATTAATGATAATTACGCAGACGGACGTGATATTTCATGGCTTTGGGATAGTGATTTTGAACAATTGAAAAATGCTCAAAAATCGATTATAACATCCGGTATTCGAGCAAAAGATATGGCATTGAGGCTAAAATATGCAGGCGTTCCGACAGATAAAATTATTGAAGAAGAAGATATTCATAAAGCTGTAGAACTTGCGGCAAGTTCTGACGATAAAGATGAACGAATCACGATTTTGCCATCATATACAGCTTTGTTAAAAATTAGTAAAATGAAATTTTAAGAAAGGATATAAAATATGCTTTTAGGTGTAAATATTGACCACATTGCAACTTTGAGAAACGCAAGAGGAGGATTTGAACCAGACCCTGTTCAAGCTGCAGCAATATGTGAAGAAAACGGCGCAACTTCAATCACAACTCACTTGAGAGAAGATAGAAGACATATCAAAGACCAAGACGTTAGGGCTTTGATTAAAACTCTTAAAACAAATTTGAACCTTGAAATGGCAGTGACTGACGAAATGCAAAAAATCGCACTTTCCATAAAACCTCATTCTGTTTGTCTTGTCCCTGAAAAAAGGCAAGAAGTAACTACAGAAGGCGGCTTGGATGTCGCAGGTCAATTGCAAAAAATTACAAAATTTATTGCTCCACTTGTTGATGCAGGAATTTTGGTAAGTTTATTTATTGACCCAGCAGAAGACCAAATTAGAGCAGCAGCAAAAACAGGTGCTCAATATATTGAACTTCACACAGGTCAATATTCAATTGCTTTTGGCACTCCAGATGAACAAGAAGAATTTGAAAAATTACGCGAATCATCACGTCTTGCTCATGCACTTGGTTTAAAAGTTAATGCAGGACACGGTTTGAATTATGAAAATGTTCACCGTATGCGCCAAATCCAAGATTTGAATGAGTTAAACATTGGTCACAGCATTATTTCAAGAGCAGTGTTTACAGGGCTTGCTCAAGCTGTACGCGATATGGCAGAACTTGTAAAATAAGGATTTTTAACTATGGCAAAAACAAATGAAGAAATAATCGCAGAAATGCAACAAGTAGTTAATCAAATGGTTTTGGATGATTTAGATGAAAATCCTGATTGTGCAAATGAATATTTTGATTGTGATTGTTGCGGAAAAAATAAATCATTGGCAGGTTCTATTCAATATGGCGAATACAGATTATGTAATGACTGTGTTTTGCTTGCAGAAACAGGCTTTGCGCTTGGTAAATTTACAGACATTCAGAGCTTGATAGATGCGATGGAAGATTCTCGTCTTGAGGAAGTTTGCAAATTTATCAAAGACGAAGAAACTCGTGCAAAACAAATGGAAAACTAAACACGCAAAAAAAAGAGTCTTTTTTCAAAGACTCTTGGAATGTAAATTTTGTTCATTCCTCGTAATAGTGAAGTGTGAAGTGTGTGCTTAAAGTCTGTTCTTGATTCCTCGAAAAGCACATCCTCGTGTTTACATATATATAAAGTATTTTGAGTATATAAAATTGCTATATTTTTGATATTATACTTTACGTTTCTTAATATTGTACAATTTTATTTGAATGCTTTATACTGTAAATACAGATACCTCAATGATTTAAGGAGCTATTATAAATGAATATATTAGTATCAAACGACGATGGAATTGCCGCAAACGGTATTCGTGTTTTGACGGAAGAATTGGCAAAAAGACATAATGTTTATGTTATCGCACCTGATAGAGAAAGAAGTGCATCAGGTCACTCTTTGACATTACATACCCCTTTGCGTGTGGAAGAAATTGATGAAGCAAGAACAGGAGCACGCAGAACTTGGGTTACGACAGGTACACCTGGGGATTGTATAAAAATTGGTGTTAATGCGATTTTAGAAAAAGACGAACAGCCTGATTTTGTGATTTCAGGAATCAACCATGGACCAAATCTTGGTGCTGATATTTTGTATTCAGGAACCGTTAGTTGCGCAATGGAAGGTGCAATGCTCGGTATTCCAAGTATTGCGGTATCTTTGGCGACAATGCATGCAGACTATGAGGATTTTAAATTTCCTGCAAGATTTATTGTTTCACTTTTGGATAAAATTAAGGAATTTCAATTCCCTAAAAAATGCATTTTGAATGTGAATATTCCAAAACTTGACCAAGAAGATATTTCAGGTGTTGCGATAACAGAACTTGGCAGAAAAATGTTCACTGACGCTTACGAAAAACGCGTTGACCCAAGAGGAAAAGTTTATTATTGGATGGCAGGTGAACTTATCAATGAACCTGACGATGCCAAAACTGATATTGCTGCCGTTAAAAATAATAAAATTTCAATCACACCTGTGACATACGAAATGACAAGAAACGAAACAATGGAAGAGTTGGATAATTTGTTGTGCGGTTCTGGGGCTTGTGATTGGTATTAATTTAATGTGAAAAATAATTACATTTTTTTACACAAAAATCTTTTTTAGCGTATAATCACATTATGAAAATTCTTGAAAAAATAAATATCAGCTCTGCATCAAAAATTTATATTATCGGAATGATATATGCGATTGTTGCGCTGTTTGTGGCACTTGCCGTTATCTTTTTGTATATTATTGCAGACAAACTCACTATTGTTATGAACCAACCTGCAGGAGTTACTTATACTTATTTTGTAGCTTTTGTGGATAGAATTTTGGCGATTTTGACATTGTTTGTGATTTTGCCTTTGACTTGTTATCAAGTTTTTGCAAAAGCGACTTCAAAAACAGATAAAACTGTGAGTGTTGTCGGTATTGTTGTTTTATTGGCAATTGCTTTTGTTTGGGGTGGTGGAGAATATCATTTTTTGAAGAAGTACCAAGATGGAGATTTGAGTTCTTCAAAAATGTTTTGTAATCCAACGATTGAAACCAAGATTTTTGATAGAATTATTGAGCATAACGACGGTACAATTCCGCAAATGTGCCAGTTGGATAAGAGTAAGTAATGTCGTTTTTGCTGTTCAGGGGTACATTTAGATTTTTTATTGTCCTCTTTTCGTAGGTCGGCATTGCTATGCCGACAATAAAAACTTATAGCAGGACAAAGAAGTCTATGTGTTGAGCTAGAGACCCTGAAACACCAAGTAGGAACAGAATATTACGTTTCGCTTTAGCTCAACTTATATTCTAGTCAGTTCAGAGTGACATAATAGAACCTAAGCCAACAAAGCTTCAACGATTTTAGCGTTGGTATCAGCTCTTCTGATGTTCAATAAATATTTTTCAACTTCGTTAGCGATTTCTTGTTCTGATACTGTGTTATATTTTACTTCGTCTAATGAATCTACATAA
>CABUXT010000033.1 GCA_902495705.1 uncultured cyanobacterium
CTGAAACAAGTTCAGCATGACTAAAAATCAAATGGATAGACCCTGAATCTACGCAGTCGCATAAAACGTGACTCCACTTCGTTTCGCACTCTGCTCCTGCTGTTCAGGGTGACACATAGGCTAAAGTGTTCAATTGGAGATTCCGAACTAAATTCGGAATGACAATTATTTTATTTTGTTAGAGATTTTTAATCTTTTCAGAATGACAAAAAATTTCACCCCAAAAATATAATTTACTTTTACGAATATTTAAACTCCAGATTAAGCAAAAGTTCTTTTTTATCCAAGCCGTCAGCATAACCAACAAGCTTTCCGTTTGCACCAATTACCCTATGACAAGGAATAATTATCGGAATCTTGTTTTTGTTATTCGCGCCACCGACAGCACGAGAGGATTTTGGCTGTCCGATTTGTTTTGCGATATCACCATAACAAACGGTTTTGCCATAAGGAATTGTCATCAAAGCTTGCCAAACTTTTTTCTGAAACTCCGTTCCCTCAATCAAAATCGGAACATCAAATGTCTTTCTTTTTCCACAAAAATATTCCCCAAGTTGCCTTATTGTCTCTTTTATCAGTGGAGTCTCAAAAATTTCACCTTCATCTTCTTCATGGTAAGCAATCCGCGAAATCTTACCATCCTTTTCGGTTATCCAAATTTTGCCTAACGGAGATTCACAAAAAAATTTTTTCATACATTTGCCCCCTTTTTAAATATATTATATAATAAGCGTTATGAAAAAGATTTTATGCTACGGCGACTCAAACACCTACGGATTTATCCCGACCAATTGCGCAAGATATTCAAAAGATGAAAGATGGAGCGGAATTTTATCAACTCTGCTTGCTCCTGCTTTTGAAGTTTTGGAAGAAGGATTAAATAACAGAATGGGATTTTTCAAGAGTCCTGAAAGCATTAAACACTCAGGTGGTGAGTATTTGCCGATATATTTGCAAAACCACAAAGACATTGATATTTGCGTTTTGGCATTAGGGACAAATGATGCACAATTTTTCTACAATCTTGATGAAAATATCGCGCGTGAAGGATTGCAAAAACTGATTAATTCGCTAAAAGACGCTAATCCAAATACCGAGATAATTATAATTCCGCCTGTAAAAATCCAACGCAACATATTGAATGGAATTTTTGCAATGCAATTTGACCTGACATCTGTTGAGCGAATAAAAAAAGTTTTTCCGATATTTGAACAAGTGGCAAAAGAAAACAATTGCAAGTATTTTGATTTTAACGAATTTGTCAAACCATCCCAAACCGATGGACTGCATTATACAAAAGAATCCCACAAAATCATCGCTCAACGCCTTGCAGAATTTATCAAAGCATTATAGCAAATCTTTGCTGTTATAAAGGTTGTAGCCTTCATAGTGGTAACTTGCATCAATGCCTTTCATATAAATTTCTCTATCATTAATTTTATCTATCAGCGCATTTTTCAACACTGATTTTATTTCGATGGTTCTAATCGGACTTCTTTCCATCGCAAGAAGGTAATCTTCTTTATCAACTTTACTCCAATCAACAACCTTGCCGATTTCGGCTTTTAGAATTAAATCCAGCCAAATTCTTGTACTACGCCCATTTCCTTCTCTGAAAGGATGAGCAATATTCATTTCAACATATTTGTCTATAATTTCGTCAAAATTTGACTGAGGCATACTATCAATATGGTCAAGCGCAGGTTGCAAAAACATAACAGGAGCAAAACGGAAATTACCTTTGGCTATATTTACATCACGGACTTTGCCTGCAAAATCATAAATTTCATCAAACAGATATTTGTGAATTGCAACTAAAGTTTCAAATTTGCCAACAGGCAAATCTTTCAAAATTCCTGAATCAAAAATCCCAAGAGCTTTTGTTTTGCTGATTTTTTCTTCCACTCTTGCAAGTTCTGCAGATTCTGTTATGCCAAGTTTGTTTGCTATAGTCATAAAACCTCTTTACTACACCATTTTAGCATATTTTTTGACTTTATTCAATTACTTAGCCACTCTGAAACCCTCAAATGCAGGGCTGAATTTTACAAAATCCTGAGTGTTGATTTTTGGGTTTTGATTTTCAGATTTTGCCTGATGGTCGTATCTGTATTTTGTCCAAATTCTTGAAACCGCGCTCAAAGTAAAGCCCATTGCAACCAAGCTGAACAAATACGGAACACCAGTTATAACAGATTTTTGTTTAATCAATTTTTCAAGTTCTGCTTGAACTGTTGTGTTGTTTGCTTTTGCCAATTTTTCAGCAATTGCAGGTAATTCTTTGCGAGAAGGTACGGCACCGATTGCTCCGTTTTTATCTTGTTTAATCAATTCAGGGAATTTTCCTTTTTTCGCCAAAATTTTCTTAAATCCTGCATCTAAAATTGAAGAACCGAAAATGGTATACAACACAACAAGCGGAACTCTTGTCCAAACTTCATAAAAGTCTAATTTGCCTCTATCTTTTGCAGCACTTGAATATCCGAACAAACCTGTAATACAAGTCAAAGCCAACTGACCTTTACTTAGGGCAAATTTGCCATTGCTGTTTTCAAAATCAAGTTTCAAATATTCTTTCAAAAATTTATCTGTTTTTTCTGAATTAAAACCAAATTTGTGGAACAATTTTGAAAGATTTTCCCCAGGTTCAAGCAAAATATGAGAAAATCTTCTTGCAGCTTTTGATTTATGCCCAAACACTGATAACGCAAGCCCTGAACCGATTCCTGCAGCAGACAACAAACCTGTTTTTAACAAAACTTTTTTAGAATGAGATTCTACACGATTTTGTTGTTCAGTGTTTTCATTTTTTTCTTTATTCAAATTGGCAACGTTATTAAAGTCACTAACCTTAAACACTTTTAAAGTAAACAAATTTTTAGCAAAACCAAGAGCATATTCCAGTGCAGGAACTGTCACACATGCCAGTACAATACCTGCTTTTGTCGTAATCAAACGTTTTTTCAAATCCTTATCAAGGTTAGATTTTTTTATTTCATCAACACTTTTTGACAAATTTTTAGCGATAGAATCTCCAAGTTTTTTAGGTTGAGCTTTTTTGAATAAACCGTTGCGGAATAAATGTTCTCCAAAAAACGGTGCGGCAAAATAAAAAATTCCTGATTCTAAAAATTCCAAAAACGTAAATTCGCTAAAATCAATGAAACTTCTTGATAATACAGCTTTTGGAAACCAATTTGTCAAAGTGCCTTGTATAAATCTTGTTGAAGATAAATTTTCTTGAGATTTTAAAAATTTATCCAAATATTTTGTACTTTTATTGCTAAATTCACTTGCTCCGCCTTGAAATTGCGGTTGAGTATTATTGTTGTTATTTGCTAAATATTTTCGGTTATTTAATTTTACGTCATTTGTTATGCTTGGTATCATTTTAAAATTTTCCTTTCATTGTGTCAGAGTCTGAATACTAAAAAAGAACCGCCCTTTTAGGCGGTTCTTTTAAAATTGTTTGCTTATTTATGAACTCTAACACATTCGATTCGCACAACAATGACCGCCTAACCTTGGGCTTTGCATCATCATCATTTGCATCATCATAGTGTTGTTTCTCATTTAAAAATCTTTCCTTTTTGAGACTATATTATTATAACCATTTTTTATTGTCAATTATACGCTTTATAAAGCTTAAAAATTTTTTATTTTGCTATCTGATTTGCTAATTTTTGTTACGCAAAACATCAAGCATTTCATACCCTTTTGCAGTGAGCCTGTAGCCGACATCCATAATACTGTATTCGCCGCCCACACAATACACAAACCCAAATGGGTATTTGGCAGAAAAAGAATCAATCAAGCCTTCATCTCCCAAAACTAAAATATGCCCCATAAATTTACGTTCGGCATCTTTACCTTTTATTTTCAACTTTTGCATTAGAGAATGTGAATTAATAACATAATCCTTTTCATTTTCCATGGTTAGCAAAATTTGAGCAATAAAATTAGAATCAAGTTTCATAAAATAAACCTTTTAAAATTGTGCACTATGTTAATTTATACCATTTTATAAGCTTTTTGGCAAGGAAAATTTTTAAACTTCACTCTGCACTTGCTTTTTCATCGCATTATAAATTCCGTAAGTCATACGGCAATCATTATCAGCTCTGTGATGACCTGTTGCATCAACCTTATAATATTCTGCAACATAATCCAATTTATGACTTCTTGTCGGACAATATTTGCGAGACATTGTACAAGTATCGACAAAGTCGTTGCGAAACTCTCTGTCATAGCATTTTACACTCTTGTCATAAATAAAATTGATATCAAAATTTACATTATGCCCAACAACGATATCATCACCGATAAAATTCAAATATTCTTCCAAAATTTCTTCAATCAACGGAGCATCTTCAACCATTTCATTTGAAATACCTGTCAATTTTGTGATAAAACCGCCAATTCTTGATAATGGTTTTACGAGCGTTGTGTAAGAATCAAAAATTTCATTATTTCGAATTTTCAATGCTGAAAGTTCTATTATTTCATTTTTAGAAGCGGATAATCCTGTCGTTTCAATATCTATAACAGTATAATTGTCAGGAAAATCCATCAACTTTTGACCTTTGTTTCTTGTTGCCATTGTCGCCATAAATACCCCTTTGATATATTTATTTAATAACATAAAATAAATATTTTTCCAAAATTTATTAAAATCATCCTCCCTTATCCCCCAAGTTACCAAATTGAAAACTCGAAGATTTAACATATCATCATTTTGAAAAAACTAAGGAGAGATTTATGAATATGTTTTGTTTTCAATGTGAGCAAACCGCACAAGGTAAAGGTTGTACAATATCAGGAGTTTGTGGCAAAAAACCTGATACTGCAAATTTGCAAGACGAATTAACAAGTTCTGTAATTGAACTTGCCATCTGTGGTGAAATAAACGAAACAAACACGGATTTAATCGTAGACGGACTTTTCACAACTATTACCAACGTTAATTTTGACAACACCGCAATTGAAAACATGACCAAAAAAGTCAGAGAACATATTCCATGCGATTCTAAATTCAACATAGACACGGTTTGGAACTGCAATAAAGATATCAGGAGTTTAAAATCTTTAATTCTTTTCGGATTAAAAGGGATGGCTGCTTACGCACACCATGCCAGAGTTTTGGGCTATCGAGACAAAACAGTCGATGAGTATTTTTATGAAGCACTAAAAGCAATATCAAAAGACTTGACACCTGCTGAATTGACATCATACGTATTTAAAACAGGGGAAATAAATTTAAAATGTATGGAACTTTTGGATAAAGCCAACACCAAAACTTATGGCAACCCTGAACCGACAAAAGTATCTACAACCATTGAAAAAGGTCCGTTTATCGTAATATCAGGACATGATTTGCGTGACTTGGAACTACTGCTTGAACAAACCAAAGACAAAGGGATAAATATCTACACCCATGGCGAAATGCTGCCTTGCCATGCTTATCCTGAATTAAAAAAATATCCTCACTTGAAAGGTAATTTTGGTACAGCTTGGCAAAACCAACAAAAAGAATTTGAAAATATTCCTGCACCGATTTTATTTACAACAAACTGTATCATGCCTGTAAAACCGAGTTACGCCGATAGAGTTTTCACAACCGATGTCGTAGGTTTTCCTGAAATGGTTCATATTGGCGAAGATAAAGATTTTACACCGATAATTAAAAAATCGCTTGAACTTGGCGGATATAAAGAAGACCAACACCTTACGGGAATAAATGGAGGAGACCTTTTGACCGTAGGATTTGGACACCATACGGTATTAAGTATCGCAGACAAGGTAATCGACGCAATAAAATCAGGAAAAATTAAACATATTTTCCTTGTCGGAGGATG
The DNA here is from genome assembly GCA_902495705.1 of uncultured cyanobacterium. Lineage (GTDB taxonomy): Bacteria > Cyanobacteriota > Vampirovibrionia > Gastranaerophilales > Gastranaerophilaceae > Zag111. Next base: position 5,856 of record CABUXT010000033.1, read on the forward strand.
TGACGGCGCAAAAGTCGGCAGAAATTATTATACAAAATTTGTCGAACAGACTCCAAAAAACACCCTTGTTTTGACACTTGCTTGCGGCAAATACAGGTTCAACGATATGGATTTGGGCGAAATTGACGGTATACCGCGCCTGCTTGATATGGGACAATGCAACGATGCATATTCGGCAATCAAAGTGGCAACAGAACTTGCAAAAGCCTTCAATTGTTCAGTCAACGAACTTCCGCTATCTTTTGTCTTATCTTGGTATGAGCAAAAAGCCGTTTGTATTTTGCTGACACTTTTATATTTAGGAATCAAAAATATAAAACTTGGTCCGACACTTCCTGCATTTGTTTCGCAAAATGTTTTGAACATTCTTGTTGAAAAATTCAACATTCAACCAATTTCAACACCTGAAAATGACTTGAAAGACATTTTAAAAACTTAATAGCAAAAAATATTTTGCCAAGATTTATAGATGATATGGACGTATCATTTACCGGAATAAAAAATATAAAAATATATCAAAAATCGTTTAAAAAATTTGGCAGTTATCTCTCTTATGACAACGAAATCAAACAAGGGGAGAAACTACATTCCGAAATCCATATCCACTGTGATTTGACAAAAGACGCTCAAGGTGATGATGTTGGCGATTTTTATGGAGCAATAAAACGCTCCGGCGGAGATTACGCACTATATTGCCTAAATTCTAAAGCACCAAATCATGTAGAACTCCAAGCAAAAGGTTTTGAAGTCAAAGATGATATTGTTGATGCCACAAATGCGCAGTTCAAAATCAACGGCAAAGATATCATGCTGACTAATGACAAAGTGCTTGCACTATATTCATTTATGGCAAAATTAACAAGAAAAATTGCCAACAAGCCTGAAACCAGCGAAAGACAAAAATATTTTGTCCAAAAGGTAAATGATTTTGTTGACGCTGAGGCAAGAAGTTATCTTGATATGCCACCAATAAAGAAATAAAATTTATCAAAAATATTTGACATATTTTGCCAAAAAGATTAATATCATATATAAACCCTAAAAGAAAAAGAGAAAGCAAATTATGACAGATATTGAAAAAATTATAAAAGTAAGTTCAAGCAAAACTCCTGCCGATTTAGTTTTGAAAAATGCAAAACTAATCAATGTACTATCTGAAGAAATTTATGAAACAGATATTGCAATCACAGACGGCAAAATCGCAGGAATTTCTAAAGGTTACAAAGGCAAAAAAGAGATTGACTTAAAAGGTGCTTACGTTTCACCATCATTCATTGACGGTCACGTTCATTTAGAAAGCGGGATGTTATTGCCATCCGAATTTGCCAAACTGGTTATACCATCAGGTACAACAACCGTTGTTGCAGACCCACATGAAATTGCAAACGTAATGGGTTTGCAGGGGATAAGTTTTATCAGAGAGGCGACAAAAGACCTACCGCTTGATGTGTTCATTATGTTGCCATCTTGCGTACCTGCAACAAAACTTGAAACTTCAGGGGTTGACTTAAATTGTTATGATTTGGCTCTTTTAATTGATGCGCCTTGGGTTCTTGGAATTGCAGAAATGATGAATTTCCCAGGGGTTGTAAATTGCGATAAAGAAGTTTTGAGCAAAATTGCACTCGGCTTAGAAAAACACAAAAGAGTGGACGGACACGCACCAAGCCTATCCGGCAAAGACCTAAACGCTTATGTAGCATCAGGTGTAGCATCTGACCACGAATGTACAAACCCTGATGAAGCAATTGAAAAAATAAGACTCGGAATGTATATAATGATTCGTGAGGCAACAGGTGCTAGGGATTTAGAACCATTAATTCCTGTACTAAAAAAATACAATACAAGAAAATGTATCTTTGTAACAGATGACAGACACCCTAAACACTTGAAAAAACATATTTCAGGTATGGTTAAAAAATCTGTAGAATTAGGTGTTGACCCAATTAAGGCAATCCAAATGGCAAGCCTTAACACGGCAGAATACTTCAAAATTCCAAACACAGGTGCAATCGCTCCGGGGTACAATGCAGATATCTTGGTATTTGATGATTTGAAAACTTTTGACCCTAAAATGGTATTCAAAAAAGGAAAACTCGTTGCTCAAAACGGTAAGATGACAATTGATATGACAGAATTTAAACCGCCTGAATTGAGAGGTTCTGTAAACATCAAACCGTTGAAGAAAAAAGATTTTCAAATAAAAATTCCGAAAAACAAAAATAAAATCAAAGTAATTAATGTTATTCCAAAACAATTGATTACAAAATTGTCAATAGAAGAAGTGAAAAACGAAAACGGCTACGCTGTTTCTGACACAACTAACGATATTTTAAAAATTGCAGTAATCGAACGTCACAAAGCAACAGGTAATATCGGACTCGGATTTGTCAAAGGTTTTGGGTTAAAATCAGGTGCAATCGCCTCAACAATTGCGCACGACAGCCACAACATGATTATTATCGGTACAAATGATGAAGATATGTATTATGCGGCAAACCAGCTTGTTAAATCTCAAGGTGGCAAAATCATTGTAGAAAACGGAAAAACATTGTCTCAACTGGAACTTCCGATTGCCGGTCTGATTTCAAATAAACCAGCCGAAGAAGTTATGGCAAAATTGCAAGAACTTGAACAAACCGCCGCTGATATAGGTTGCAAAATCAATGACCCATTCATGAGTATGGCATTTTTGTCATTGTCAGTAATTCCTGAAATCAAAATCACCGACAAAGGACTTATTGATGTTTCTAAATTTAAAGTAACAAATCTGTTTGTGTAAATAAAAAGGAGCAGACAATGATATTAGTAACAGGTGGAGCAGGATATATCGGAAGTCATTGTGTAATGGCATTATTAGAACAAAATAATGATGTTGTAATTTTTGACAACCTATCAACAGGACATATTGAAACCGTTGAAACTTTGAAAAAATACGGACACGTTGAATTTCAAAAAGGTGATTTGACTAATTTTGATAATATAAATTCTGTGTTCAAACACTATAATATTGAAAAAGTTGTACACTTTGCGGCTTTTTCTCAAGTTGGAGAATCTGTTGTTAATCCTCAAAAATATTACATCAACAACGTTTATGGAACAATTAATCTTTTAAGAGCAATGCTTGAAAATAACGTAAAAAAGATTGTATTTTCTTCAACTGCGGCAACTTATGGCGAACCTGTTTATATTCCGATAGATGAAAAGCATCCACAAAACCCAATCAATCCGTATGGTCAAACCAAATTAATGATTGAAAAAATTATGGATGATTACGATAAGGCTTATGCCTTAAAGTCAGTAAGATTGAGATATTTTAACGTTGCAGGAGCTGATTCTAAAAGTCGAATTGGTGAATGGCACGACCCTGAAACGCACCTTATTCCAAATATTTTAAAATCAACATTTAATAATGGCAAAACCTTCCAAATGTTTGGGGATGATTATGATACAAAAGACGGAACTTGCGTAAGGGATTATATCAATGTTGAAGATTTGGCTCAGGCTCATCTTTTAGCACTTAAATATTTGGATAATGGGGGCTTAACAAACTATTTCAATCTTGGAACAAATGACGGAAATACGGTTAAAGAAGTTTTTTCAGCTTGTGAAAAAGTTGCCGGAAAAACAATTCCGGTTGAAATCAAACCTCGTAGAGCAGGAGACCCTGCAAGTCTTGTTGCAGATAATAACAAGGCAAAAGAAAATTTAAACTGGAAACCTCAACATACACTAGATGAAAGCATTTCAAGTGCATATACTTGGGAAAAGTCTTTACAAAGCAGTATTTAGATATTCTTTTTATCTTCCAGTTCAGCAAATTTTGCAGCCATTGTCGGATTGTTTTTTACAAGACGTTTGATACTCAAATCTTCCGCCTTGTTATTTGCTAAGCGCAAATTATTTTCTGAAGATAGCAATGCATCTTTTGTTTTTTGAAGGTGGTCAATTGTTTTGTCAATTTCTTCAATCGCCTTTTGGAATTTTTCACTGGCAAGTCTGAAATTCCTTGAAAACTTGTCTTTGAACTCATTCATATCTTCTTCAAAATGAGAAATATCAATATTTTGATTTTTGATAACAGCAAGTTCTTGCTTATATTGAAGAGCATTCATCGCAGCATTGCGCAACAACGTAATCATCGGAATGAAAAACTGCGGACGGATAACATACATTTTAGGAAAACGATGTGACATATCCACAATTCCTGAATTATACAATTCGTTATCAGGTTCAAGGAGCGAAACCAAAACCGCGTATTCACAATCCTTTTCGCGACGGTCTTTGTCAAGTTCCTTCAAAAAATCCTCATTCTTTTTCTTGGTAGAAGTTGTTTCCATTTCGTTTTTCATTTCAAACATTACAGAAACAATTTCAACACCATCAGGGTCATAGTCTTTATATATGTAATCCCCTTTACTGCCTGTTTTCGCGTCATTATCTTTTTCAAAATATGCGTTTTGAAATCCTGTTGAGCGCAATTTGTTAAACTCAATTTCGCAATGTTGTTCAAGACTTTCCCCAATCATTTTAGTAGATAATCTTGATTTAAAATCCTTGTAATGCGCGATTTCTTCGTCTTTTAGCTTTAATCGCTCTTCATACTGGTCTTTTAATGATTGTTCTTTTAACTGACTTTCTTTTTCGCTTGTCTCAATTTGTCCTGAAAGCTTTACAATATGTTTTTCTTTTTCTGCAAGTTCTTTGTCCTTTTCGCCCACAATTTTATTTACGGCAAGCTCCTTGTCCTTTTCGCAAGAGTCAATTTGAGCCTTTAATTGAGCAATTTGGGTATCTTTTTGCGCAAGTTCTTTATCTTTTTCTGCCGCCATATCACTTACGGCAAGTTTTTGCGCACTATCTTGTGCCTCAAGCTTAGATTGTAGTTGAGAAATCAATATATCTTTTTGAGAAAGGGTTTCATTAAACTGTTTTTCGCTTTCGGCTTTTGCAAGCATAATTGCAGTTTCTTTTTCTGACGCAAATTGAGATTCGCGCGCATCTACCTCTTTTTCAAACTCTTTGTCACGAACTTGCTTTACAATGGCAGCATATCCTGACTCATCCACTTGGAAAACTTCACCGCATTTTGGACATTTAATTTCTTGCATACCCCAACTCCTTTGGACTCTTTGACTTTGTAAATCATTTTAAAAAATAATCGCCCATTTTGCAAGAGATTATCCGATTATTGTGGTGAATTTCCCTACTCATTGTCCCCCGGAACAATAAGTAAAACTAAGGTCAAAATAATCAAAAATAAACTTGCAAATATATTAACAATCGGAATACAAGAACCTCCGATACCAACAAACACTAACATAAGTGCAATTGTTTTTGAGTTAATTTCATCTGTCCAACCAATATGATACAATCTGTGGGCATAAGTCAGAGTATACAAATAAATTAATAAAATTGCGCCAAGCCCAAGTCCAAAAATCTTTATTGTTATTCTGTCAACTCCGATAAGGGCTGCAATAAACGCCAACGCGCATACAACACACAGAACCATAATATAAATTAAAATATTACACCCTAAAAATTCTAACCTGCCTATACCATAATTTTCGTTAGAAAAAATATTATGTTTTGGCTTTTCTTCTTGTTGAACCTGATTTGCATTGAATTGTTGCATATTTACCTCATTTAATAAACTAATACCAACTGATTATACCATTTTATCAGACAAGTTGTCCTAACCTAATCTAACATAACCATTAAGGGCTTCTATGGGGCTTTTTCAGCTCTTTGGCTACGCATTTACATTTTGTAACATATTTAATACACCTGTTGTCCAAACCCTCTCACTATTTGTCACCCTGAACTTGTTTCAGGGTCTTTTCCATTTTACAATTTAACAAATGACACTATTGATAAATCCTGATTATTAAAAAGATTCCGAAACAAGTTCGGAATGACATAGACCTTTTTGCTCAGTATTTAGTGACGTAGTAATCCCCTGCAAGCCTTGTAGTGGATTACCACGTCGCGCTGTAGAGTCTACTGTTATATTTGTTAAACATTGCTCCTCGTAATGACATGACTTTTTTAAAAATTTAACTGTCATCCCATCCACAACCTCAAAGCCAATTTGAAAAAATTTCAAGGGCTTTGCGTAATTGTTCAAAATTGTTACCATACCCGATACGCAAATATCTATCCATCTCCAAAGTTTCCCCTGGGAGAATCATCACCCCTGTTTCATCCTGCAATTTGGCACAAAGTTCAACTGAAGACAATGGCGCATCATATCGCACAAATGCGGTTGTTCCGCCTTTTGGCTCAATCAAATGTACTCTTGGCTCTGATTTTGCCCAATCGGTTAAGATTTTTTTACCGATAGCAATTTTATCCAAATTGCGTTTAATAATTTTATCTTTATTTTCAACAGCCAAACTTGCAAAATAATCGTCCAAAATCCCAACACTGATTGTGTTGTACTCTCTTTGATGATTGATTACATCAACAATTTTTCTGTCAGCCGAAATCCAGCCAAGGCGCAAACCTGACAAAGAAAAGACTTTTGACATACTTGATGTAGAAATTCCTTTGTCGTAAATATCCGCAATTGAAACTGAAAAAGGATTGCCATCGTGGTTCAAACCGCGATAAACCTCATCACAAAGAATATAAGCGTTTGATTTTTTTGCAATTTCAACGATTTTATATAACATTTCATCAGGAATAACCGCCCCAGTCGGATTATTGGGGTTATTTAAACAAATCATTTTTGTATCCGTACCAACAACTTTTTCAAGCTCATCCAAATCAGGTAGCCAATTATTTTCTTCTTTCAAGAAAAACATTTTTACATCCGCGCCAAACGATTTTGGGATTGAGTAATGCTGTTGATAGGTCGGAACAATTGATACAACCTTGTCCTTCGGTTCGACAAAAGATAACATAACAAGGTGATTTGCACCAATTGCACCGTGAGTTATCGTTATATTATCAGGTGTTTGGTTTGTGTACATTGTTGAAATCGCCTGTTTCAACCTCTCAGAACCATGAATTACACCATAATTGAGCTTTTGAGAAAAAATTTCAGCCAAATGTTTTTCTCTATCACCAGTGATTTCAAGTAGTTCATCAATCGAAAGAGATTCCACGCAAGTGTCAGCCAAATCATACACCGCGTCTTTTTCATACTTATTAAACCATTCTTCGACTTTGAATTTGTCTATCTTCATAGAAATCTCCTTTGATGTTCGGTATTTATATTAATACGCCAAACATGATGTTTTTTGTAGAGTGTGGAGGGCATAGGGAGAAACAGGTGTCATTAAGAAAGCGTTTTGGAGCCTCTAACTGGACACCCCTCTCCCTACCCCTCTCCCTCAAGGGGCGAGGGAACAAGCATCATGCTGAACTTGTTTCAGCATCTTTTCAAATTAATAATTTAGCAAATGTTACTATTGATAAATCTTGATTATTAAAAGGATTCCGAAACAAGTTCGGAATGACATGATTTACTTCGTTGTGCTATTCGGAATGACTGTTAAGTAAAAAAATCATGACGTGAAAATAAACCACAAAAAAGAAGCCGGTATTGTGAAATACCGGTTTAGTAAGTAAAAATATGATTAAGATTTTAAGTTAGTATGTTATAGTTTATAATTGGCTGCCTGTTGCCTTATATAATCCTATATAATTTACCAAGCAGTTGATTTTATCATTTACGACTTGCTTATCTGTGAACAATACATTTTCTTTCACTTGAGTCAAGTCTAGTTTTGAAATTGTACCTTGATTGAATTTGTCTGTGCTATAGCCAAAGTCTTCTCTTTCCAATTTCGCTTGTTTTTTAGTATCTTGATATTTTTCTTCATCAAGTTTGATTGAAACCATTGCATCGTTGATTTCTTGAATGGCTGTCAAATTTGTTTTGTAATAATTGTTCAAAACTCTTTCATATTCAACTTTTTTCATCTTCAAGTTTGCAACTCTTCGTCCACCTGTAAATAACGGTAAACCAAGACCACCGCCAAGTGCAGCAAGAGCGTTTTTCGTACTCCAAAGACTGCCGATATCACCTGATAAAAACATTGCAACTGCGCCAATATTGATAGTCGGTAAAAATTCTTTCTTAGCAACTTTTACGTCAATACCTGCTTTTTCAACATTTTTTTCAGCCTTCAAATAATCCGGTCTGTTTGTAATTACATCAGATGAAATTTCTGTAGGAATTACACCTGAATAATTTAATTGTTCAAATGATGTTCTTGTGATTTTATCCGCATTGTTTGGATTTTCGCCAATCAAAACACAAAGTTGGTTTAACAATTTTGTTCTTTGTTTTTTGTATTCTGTCAAATCTGTATTACCTGCAATATAAGCTTTGTTTGCTTTTACGGTATCAGCAGTTGAAGTTAAACCTTCTTTATTTCTTGCAAGCATCAAATTGTAAATCGTTTTTCTGTCTTTTACGATTTCTTCTTGAAGTTCAATCATTTTATCAAGTTTGATGATATTCAAATATGTTGTACCAACAGCTGATGCAATTGAAATATAAGCTGCTCTTTCATCTTGCAATGTTGCTTCATACTGTTTTTTTGAAGCATTAGTTTTGTCATGATTTTTTAAGAAAAGGTCAACTTCATAACTTGCAAATGCAGGCATTGCAAAAGCCCAATCCGCACTGCTATTCCCAGGCATTTTTGAATATCCGGGACCAAATCCGACACCAGCCATCGGTAGTTCGTTTGCGAATTGAATTTTTACAGCCTGATAATATTCATCAACTGTATTTGTTGCCATTTTCAAATCGTAGTTATTTTTGATAGCTTTATCAATATATCCGTTCAAGATATCATCGTTAAAATTTTTCCACCAATTATAATTAATATATTCATATTTAAACTCATCACTTTTTTCTCTTTGTTTGTGAGTTTTTGTGATAGATACTTTTTTCGGTTCGTTAGATTGATTTTTATTGCCTATGGCAAAGCATGCCGCAGGGGTAATTTCGGTTAATATAAAACTAGCCAATAATAGTGATATAATACTCTTTTTCAACGTTTTATTTCCTCTTAAAAAATATACTTGCATTTTGTATATCAGTATGATAACATAATATTGTTGCAAATGCAACACATTATTTTTACAACATAAAGAAAAATCTAAATTATATGTATAACTGTGAACATTATATTGAATCTATCTATTATCAATTGGAGCAAACCGCAAGGTATTGCAGATATTTAGGTTCGCAAATTTTCCAAAAATTAGACATGCCTGTATCTATGGATGAATTTACTGCAATGGATACAATCAGTCTTAACGATGGAATGTGCCAACGAGAATTGGCAAAATTGATTTTGAAGGATAGAGCAAACACAGGCAGAATTTTGAATTCTTTGGAAGAAAAAGGTTATATCGAAAGATTTGTCGATACAAAGAATAACAGATTAGTCCGAAAAATGAGATTGACACCTGAAGGCAGAGAAATTATCGCAAAAGTTTCTAAAGTTTTGCGCGAATATATAGAGAAATTGCCTAAAGTTCTCTCAGAAGAAGACAAATTTGAACTTATGGAATCTGTAAAAAGATTTAGAGAAGGCTTAGAACAAGAAGTAGAAATGAAAATATAAAAGAGGTTATTGAATATGGAAGAACAAATTAAAGAAGAACAAAATGTTGAACAACCTAAAAAAGAAAAACCAAAAGGAATTAAAAGAACCGTAACAGGTATTGTTGTTGTGGCAGTTTTGGTTTTGGCAGGTGTTTACATTCATAATGAAATGCAATATGAATCAACAGATGACGCGTATGTTGAAACAACTACAGTAAATGTTGCTCCTCGTGTATCAGGTCAAATCGAAGACGTATTTGTAACAGATAACCAACACGTAAAAGAAGGTGATTTGGTTGCAATTATTGATGATGCTGATTACAAAATCAAGTTAGAACAAGCTGATTCAAGTTTTGAAAAAATCAAATTAGACCAACAAAACGCTAAAGCAAATCAAGCTGCTGCAGAATCTAATATTAAATTAGCTAAAAAAGATTTAGACAGATACAGAAACCTTTATGAACAAGGCGCTGTTTCTAAACAAACTTACGATTCCGCAAAGGTAAACTATGATAACGCTCAAGCAGGCTTAACACAAGCAAACCAAGCATTATTCTCAGATAAAAGCGGAAAAACCGTTGCAGATGCAAACTTGAGAACCGCAAAAGCTGCAAAAGATAAAGCTGCATTAGATTTATCTTATACAAAAATCTATGCTCCTCAATCAGGAACAGTTTCATCAAGAAGAGTTGAAAAAGGTATGTATGTAACAGCAGGTTCACCTCTATTCACATTGGTTCCTGAAAATGTTTGGGTTGTAGCTAACTTCAAAGAAAACCAATTGAGAGGTATGAAACCGGGTCAAGCTGTTGATATCAAAATCGACACTTATCCAAACAAAGTTTTCAAAGGTAAAATTGACTCTATCCAAAGAGCATCAGGCGCAAAATCAAGCTTGTTCCCTCCTGAAAACGCAGTTGGTTCATTCGTAAAAATCGTACAAAGAATACCTGTAAAAATCGTATTCACAGAACAAATTGACCCAAGTGAATACAACATTGTTCCTGGGATGTCAGTTGTACCAAAAGTAAAAGTTAAATAAAGGATAAAAATTTAAGAGGAAAAAGGAAACAGGTTCTATATATATTAATGAACTTATTTCCTTTTCCTTTTTATAGGGGAATTTATGTCAGAATTAGAAAATAAAGTTGCACAAGCTGACGATGAAGAAAATAAATATTTGCCTGCCAATCCTTGGATTTCGGCAGTACCGACATTGTTAGCGGTTTTTATATATGTAATTGATGGTACTATTGCAAACGTAGCATTACCGCACATGGCAGGAAGTTTTTCGGCTACTCGTGATGAAAGTATGTGGATTTTAACAAGTTACTTAATCGCCAGTGGTATTATTATTCCATCAGTTGACTTTTTTAGTAAATTACTTGGTAGAAAAAATTTCTATATCATTAGTATTATGATATTCACTATCGCGTCACTTCTTTGCGGTATGGCAAGAAATCTTGGCGAAATGGTTGTATTCAGAGTATTGCAAGGTGCAGGCGGTGGCGGTATCGTTCCGATATCTCAAGCTTTGATGATGGAAAGTTTCCCTAAAGAAAAACGTGGTACGGCAATGTCTGTATTTGGTATGGGTGTAATTATCGCCCCTATTGTCGGACCTGTTTTAGGTGGTTGGATTACAGATAACTGGTCTTGGCCGTGGATTTTCTTTATCAACGTACCGTTTGGATGCTTGGCTGCAATCTTGGCAAGCAAAATGCTTTATAACCCACCGTATTCTCACCGTCAAAAAGGTGTCAAAATCGATGGTTTGGGCTTTTTCTTTCTGACAATGTGGTTGCTATGCTTGCAGGTATTCTTTGATAAAGGTAATAATGCCGATTGGTTCAATGCGACTTGGATTCGCTGGATATTTGGCGTATCTTGTGTTTCAGGGATTTTATTTTTCTTATCACAAATTTTCAGAAAAAATACCCTTGTTGACTTGACCGTCTTCAAAGATAGAAACTTTATCATCGGTACATTTATTCAGGTTGTAATGCAGGCTGTATTGTACGCATCACTTGCGATTTTGCCTCAATTTTTGCAAAGTATGATGGGCTATACCGCATTTTTAAGCGGATATTCAATGATGCCAAGAGGATTAGGCAGTATGACCGCGATGGTTATTTGTGCACTTATTGCGGATAAAGTGGATAAAAGAATTTTGGTTTGCGTGGGGTTGACACTGCTTGGTAGCGCAGGCTTGGTATTTGGATTTTTGAACTTGCAAATCGCGAGCATAAATATTATGATTCCAAACTATATTATGGGTATGGGTATGGGCTTATCTATGATTCCAATTATCAACCTGTCAATGGAAACTTTGCATAATGACCAAATGACAAATGCCAGCGGATTGCAAAACTTGTTCAAAAATATTGGTAGTGCGGTCGGAACATCACTGGTTGCAACGATGTTGACAAGATTTGCTCAAATGCACCAATATATGATGGTTGGCAAATTGAGCGACTTGAATCCGGCATTTGTTGAACGTGTCCAAACCACAACTGCAGCGTTGGCTCAGTATACACATATTTCTGTTGCCCAACACATGGCACAATATTCTCAATACGGAACATTACTAAAACAAGCAAACTTGTGGGCATTTATGGATTCATTCCGAATCTTCGGTCTGCTTTGTTTCTTGCTAATCCCACTCCTGTTCCTGTTCAAAAGACACAAAGAAGCATAGAAAAAAGAAGATAACGAAAAAGTATAAACAAAGGTGTTAAATAAATTATTTAACACCTTTGTTATAGAGAAATTTTATCTATATTCAGGTATTTTGAAAATAATTCATTCATTTTAATTCCATTTTGACTAACTTTTTTCAAAATAAAAATACCAGTAAGATTATTTATCTGAATAATGTGCCTTAAAAGTTCACCATTACTAATTTTTAATTTTCTGGCAAGCTCTTTATGATTTACAAAATTCGGATTATCAATGTAATAATCTAAAATCTTGACTTGAGTTTCATTTAGTTTAAAATTTACGTCAGTTCCATAAATATTGTATTCGACATTTTGCTCCTCACAAAGACGCGCATCACGCATTGATTTGTATTCTTTGACATATAAATCATTATTTATATTCTCTAAAACTGCTTGAGAATAATCTTCATTACCACGTTGAATATCAATTAAATTAAGATAATTTTGAAAATGCCATAATCTGGCTTCACTACTTGCCAAAAACGAATTTATATCCATATTACCTTTTTTGTTATTACATTTTTCGCAACAAATTACAATATTACCTTCAATGGTTTTTCCGCCTGCACTTTGAGGTAAAATATGCTCAAGTGTTTTATCTTTATCACGAAGTGCCCTACCGCAATATGCACAAATGTGGCTTAACTCTTTCAATTCCTTTTTTGAAAACATAAGTATTCCTAATACATAAAACTGGAGACGGTGACTCTGCCGAAGAAAAGGTGACTAGCGACAGGTGAGCTGAGGCTGGAAAGTTTTACAATATGCAGTTAGCATAGCAGTAAAACTTGGAATTGCCGTTAAATGCGAGCCTGTCAAGACAAATGTCACGTTTTCTGAGAGGTAAGAACCCTTCCAAGCAGAGCTTGGTGGGTTTGACTCCCATAAATTCATCAAATTAATAAAATAATACTGGAGACGGTGGGAGTCGAACCCACGTCCAAAATGGATAAAAATAAGCCTCTACATGTGTAGATATTAATTTTCTCGCTCAACTCAGGAAAATATCAGAACCTGACAAGTCAAGCCTAGGTTTTATTTGAGGGAAACTCTAAACCCTTGACAGTTATCTTGATACAGCTACTGCCAATCACTGCACTGCGTCTTGCATAATGGACCCATAAAGTCGGCAAGCTGGACTCTATGAGTAGCTATTCGTCGAGCGATTAAGCAGCTAAAGCGTAAGCTCTAGAGAAATCAGCTTCGATTACATTATTTTTAGCATTTAATTTGTTTTGCTCGTTGATAACCGAGAACAGCGCTCGGACACGCAACCTATTTTCACCAAACATCCTGTCAAATCCAAAACGTCCCCATGAATTATAAAATGTTTATAATTGGTGTTGTTAATGTACTGTAATACGTATTATAATCGCATTTTATCTTTTTTTCAAGTCATAGAATTTTATTTTTATTTAGTCAAATTTTATTTGGCAATCATCTTCAATAATCCGTATCATCTCATCCATTGTTTCTTTTTCCAATGTAGATTCTGCCATTTTCAAACAATCTTGTGCGTTTTCGCTATCACCAAGTTTTTTGAATATACATGATTTTATATAATAATAAAAACAATTTTTATCTTTGGTTCCATCAATATATTTTAAAGCCTTGTCATATTCCTTGATTTTATAATAAATCACCGCCATAAAACGAAGTTTATAATCCATTTCAGCTAAAGTTTTTGGTTCAAATTTCGCCAACTTTTTCAGCGCAGATTTACTATTCCCTTGTAAAAAATCAATATATGCAGTTAAAATTTGCCCAGAACCCCATTGCGGATATTTTTTAAAATTTTTTACAGCATTTTTATAATCTTTCAAATGGTAACAAACCAACCCTTTATTACCATAAAAACTATTGTCTAGTTCATTTTTGAATAATTTTTCAGCTCTTTCAGCCCACTTTAGTGCAAATTTATATTTCCCTAAAGTGATTAATGTTCCAATTTTATTTATATATGGATACCAAGAATCAAGCCCCTTTTTAATCGCGTTGTTATAATATTTTAGTGCCTCAAAAGGTTTGTTTAGACGTTCATAGCAATAGCCAATTGTGGTACATAAATAACTTGGGAGGTAGCCATCTTCTTTTAATGAAATTTCTTCAGCTTTTTTATAACAGTCAAGTGCCTCTTCATATTTCTTCCGTTCTTCCAAAATTTTACCTTTGTCCATATAATTAGACACCAAAGATTGTTCAAGTTCGATAGCAATATCTAACGATTTGAGTGCATTTTCTACATCATTTTTTCTATATAAACATGTTGATTTTATTGGGTAAATATTACGCTTTTCATACGGAGTAAACTGTGATAAATTTATTACTCTATCACAATCCACAAGACACAAGTCATAGTCACCATATTCTTTTTCATAATAGGCTTTCATTGTCAATAGTTCTAAATATAGGTCTTTTTCTGATGAAAATTGTTGGATTTTTTCTTCAAAATATTCATAAACTTTTTCTTTGCCAAATTTTTTATAATACAAATTTGCAATTTCTGAATAATCATCTTTCTCAAAAGGACAAATCGCCAAAGCGCTTTCATAATCTTTCATTGCGCCATTTATATCATTATTTTCACTTTTCAATTGGGCACGATATTCATACATAAAAGCATTTTCAGGGTCAAGTTCAATCGCCTTATCTAGCGATTTTAGAGCAGATTTAGCATCTCTCACAAGGTTGTAATAATAATAAAAATTGAGATAAGCCTGCGCAGTCGGTTTTATCTTGATAGATTTATTTATGACATCTTTTATTGTTTTGTTGTATTTTCTTACAGTTTTAGAGAATGTTTTTTCACCGTATTCATCAGCCAAAATATGCAACATTATACTGAAATATAGGTCGTAGTATTCTTGTCTATTGGGGTTTAAGGCAATTGCTTGTTTGATATTTCTTTCTGCTGCTGTATTAACATATGATTCATAATTTTGAGCTACGATATAAAAAATTTCATCACATTTTGGATTATCAAATAGGATTAAACATTTAATATACAACAATATACCATTTGCATCCGACTCATGCATAATGCGGATTTGATTAGCGCGTTTTAATAAAGTTTGCTCATCAAATTTGTCAGGATTGGCTTTAATTTCGGCACGAAATTCTTTTGCTTTCCGAATTTCTTCATTTTCCGATGCATGGTCAAGATGTTTATTCAAATAAAAAAGAGTTTTTTCGTAATCTTTATACAATTTGCCATAACAACAATAGCAACCAACATAAATATCATCTAAAAGTTCATTTGGCGTTGAAGGGTCATTTAGAGCAAGTGCAAGCGCTTTTTGCAAAGATTTTAATGCAGATTTTGAACCTTTTTTATACCTTTTAACACCTTCTTCGCAATAGTATCTCGCATCTTTTTTATTAATCATCTTCACCAACCTCAATATATTTATTATAATGGCATTTTTAGAAATGTAAATATTACAAAATGTAACAAAGAACATCAAAAAACTAAAGAAATACTCAACTTTTGCCGACATGGATAGTAATGGAACAAGTTACGAAAGGACACGGAATCGCACTATGGGTATGAGCGCATCACAAGCTAGATTTTTGAGCCTCAC
>CABUXT010000034.1 GCA_902495705.1 uncultured cyanobacterium
TCTTGGATTATTGGCGGCTCGACCGGCTCAACGCAGCTCTCGCCAAGACGTGCTGGGTTCACTTCGTTCACACGGCGCACTTGCCAAAATCCGCAGTTCAGGATGACAGTTAAGTAGGGTGGGCGGGTTATCCCACAAACATAAACCTTCTTCCCCCACCTCCGTTACATATCTTAAAACAATGTTATGATTAATTAAAAAATGGGTATATGTAAGGTATAGCTAAATCAAAATTTCGGTGGAGGATATTACATAATGGAAGCAGCTTTAAGACAAAATATTTCATTTGATATAATCAGCAAAATTAAAACAATGAGCGATTCTTTCAAGATTTCTAAAATTGAAGAAATGCTCTCCGATTGCTTAGAAAAAATGCCAAACGAAACTCCAATAAACTACATCGGCGAACTGAACAAAAATGACATTATGCACTAAGTTAATAGTGTAAACAAATATTTTTAAAAATTTGCCAAAAACAAGAATGTTCGTGCTATCATAATACTGTTATAGTAAAGGAAGAAAAAATGAGTTTAACAGTATATTTAGGGATAGACGTAGGTTCAGTTACAACAAAATTAGCTCTTGTTGATGAGACAGGCAAATATGTTGACAGCGTAATGCTTAAAACTGCAGGCAAACCTGTTATGGCAGTTCAAACAGGTTTGAACAGATTATACGAAAAAAGAATTACGGAATACGATGTAAAAGGCGTTGGGACAACAGGGTCAGGACGTGCTCTTGCAGGTTCTTTAGTTGGTGCTGATGTTGTTAAAAACGAAATCACAGCCCATGCCGTTGCTGCAAGTACAAACATTCCGGGAGTTCAAACAATTCTTGAAATCGGCGGACAAGACAGTAAAATTATCATCTTGCGTGATGGTATCGTTACAGACTTTGCGATGAATACCGTTTGTGCAGCAGGTACAGGAAGTTTCTTAGACCACCAAGCACAAAGATTAAATGTTCCGATTGAAGAATTTGGTGAAACTGCACTTCGCTCTACTAACCCTGCAAGAATCGCAGGAAGATGCGGTGTATTTGCAGAAAGTGACCTTATCCACAAACAACAATTAGGCTACCCTGTAGAAGATTTGTTATACGGTCTTTGCCAAGCTTTGGTTAGAAACTATTTAAGTAACTTGGCTTTGGGTAAAGAACTTTTACCGACAGTATCTTTCCAAGGTGGTGTAGCAACAAATACAGGCATGGTTAAAGCTTTTGAAGAAGCTTTGAACACAAAAATCGTTGTTCCTGAAAACCACCAAACAATGGGGGCAATCGGTGCAGCATTACTTGCAATGGAAAATCACCAATACACCGAAACTCCAACAAAATTCAAAGGTTGGAATGTTGCTGAAATGCACTTCTCATCTATTACTTGCGGATGCACAGGATGTTCTAACAACTGTGAAGTCATTACAATTGTTGAAGGTGTAAATGAAGTTCAACACGTTGAAAAAATTAAAGACGTCAAAGGCAACATTATCGCTCGTTGGGGCGGAACTTGCGGACGTTGGGATATTAGTTAATTAGGATTATAAAATATAATGCAAAATTTTGGGCAAAATACTCAAAGAACTTCAATATTGAAGGAATTGTCCGGCGGTAATGTCGAACTCGGAGAGGCTTTTGCCCTTATTATTAACGACATGGTTGTTCAAAGCGGAATAACCAACCCAAAAGCCGAACCATTTGATGTTGTTCCTGATTCGTGGAGAAAACTTGCATCAAAGCCAAATAAAACACCTGATGAGATAAAAGAATTAGATACAACATTTAAAGAAGAGATTCAATCACTTGCAGAATCATACTTGCTATTTATGGCAAGAGAGACTCGCAACCTCACAGGTAAACTTGATTACATGCAATATGAAAAATATATGCTAAAATACAGATTTGGCAGATATGATGTTATGAACAAACCTGAATATCTGACCAAAATCAAAATTCAGATAAAAAATGCATTCAAAAAAATATCAGCGCATGGCGAACCTACAGGGGACAATTTGATTGACAAATACGATATGGCTGCTTTTATTTATGCAATTTCAACAAAATCAAGACGTGGAGCAAATAACGAATTTTTAGGGTTTGAAATCAACGGAATAATCAAACCTGAAGAATATGCTGTTAATGAAAACAACTTATTTCAAGAAGAAGATAACTTATTTTCTTTGAAATTACGTCTTGCGTTCAAAATGTTAAATAACAAAATGTAGGAGTTTTGAAAATGAAAAAACTTGTATTATCTTTATTTATATTATCTGTAATGTTATTACCTCAACAGACAAGAGCTATTGAAAACATTACAAGCCTTGACGATGCGGAGCAACAAGTTAGCGCAATATCAGAAACCTCTGAAACAAAACCTATTCAGGCAGAAGTTTCATTTGATTGGCTTGATATTTCACAAACTCAAAGAGATTCAAATATCGAATATTACAAAAAACTTCTATTTGACGAAAACTCAAGCAACATTTATTTTTCAAAAGATGAATTTAAAACTCAATTTGCAAAATATTTTAAAGACAGAGATTTTAAACATCACTATTTCTTAACAAATAATGGGGTTACGGAAGATGAAGATGCAAAATATTGTGCATTTTATTTCAAAAAAAACACCCTTGTTATGTATGCAATCCAGTATAAAAACAATCCGACAAATGCGTTTTATTATAGCGCTTACGGCAAATTATATTACACAGATGTAATGTCAAAAGAATATCCGAATTTTCCTTACACATCTATGCAATATGACAGAAAAGGTCAATTGAAAAGCGCAATTTATTTTGCCTCAAAAGATTTGCAATATATGTACGGACCTGAAAAAGAATTTCAAGGCATTTGGTACAAAGACAAAATGTATGACAAAAACGGCAAACAAACAATCACTCGTACCAACTGGTAGAAACTCCGTCACAATAGTATAAATATCACATTTTATTTTTACAACTTGGCATGTTTAAGATATAATTTTCTTATAAAAAGTAGTATTAAAAGAAGGAAATTACAGATTATGCTAGGCGGAAATGAAATTAGAAAATTATATTTAGACTATTTTAAAAATAAACGTCAACATACAGTTGTAGAAAGTTCAAGTCTTGTACCTGACAACCCTACGGTATTGTTGACTACAGCAGGCATGTTGCAATTCTTGCCAATATTTTTGGGAATTACACCTTGTCCTTATGAACCTGCAAGAGCAACATCTTGCCAAAAATGCGCAAGAGCAGGCGGAAAAGATTCAGATATTGAAAACGTAGGTAGAACACCACGCCACCACACATTCTTTGAAATGTTAGGGAACTTCTCTTTTGGCGATTACTATAAAAAAGAAATTATTCCTTGGGCTTGGGAATTTGTAACCGAAGTTTTGAAATTAGACAAAGACAGACTTTGGATTACAATCTACGAAACAGATGATGAAGCGTTCGACATTTGGAGAAGTGTAGGAGTTCCAGCAGAAAGAATTAAACGTAAAGGTAAAAAAGACAACTTCTGGGGACCTCCGGGGGCATCAGGTTCTTGCGGACCATGTTCAGAAATTCACTACGATTTGGGCGAACAATACAAATGTGACGACCCTAATTGCGGTATCGACACTTGCGAATGTGACAGATGGGTTGAAATTTGGAATCTTGTATTTACAGAATTGTACCAAGATGAAGAAGGCAACCAATCTCCTCTAGGCAAGAAAAACGTTGATACAGGCATGGGCTTAGAACGTATTGCTATGGTATGCCAAGGAGTTGCATCAACTTTTGAAACAGATTTATTAAAACCAATTATGGACAAAGTATCAGAAATGAGCGGAGTTCCTTATAAAAAATCTGAAAAAACAGATGTTTCTCTAAGAATTATCACAGACCACGCAAGATGCGTATCATTCTTGATTTCTGACGGTGTTATCCCCGGAAATGAAGGAAGAAGTTATGTTTTGCGTATGATTTTGAGACGTGCATTGCGTCACGGCAAAATTTTGGGAATGGAATTACCATTCTTATATAAATTGGTTGACGTAATTGTTGAAAACTATGGCGAAGCATACCCTGATTTGGTTAAAAACAAACAAAAAATTATCGATACAATTAAAAAAGAAGAAGAACGTTTTGCAAAAACTCTTGACAGAGGTTACAAAATGCTTGATGAATTTATCGATACGAAAAAAGACATTGATGGCGAAAGTGCATTCAAACTTTACGATACTTTCGGTTTCCCATTTGAATTAACCAAAGAAATCGCAGAAGAAAACGGCTTGAAAATTGATGAAGCAGGCTTTAAAGCAGCAATGCAAGAGCAAAAAGAACGCGCAAAAGCTGCAACTGCCAAAATCAGTGTAACAGGCGATATGAAATATGCTAAAATCGAAAAAGAAGTTGGCTCAACTGAATTTATCGGATATAGCGAAAATGAATGTTCAGATGCTAAAATTTTGGCTCAAGTAGAGGGTGAAGGATACGTTGATATCGTATTAAATAAAACTCCATTCTACGCTGAATGTGGTGGTCAAGTCGGTGATAGCGGCTACTTAGAAAGTGCAAACCTAAAAGCCGAAGTTTTAACAACTTTCAAAGTAAACGACTTATATGTTCACAGATGTAATGTTCTAAACGGAGAAGTTACAATCGGAGATGTTGTAAAAGCATCAATTGATGTTCCAAGAAGAGAAGAAATCAGACTTCACCACACATCTGCTCACTTACTTCAAGCTGCACTTGTTAAAGTTCTTGGTTCAGAAGTAAAACAAGCAGGTTCTTATGTTGAAGAAAACCGTATGAGATTTGACTTTACATTCTCAAGAGCAATGAAACCTGAAGAAATCGTAAAAACAGAAAACTTGATGAACAAATGGATTGGTGAAGGCTACAAAGTTGACACAAAAGTTATGGGCATCAAAGAGGCTGAAATGACAGGTGCAACTGCTCTATTTGGCGAAAAATACGGTGACACCGTTAGAGTTGTTTCCATCCAAAAAGAAACTCCAAACGGTATTGATTGCATTTCAAAAGAATTTTGTGCAGGTACTCACGCTCGTCAATTGATTGACCTAAGACTTGCTAAAATCATTTCAGAAAGTGCAATTGCTGCAGGCACAAGACGTATTGAAGTTGTTGTATCAAAAGCAGCAATCGAATACTTAAATGCTAAATCAACAGAAATCGACAAACTTTCTACAAAATTCAAATCTCACTTCGATGAAGTTGTAGAACGTGTTGATAAACTTTCTGATGAAAACAGAGAACTTCAAAAACATGTTGAAAAACTTGAAGAAGAAAATGCAAGAAACAAATTTGCATCATTCATTTCAAGAGCTCAAGATATTGAAGGCGGCAAGTTGTTCATTTCTAAAGTTGAAGGACTTAAACCAATCGGTATTAAAATCGGTTTGGAATTTTTGTCTAACAAACTGGGCAACAGCGTAATTATCCTTGCAGGCGAAACAACAGTTGCGGTTAAAGTTTCTGACAACTTTGTTAAACTCGGTATCAATGCCGGTAAACTTGTTGGCGAAATTGCAAGAGCAACCGGTGCAAACGGCGGTGGTCGTCCAAACTTTGCTCAAGGTGGTGTAAAAGACGCATCTAAGTTAGATGAAATTTTGACAAAAGTTGAAGAAGAAATCAAATCTGTCAAAGCTTAAAATTTGAAAAAATTTCTATAAATGCCCCGCAAAAAATATTTTGTGGGGTTTTTATATAAAAAAGTAGAAGGAGAATATATATGGCATTTAAAGTAAACAGTTTAAACCCATTTGATAAAGGATTTTTCGGAAAAACAATGCAAGCTTATGCAAAAGAAAACAAAGGAAAAGTGCTAACACCATCTAAACTTGAACTATCAAGTATTGATGATTTAAACAAATATTTTTCAAAGAAAATGGTTACTGAAAGATTGGAAAAATCTCCTACAACAGATGTTTTCAAGGCAGAAACACATATTGAACCGGACTTTAGTTTTCCAAATCTTATTCAATAGAAATTTATAATTAAAACAAACTAAAAAGGTCAGGATTTTGAATATCCTGACCTTTTTAATATCATTATCTTTTAAGCTAATGCCAATTTATCTAACTTAACCTTGTAAAAATCGACATTTATATTCAATCTCACACCGATTTCAAGCAACAATTTCACAAACTTGATATCTTTGTCTTTTGGAGATTCCATATTATTTGCAATGATATCACCGATTCTATGGTAAATCTTGTTATAATAAATATTTTGAGCCTCTGAAATATCAATTTGCAGGTCTAATTTTTCAATTATGTCAAACAAATCAACTATCGCATCTGCCTGTTGGATTTCAAAACTCTTAGTCAAGCGATTCAAATTCATAATAATTTTCTTTGCAAAGCTATTATTTGACGGAGTTTTGTCAATTTCAATATTCATCTTTTTAGATTCAAAATTGATATCCATAATTTGTTGAATAATTGAACGGTCAACAAAACCATCACTATGAGCCAACAAATCATTATACTTATGACTCATCGCATATCCTGCAGAGATTTTAAACTCGGTCGGAATTTCCAAACCTAAACTTTGCATGTGATAAATTGAACCCTTGCCTTGGTCATACATATCTTTATATGTATCAGCAAATTTTTCCATTTGGTCTTTCAATAAGATTTGAAGAATTTTCTTTCTTTCTTCAATAAAGATATCCTTCAATGTGAAATACTCTTTACCGAATTTTTCGTCCAAAGCTCTGATAATTTCAGTGAATGGTTTTAGCATAAATGTTTTTATCAAAGATTGTTTCAAGTTTTGGTATTCTTCATTGTTTGAAAATTCTTTTATTGCACAGTGGAAATCACCATCTGAATACTGCATCAGGGCGAACATCAAGTCTACTCTTTGCAAGGTAACTTTTGAACGGATTTCGATATGACCGATTACAAAGTTTGAATTACTTTTTTCAACTCTTTGGTAATCATCTTGTTTTACTGTGTAGCAATAAACATCTTCCTCTTCTTCAAAATCTTGATACAAAGAAGATATTGCCCACAAACAAGCAATCTGTTTTGCAGTAACAACAGAAGGTCTTACAAACCGTTCATAAATATCACGACCTGTGCCATACTCTTGAATATTACTTTTTGCTTGAGCTAATATTTCCAAGAAATGCTCTTCAAAATCTTCATTACTGAATCTGGCAGCCAATTGCATAGCACGCGCAGCGTATTTCATAATCTGAACAGTTTCAATACCGGAAATTTCAGAGAAGAACCAACCGCAGCTTGTGTACATCAACAAGGCTTGACGTTGAATTTCCAACAACTCCATACCGCGGATTCTGTCTTCTTCTGACAAATCAGCTTTGAAATGCTCTTTTTGGAACTTTTTAATATTTGAATAACTTCTATCAAGTATAACTTCGATATACTGATTACGAACTTCCCAAACATCGTTGTTATAATATTTTGCACCTTCACGCTCAAAAATCTCTGCAAAATGGTCTCTCAAATAGTCAAGCGCATTCCTCAACGGCTCTCTCCATTTTTGATTCCACCCAGGGTGACCACCTGTTGAACAACCGCAATCTTCTTTCCATCTGCCAACACCATGGAAACAGCTCCAAGAAGATGCCTGTTTGATATCAGCCTCATAATCACTTCTGTATTTTGCCAAATATTCAGCGTAATTTGTGATTTTGAAACCTTCATCTTCGGCTTTAATTTTCAACACATAAGAAAGTGCCATATCACCAAATTTTGTATGGTGACCGTAACTTTCACCATCTGTTGCAATATTTATCAATTGCGGATAGTCTCTGAGTTCAGACACCCCTTCTTTTAAACGTTTGATAAACTTGTTACCATCGGTTAATAATTCATCAAAAGCAACAGAACGAGAAATTGCCCCATCATAGAAGAACAAATCAATTGATTTTTTAGGGTCACTTTTGATTGTGTATTTGTAAGACCTTGCAGGGTCGATATTGCCCCAGCTTACATCTTGCCAATTTTTGTCAGAAGACTTTTTCATCTTCAAAGCTTGATATGGAGACAATACGGTGAATTTGATTCCGTTATCGACCAAAACATTAAGAGTTGCATCATCAACAGCAGTTTCTGCAAGCCAAATACCTTCAGGTTTTCTGCCAAAACGATATTCAAAATCACGAATACCCCATTTTACCTGAGTTTCTTTGTCTCTGTTATTTGCAAGCGGCATAATTATGTGGTTGTAAACCTGCGCCATTGCATTACCATGACCCTCGTGCTGTGAAATACTTTCAATATCAGCTTTGATAATTCTTTCATAAGTCAAAGGAGCATAAGTTTCTAACCAAGAAAGCAAAGTCGGTCCAAAGTTAAAACTCATATATTCATAGTTATTAACAATGTCCAAAATTCGATTACGGTTGTCAACAATACGAGAAACTGAGTTTGGGTTGTAACACTCTTTGCAAATCCTTTCATTCCAATCGTGATAAGGAAGTGCACTGTCTTGCAATTCAATAGCCTCCAACCACGGATTTTCTCTCGGTGGTTGATAGAAGTGTCCATGAATTGTTAAAAATTTCTCATTTTTTGCCGTTTTTGTATTGTCGTTTGCCATAATCTTGTCCATACCTTATTTAATAAAAATCTTACTTTTTAACATCTTTTTTAACTTTGTTAATTACTTCAAAAGTATCAACATCCATCCAAGGGTCACCTAATGCCGTTGAAAATACTCTGCCTGAAAATCTGACTTCATCACCTGCATTCAAGTCGATGTGTTTTTCAGCAACTTCTTTTTTCAAAAAGATTTTCAATTCAGACAACGGAATGTCGTGGTCTTTTACATCAGGTCTTTGGATTAAAAAAGAAATGTATTTGTCGTGTTCTCTCATTGCAGGCTTGTAATCTAAACCCAATGCTGAAAACTTGTCAAATTTGCCTGTAATTCTGATATTACGGTTAAGATATTTGTAAGGATTAGAAATCAATTCTAACGGATTAACGTCTCTATACTGAGCCTGTGGCATAGCAGGAGCTGAAACGACAGGTGCTGCAACCGTAGAATTTGTAACATTCAATGAGTTTGAACCGATGCCAATACCCATTGCTACCAATAATCCTAATGAAATTATATAAAATTTTCTCATCGCGACCTCTTATTTAAACTTATTAACACTTAGATTTTAACACACTTTTCAAATAAAATAAACTGTACAAAGTAATAATTTGGCTTTACAAATTTACAAAAGACAAAACATGCTCTACTATTAAATAATCAAGGGAAATAAGGAGAAAAGACATGACAGTTTTAAAAATAGAAAAATTACCACACAATCAAATTTTACCGGAATACAAAACAGAAGGCGCTGCAGGAATGGACTTGTGCGCAGCTATATCTGAACCTTTAGAATTAAAACCGTTAGAAAGAACTTTAATTCCAACAGGTTTGAAAATCGAACTTGAACACGGCTACGAAGCACAAATCAGACCACGTTCAGGAATGTCAATTAAGCACGGTATCACTTTGATTAACTGCGTCGGAACTATTGATGAAGACTATAGAGGAGAGGTTTGCGTTCCTGTTGTAAACATTTCAAATGAAGCTTACACCATCCAACCTCAAGAAAGAATTGCCCAAATGGTTATCAGCAAATACGAACAAGCTAAAATTGAAGTCGTTACCCAATTGACTGAAACAGTTCGCGGGGAAGGCGGCTTTGGCTCAACAGGCAAATAAATTACAGTCAATGGATGATGAAATAATTAGAATTTAAGTTTACACTGAACTGAGTATGATTTAACAATTGTACTCAGTTTTGTATATTTAGGAGAAATTATGGATAACGAAACACAAGAACAGGTAACACCGGCAGACCAATCTCAAAGGTCTTATGTTGTAACATTATTTTTGGCATACTTTTTAGGAATCTTTGGTATACACAGATTCTACACAGGTTATGTTTTGATAGGTTTGGTACAACTTTTGACCTGCGGATGTTTTGGGTTATGGACAGTTATTGATATTATTTCTTTAACATTGAACAAATACAAAGATGCTCAAGGGAAAGAATTGAGTAACTACAATCAAGGTTGTGCGCTCATAATTCTATCAGTAATCATTGTACTGTTTATTTTTGGCGGAATTACAGGCGTTTTATCATTCTTCACAGGTAAATAAATCTAAATACACATATAAAGAAAGGAGTTTAGTATGGAAGAAACACAATTGCAAGAATTGAAAGGAAAAAACTGGATGGCAGCAATGTCATTATGTTGGTTCCTTGGAATGTACGGTGCTCACCGCTTTTACACAGGTAAAACTAACAGCGGTTGGGTAATGGTAGTTTTGACAGTTTTGGGTATCACTGCACCAATCTCTGCTATTTGGGCGGTTATTGACGGCTTTAGATTAGCATTAGGTCAATATACTCACGAAGATGGCAGTGAACTATACGAAAGAGTAGACTGGTTTGGTTATATCTACATTGCGTTAATTGTTCTTGGCGCAATTGCTTTGATATTATACTTTACTGCAATTATCGGAATGATTGCAATGTTTGCTCATAGCGCAGGAGCTGGTGCAGGTGCTTTGCCTCCTACTCCGTAGGTTTTGAGCTTGGAATGATTATGAGAGGCGGCGTGGGCAAATGCCCACGCCGCCTTTTTGTTATTATACTTTGTTACAGTCAATAAAAAAGGAACCGATTAAGGTTCCGTTTAGTAGGTTAGTTAGTAGTAGGGGAAAAAGGAGGAAAATTAGTTTTGTTTAATTACATTTTATATATCGACACTTTGTATGGAAAACTTTAATTTTTTGGATTGGTTTGTTAAGATTTTGTTACAATGTAACGAAAGGCAAGAGGGCTGGAAGACAAGAAGGCTGGTAAAAGTCCCATATTACGAAGATAACTGAGACACGATGCCAATAAAATAGTCATTCTGAAAGGATTAAAAATCTTGCCAATTTATTGGCTTAGATTTTATCCTATTCAGAATCTATCAATGTTGATTTTGTTGTCGGCTTAGTAGAGCCGACCTACTGACGGATTCGGATGGTACAAAATTCCCCCTCTCCCTACCCCTCAGCCGTACGGCACGCAGTCTCACTCAACTCGCGTTGCTCGTTGGTTCGGCTAGTGTCCCACAAGGGGCGAGGGAACATGTGTCATTCCGAACTTGTTTCGGAATCTCTAATCGTACACTTTGGTCTAAGTGTCACCCTGAACTGACTAGAATATGAGTTGAAGTAAATGCGAAACGTAATATTCTGTTCCTACTCGGTGTTTCAGGGTCTCTAATTTAACAAAGAGCACAATGTCATTCTGAACTTGTTTCAGGGTCTTTTCCATATAAAATTTTAGCAATTATCATATTTGACTAATATATATTATTAAAAAGATTCTGAATCAAGTTCAGAATGACATAGACCTATATGTTAAACTTATAGTATATAGAAAGCCCACCTGATTTATAAACACCCTCAATTTATTCCATAAAAAAAAAGCTATGTACTGAGGTGCATAGCTGTTGATTAGGGATATGTGTATCTTAGTCTCTAAGGAGTATATTGTTATATTAGCATTTATAATTTTTTTGTAATCATACAAAATGATGAGATTTTAAAAATCTCATCATTTTTGAATAAATATTTGAAACCTACCACGGATAATCTTTTTCTATTTTCCAACCTGCGCGCCGTATCTTTTCTGCACAAAACTCACCACCACCATTTTTTGAACAATTCGCATTGATTTGTGCATCAGTTTTATCATAACCATATAAATTAATTCCACCACCATCTTTTTGCACTCTTGTCAACCAAAACACATCACGTCCATAACGATTCGGACCTTCCGCACCATTTATATCTAATAAAACTTGATTCATACTATAATAAGTTTTACCATCGTTACTTGGAGTAAAATACATTGGCATATACATAAAACCATCATGAGTCATAAAAGCTGTACGAGTTTTGGTTGCATTGCCATCGCTGGTAACCCACCAACTCGATTGTTTTCCACTTGCATATTTGTGTGGCATTACCGACGTGTAACCACAATCTGAATATTTTACACATAAGCTTGAAATTTTGATATACGGAGCCCAATAAGTATTAATGTACTCCATTGTTGAAAATTTTAAATAATCATCACTGGATGGCTCACCAACATCATCATAAGATAATTTATATGCCTGATTTAAAATAGAAATCGCCTTTTTTAATTTTACAACAGTCTGTTCTTTTTGGTATTTGGCAATCAAATTCGGAATCGTCATTGCTGCAACTACACCAATTATGCCTAAGGTGATTAATACCTCCGCTAATGTAAACCCAAATTTCGCTTTTGTCAGTAGCAAATTTACGTGCGTAGCACCTTCTGCCAAAGTAAAACCAAATTTCGCCTTTGTTGGTAGTGAATTTACGTGCGTAGCACCCTCCGCTAATGTAAAACCATTAGAATATTTGTCATTTTTCATCTTCGCATCTCCTTGTAGTACATCAATAAAATTGATTAATGTTATTGTATTACATTAACTTTATTAATGCAACACATCAAGTTTATGATAAGATACACACTTAATATAAATAACAAATAAAGGTTTAATTACTATATGGATATAAAGAAAAATTTTGGTGCAAGATTAAGAGAATTGAGAATCCAAAAAGATTTAACTCAAGAAAAAATGTCTGAAATTATAGGTATTCAGCCTGAGAATTACTCACGAATTGAAAATGGGGTATCGTTTCCTAAACCTGATAATCTCACAAAAATTGCAACCGCGTTAAATGTTGAATTGCCTGAATTATTTCAATTCAAGCATATTGATAACTATGAAGAAGTCTTGGCATCATTGATTAACAAACTACAAAATGACAAAGAGTCAACTGTTTGGGTTTATAAGTTTTTGAAGAGCTTAGGGAAGATTTAGAGGTTGGATTTACTAATCCAACATATTAAATTTGTCGGCTTGGTAAAGCCGACCTACAGATTAAACACACAAGTCATTCTGAAAGCTTAGAAAAATTAGACGAATGAAATGAGTTTAAATTTTTCTTGCTATTCAGAATCTATCAATGTTGATATTGAAAGGCAACTAATTTGCTATTCTTTCAATCAAATGGATAGACCCTGAAACAAGTTCAGGGTGACATATTTTTTCATTTAAAATGGTGGGCTAATGCCCACCATACAATTTATAATTATTTTTTCCATCTTTACTTTGTCACGATGGACATGATGTAATTACCATTGAAATACTTATTGGCAACTTCGATAATGTCCGCATCCGTCACGCTGTTAATCAAATCCGCATATTTTTCTTTGAACTCATAACCTCTCGTTGATGCCTCATACCAACCTGTATTAGAGGCTTTGTCCAAATTGGTTTCCAAACCGATTACATAGTTTCCGATAAGTTTTTCCTTTGCATCTTTTAGCTCTTTATCACCAACATATTCGGTTTTGAGTTTTTCGATTTCGGAGAACAAACCTTGTTTTGATTTTTCCAAAGTTGCAGGATTGGTACCAATATACATCATAAAACTGCCACGCAAAACATTTGGTGAATACCCTGTACCAAGTTGATAAGCCAAACCTTCTTGTTCGCGCAAATCCTTAAACAACCTTGAACTCATGCCTGTACCCAAGATTGAGTCAATTACCTGCAATGTCGCATAATCTTTTTCACTCAAAACTCCGTCTGTCTGCCATCCCAAAAGAATCCAAGCTGTTTCTGTCGGCATTTTTATTGTATTTGTTCTAGGAGCTGTTATGCGAGGAATTTTTGAATCGTAAGCTTTGTAATCAAAAGTTTGACTATCGGCTTTTGGTTCAAAAATTTTATTCAAATCTTGAATTGTTTTGTCTTTATCAATATTGCCGTTGATTGAAATCACAATATTTTTAGGGTTAAAAATTTTGTTATAATATTCAATAATATCTGATTTTTTGATATTTGGGATATTATTCTCCAAAACTTTTGATGAAATTGAATATGGAGTATTTTTATAAATCATATCGCGGTATTCTTCAATCGCCTGTTTGATTGGCACATCTTTGCTGGTTTTTATTGCACTTAATTTGTCAGATTTTACCTTTTCAATTTCATAATCATCAAACACTGCATTATTAACAACTTCATTTAACAATTCCATTGTCTTGTCATATTCATCTTTTGTTGTCAAAACTGTTATTGAAAAAGCATCCGCACCAACTGACGGTACAAATTTTATACCATTGTCTTCCAACACTTGAGAAAGCTCTAATGATGTGTAATTTTTTGTACCCTTCATCATTGTTGCTGCAGTTAAATTCGCAGTTCCTGCAATTTTATCTAATAACTGTCCGCCTTTTGCATAAATACTGATTGCAATAATATCATTTGAACTGTTTGGAGTGTAAAGCATTGTCGCACCATCTGATAATTGATATTTTTGTGTGCCGTTGCTTTCGCTAACCAATTCGGCAGTTCCTAAGTTTTGAGTCTTGTTTGCAACTGGAATATTTTTTGAAGATTCAGGCAAAATTATAGATACAGCACTTTTATTTTCGCCTAAATATTTATTGGCAACTCTTTTGACTTCCTCTTTTGAAACTGATTTAATTTTGTCTAAATATGTATCATAGAACTTAATATCATTAGTCAAAGCCATAGTATAGCCAATTTCGGTTGCAATATTTGTGATTGATTCTCTTGAATAATAAGTGTTTCGCTCAATGATATTTTTTGCAAGCCCCAATTGCTCATCGGTCACACCTTTGTCTTGGATTTTTTTAATTTCGTCAAAAATTGCACTTTGAACTTGTTTGCATTTTTCAGGTTCAAAATTTGCAGAAATATAAAATATTCCATCATCTCTAAAGGTCGAATTGCCTGCATCTACAGAAAAAGCCAAGCGTTTTTTCTCTTTCAAAACCTGATTCAACACAGATGACCTGCCATCACCTAGAATTGTTGATAATACATCCAATGCATAAGAATCATTATCATCAATAGGAGTGCCTCTAAAACCAATCACCATATACCCAGATTCGGTTTTGATATATTCAACTTTTTTCTGTTGAGTTGTCAATTGAGATTCTTTCGGATAAATTGTTTTGGTTTGTTTTTTATATTCTGCGTTGAAAACTTCTTTTATACGCTCAAGTGCATGATTTGTATCAACATCACCAACTACGATTGTAATCATATTTGATGGTGAATAATGGGCGTTATAGAAATTCAAAACTTGGTCTCTTGTAATAGTTTCAATAACATCACTTCTGCCGATAACTTTTCTTTTATACGGATGATTTGTATACATCATAGAGTTTAAGTTTTCTTGGAGAATTCTTGTTGGAGAAACCAAATCTTTGTTAATTTCTTCTAACACGACTTTTCTTTCTTTTTCCATCTCATTGCGCGGAATCAGGGGATGCATCATCATATCGCCATGCAATTCCATTGCCAAATCAAAATCTTTTGACGGAATAGTTACATAATAATGTGTGAAATCCTTACTTGTTGCAGCGTTTGTTATTGCACCTTTTGTTTCAAGAATTTGGTCAAATTCCCCCGGTTCGTGATTTTTTGTTCCTTTAAAGAACAAATGTTCCAAAAAGTGCGCAACACCGTTATTTGAATCATCTTCATCTATGGAACCGGTTTTAATCCAAGTGTCAATAGTTACAATCGGATTATTTTTAACCTCTTGGATTACAACAGTTTGTCCGTTGTCCAATTTGAACATCTGAGCCGACGCTGCCCATACGGTATTTCCACAGATTACGATTGCCGCAATTATGATAAATTTCTTCATGATAAACCATCCTTCTTAAATGATTATATTTAATTAACAAATTTATAATATACCCTAATTGACTAGATTTAGCCACATGGAATTTCTTGCAATATGCTTGTTGATTTGAATTTCTTTGGGGATTTTAGCATAATATATTCTTTCAAAGCTTCAAATGTCACCGTACAAACTTTTTCATTTGCTTTTTGTTCATATTCACCACGTTCATCAAAATCATTTATTGACATTTGTTTGAAAAAGTCTCTCAATTTGTAAGGCAGTTGTTTTTTGTTGTAATGCACTGAACCAACACAATCCGCACAAATAATTCCACCCAAATTCGGTACAAAATACATAGTTTCATCTGCTACGTCATGGTGGCAGCATAAGCATTTATCAAGTTCAATCGAAAAGCCAGATTCTATCATCATTTTCAACTGAAATTTAATTACGGCAAGCAAAATATCAACTTTATTTTCTGCAGCAGATATCGTATTCAAAGTTTTGTATAACAAATTATAAATAACTTCTGAACATGGGTCTTCTTCAATTCCAAAGTTATTAACAACCTCTGTTACATACATTGAATAGCAAATTTTATCTATATCTTGACGAGTTTTGTAGAAAGAATTAACAACTTCTGCCTGACAAATCGTATCAAGATTTCGACCTTTATGTAACATCAAAGTATTTGCAACAAGCAAATCCATGCGGGCACCCAACTTACTCTTAGGTTTCTTAACCCCTTTAGCTACCCCCCTGATTAGTCCTTTGTCTTTTGAATACATAACAATAATTTTGTCTGATTCGCTCAAATTGTAGGACTTTAGATTAATTGCGTCTGTTACAAAACTGTTTTGCATTATCCTTTTTGTGCACTTGTTCCGTGGTAAATACCTCTCATCATTTGTTCAAGTTCAGACTTGTTATCTGAGTATTGAAGAGCAATTTCTTGAGAAATTTTACCTTCATTAAATAATTTGTACAATGACATATTCATTGTTGTCATGTTGTTGAATGAACCTTTCTTAACAAGTTCATAAATTTGTTCCAATTCATCCTTTTGAATAAAGTCTTTTACTGTCGGAGTTACAACAAGAATTTCAGTTGCAGGAACTCGAGAACCGCCTTCAATAGTCGGTACAAGTTTTTGAGAAATTGTACCACGAAGAGTATTTGCAATCTGACTTCTTACAAACGGTCTTTCATTAGGGTCAAACAAGTTGATAATACGAGCAACAGTTTGAACTGAATCGTTTGTGTGAATTGTTGATACAACAAGGTGACCTGTTTCAGCAGCTTTCAGTGCCGATTCTACAGTTTCTCTATCACGAATTTCACCGATGAAGATAACATCAGGGTCTTGTCTTAATGCGTATTTAACACCATCAGAGAATGACGGAGTATCAATCAACAATTGACGTTGCGATACGATAGATTTTTTATTTGAAAAGATAAATTCGACAGGGTCTTCAATAGTAACGATATGTTTTGAAGTTGTCGCATTTATATAATCAATCAAAGATGCGATTGTTGTTGATTTACCTGAACCTGTAGGACCTGTAACAAGTACAAGACCGTTGTTGAACGATGCAAACTCTTCTAAGGTTTCAGGTAAGAACAATTCTTTAAAAGATTTGATATAATATGGAATCGCACGGATAACCATTGCGTTTTTACCCAATTGACGACTCATATTGATACGGAATCTTGAGCAGCCAGGGATTTCGTAAGAAAAGTCGATATCAAAGAACCTTGTGATACGGTCTTTCAAGTGGGCAGGAGCAACTGTACGGATTACAAACTCAATATCTTCACTTGTTAGTGGAGGAAGATTGATTCTCATAATCTGTCCTGATACACGGATGGCAGGTCTTTCACCTTCACAAATATGCGCATCAGACGCACCAACTGATACTGCTTGTCTTAAAAAATCTTCAATATAGAAATCGTTACTACTCATAATTCTCTCTTTCCTACCCAACAATATACCATGTTTTTTAGTTTTGCACAACCATCTTGATATGGTATCATTCAGATGTTGGAATTATGATAAATATTGATTTTATTAGAGATATAACTCAAAATAAAAACTTCATGATGTTTTTAGCATCAATCACTTTCATGTGTGGAATATTAGCCTGTTTTCACGGTTGCGCAATCATCTTTGGCGCACTTATTACACTGACACTTTTGACAAGCTACTATCTCAGATTGTTCAATTTTAGAAAAGTTCTTGTACTTATTGTAATCTTTTATTGCGGATTTTTCTTAACATTTTGTAAAATCAAAAGCTACGACGACTTATTTCAAATAGTTCCGATTGAAACATCGATAACAGGCAGAATTGTCAGTATACCATATTCAGGTGGAAATAACAAAACAAAATTTTTCTTTCAAGTCGACAAAATAAAAGACAAACAAATTTTAGGCAAAACTTTTGTAACGGTTTCAGATATTCCAACAGATACACCACTAAATATTGGCAAAAAATTGACACTGAAGGGTAAAATCAGAAGACCGTTCAACTCTACAAACCCTTCGCAATTTGATTACAGCGCATATTTGAGAAATTTCAACACTTTTACAACAACTTATGCAAACTATTCTGACGTCAAAATTGAAAAAGATTCACCAAGCCTGAAATGGAGATTTTTGCAATACTTAAACAACACAAGAAACAGAGTGCTAAAGGTTCACTCACATTATCTAAAAAGTCCAAACCTTGAAATCTTGGGCGGAATTGTTTTTGGTGATGATGCTGTCGCACCTCCTGATTATATCAAAACGTCTTTTATTAATTCAGGCTTGCTCCATATTTTGGCAGCATCAGGGATGAATGTTGCATTTATTTTTACGTTTTGGTTTATAATTCTGAAATTTTTGAAAGTTCCGTATAAACCAAGAGTTTTCACCGGTATGCTCGTTGTTATCTTGTATACATTAATGACAGGACTCGGCGCATCTGTAATCCGAGCAGCCCTTATGCTTTTGTTTGTACTCGCAGGGAAACTCATAGATAGAGACACTCATAGCGTTTCATTATTATCTCTTGTTGCTGTGTTGATGTTGATATATAACCCTGCTTATATTAATGATGTAAGCTTTCAACTTTCGTTTTTCGTAACTTTTGGACTTTTAACAACTGCAAACTTTTTGTCTAAAAAATTAGAAAAAATTCCTGATTGGATAAAAGCTCCTATCTTGATTCCGATTGTTGCTCAAATTTGGATAGCACCGATACAGATGTTTTATTTCAACACTTTTAGCTTATATTCGGTTTTATCAAACATTTCAACCGTAAGTTTGTTGAGTATAATCAGTTTTGGCGGATTTGTAAGTTCAGCAATTTCAATCATTCCACCGTTTGCAAAAATTACTTGCCAAATATTTGACTTTTTCCTCAATTACCTTTTAAACATTCTTGTTTGGATTTCAAATTTCTTTGCAAATCTAAAATTCAGCCTGATACAAACAACACACCCAAACATCATTCAAATGTTGATTTATTACATTATGTTGATTGTTGTGACTTATTTGATAAAAATTGATAAGCTAAAACAAGCACTAATCACCGTTTTAGCAATCTGCTTAATTTTAGGTTTTACGTGGATAAAACTTCCAAACCATGACCTTGAAATTATCGCTTTTGATATTCAAAACGCCGATTCATTTTTAATAAAAACACCTCAAAACAAATATTTTATGATTGATACAGGAAAAGCTCCGTTTGAAAGCGGAAACTCTCAAGCCAAAATAATTATGCTGAAATACTTGAAAGATAGAGGTATCAAGAACCTTGAAGGGGTTATTGTAACTCACTTTGACAACGACCACTCAGGTGGAGCAGCTGAAATTATTTCAAACACAAAAGTAAAAACTCTATACTTAAATAACACCAAAACTGATACAAAGACTGCGAAAAATATTTTCAAAACAGCAAAAAAGATTCACCAAAATTACAAAATTGTTCAAGATAACCAACAAATTTACGCTGAAAAAGATTTCAAAATCAGAACATTTAAAGCAAATATTTCAGGCAAAGATGCAGATAACGGATGCTCTACAATTACTCTTGTTACATTCAAAGATTTTGACATGTTATTTATGGGAGATGCAGGAGTAAAATCGTTTGAACAAGTTCAAAAAGAAATTCCGCATAACATTGAAGTATTGAAAGTCGGACACCACGGAGGTCCAAATGTCGTTGATGAAAGGATGTTGAACCACTTGAACAATGAAGTTTCACTGATTCCGACAGGGGTGAATTATTTTGGACACCCTAATAAAGGAACTTTGGATATCCTTAGAAAAACTGAAATTTTACGAACAGATTTGCACCACTCAATAAAAATCTCCACTGACGGCGAAAATTACAAAATATACACTTACGCCCCCACAACCAAGAAATACGAATTATACAAAATCTTAAAAGGTAAATAATATATGGGTCTCTCCACCATCTCGTCTTATGTCATTCTGAAAGGATTAAAAATCAAGTTGCACGATTTTATCCTATTCAGAATCTCTAACCGAACGATGAAGACATTGTCATTCCGAACTCGTTTCGGAATCTCTAGCTTAACACATAGGTCTATGTCATTCTGAACTGCGGATTTTGGCAAGTGCGCCGTGTGAACGTAGTGAACCCAGCACGTCTTGGCGAGAGCTGCGTTGAGCCGGTCGAGCCGCCAATAATCCAAGACGGATTCAGAATCTTTTCAAATTAATAATTTGACAAATGTTATTATTGATAAATTTTGATTATTGAAAGGATTCCGAACTAAATTCGGAATGACAGTTTATTTATTTTAGTCATAGACAAAATTTGTAATATTTGAGATTCCGAAACAAGTTCGGAATGACATCAAAACATCCTCGCCCCTTGTGGGACACTAGCCTAAGCCAACAAAGCTTCAACGATTTTAGCGTTGGTGTCAGCTCTTCTGATGTTCAATAAATATTTTTCAACTTCGTTAGCGATTTCTTGTTCTGATACTGTGTTATATTTTACTTCGTCTAATGAATCTACATAA
>CABUXT010000035.1 GCA_902495705.1 uncultured cyanobacterium
CGGATTTTGGCAAGTGCGCCGTGTGAGCGTAGCGAACCCAGCACGTCTTGGCGAGAGCTGCGTTGAGCCGGTCGAGCCGCCAATAATCCAAGACTATTTTCAGCATCTCAAATTGAACAAATTAGTCTTATGTGTAATTTGCAATATTTGAGACCCTGAAATAAATTCAGGGTGACATCCTAGTTTTTATCAACATTGATAGATTCTGAATAGCAAGAAAATTATGTGTTCGCAAAGCTTACACAAATTTTCTAAGCTTTCAGAATGACAATGTAGCTTTAGTAGGTCGGCATTGCTATGCCGACAGACAGCAAAACTGACTTTGTCACTCGCCCTTATAATTCCTTTTCAATTCCTCAAGTGAATCACCGCCGTATTTTAGCAAAATTTCATCAGCTAAAATCCACGCAACACGAGATTCTGCCACAACAGAACAAGCCTCAACCGCACATGTGTCCGAACGTTCAAAATGAGCCTCGGTTTCTTCCATTGTTTTGGAGTCAACCGTTTGCAATGGTTTGCGCATTGTCGGAATAGGTTTCATTACCCCAAACACAACGAGTTCTTCGCCATTGGTCATTCCACCTTCAATTCCGCCTGCGTGATTGGTTTTGTGTCCGATATTACCATCTTCTTTTAAAAACATTTCATCGTGGTATTCGCTACCTGAATACCCTAGCGGATTTGTTCCGATTTCAACCACCTTAACCGCAGGAATACTCATAATCGCTTGCGCCAATTTGCCATCAAGTGTTCTATCCCAATGAACATGAGAGCCTAAGCCAATCGGCAAATTTTCATAAGTTACAACAAATCTGCCACCAATTGTATCGCCTTTGCCTTTCATAATGTCTACTTCGTCATGAAAATCAGCAGGACAGCAGGCAGAACCGATTTGCAAAACTTTTGATGAACCTGTAATATTCAATTCTTTCAACAACAATTTCGCAACCGCGCCGACAGCAACCTCAATTGCAGTTTTTCGCGCACTTGAGCGCTCTAAAATGTTCCTCAAATCTTGTTGATGATATTTGACACTTCCCGCAAAATCTGCGTGTCCGGGGCGATATGTGGAAAAAGCTTTCTCATCTGTGATGTCTTCCGGAGCAACACTCATTACTTTTTTCCACGAGTCAAAATCTCGATTTTTAACAACAAGAGTAATCGGAGAGCCCAGAGTTTTGCCAAAACGCACCCCTGATGTAATTTCTACAGTGTCAGATTCAATTTTCATCCTGTCACCGCGCCCATAACCTTGTTGACGACGTTTTAGTTCGCTATTGATAAAGTCTATATCAATTGTTATACCGGAAGGCAATCCTTCAATTATGGCGGTCAAACATTTGCCGTGGCTTTCTCCTGCTGTTAAAAATCTGAATTTATTCATCTTTCACCTTCATTTTTATGTTTGAGAAACGATTGAACTTTTGTTTGCATCATTTCTTCTTTTATAACAATTCCTGAGTCGGTATCTTGTACGATTTGATACATTTTTAGCCAATAAGTTTCCTGTGACGGTTGGCGTTCTGCACTTATTTTGATACCATCAGGTGTTTCTTGTGCAATTACGTTTCTATAGGAATTTTTGTACTTTCTAAGTCTAGCAGTTTTTTGTCCGATTTTCAATTCTTTAAAAAATCTTTTTGTCGGAATAACCACATCAACCGTTTCGCCTGTTGGTTTCACGACCTCTCGAATTATTTTGGCATCAGGACTATACATATTCAAAAGCTCGTCATTGTATGAGTTTGCATAGTTTGTATATTGTGTAAAAAATGCCATCGCATCTTTTGGTGTAGTTTTGGCATAAACATCTGAAAATGTGCAAATTATTCCGATAATCGGTAGTAATAACAGTATTTTTCTCATAATAAATCCTCTCATCTGCACTTACAAAATACGTTGAAATAACAATGTTTGTATTAGCTGACTGTATGGAATTTTTTGCTGATTTTGTGTAGGATAAAAATATGAAAAGAATTTTGATTGTAGATGATGTCCCAGGGTGGGTCAGATTTCACAAAGGTTGTATTGAACATTTGGCAATACCTGAGGTTCAAATTGATTGCGCATACAGTGCAAAAGAGGCAATTTCAAAACTGGAAACCTCTATTGATATGCCATACGATGTAATTTTTACTGATATGCAGATGGAATCGGATTTTTTGCCAAAATTTGCAGGGGAATGGTTGATAGAACAGATTCAAAATTTTGGAGATTATTATAAAAATACACAAATTGTGATTGTCTCAGCAGCTCCAAATATCAAATCTATTGCAGAACACTATGGTGTTTTGTATTTACCAAAAACTGTTGCTCGAAATTCCGATGCTGAGGTGTATAGACGATTTGTGCAATAGTTTGCTTTTGGTACACTTTCAAAAGTCGTTGAAATCACAGTTCGTTTGTCATAAATTATGGATATGTATGATGATTATAAAAGAATTTTAGAAGAGCTGAAAAGCCATTCCCATTTTAGAGACCTTAAAAACTTTGAAAAAAAGGATGAAAAATATATCTATTACAAAGGGGAAAAGCTATTAAATCTTTCCTCAAACAATTACTTAAATATCGCGGATAACCAAGCGATAACTCAAGAGTTTTTAGACAATGTCGGCACGACCTATTCTTTTGGGAGCGCATCAGCAAGGTTATTAACCGGAACCCTTCCTGTTTATCACGAGCTTGAGGAACTATTATCAAGTCTTTACGGTAAAGAATCAACATTGCTGTATAATAGCGGTTATCACGCAAATGTCGGAATCTCAAGTGCATTGAATCAAAAAGGGGATGTCATTTTTTCTGACAAGCTAAATCATGCAAGCATAATAGATGGGATGCGACTTTCGGATGGCAAATTTTTCAGATTTCCGCATAATGATATGCAAGCCCTTGAAAAACTTTTGGAAAGAGAACGTAAAAATTTCAAAAATGCGTTTATCATTACAGAAAGCGTTTTTTCGATGGATGGTGATATTGAAGATTTGAAAAAAATCGTCGAACTCAAGAAAAAATACAACTGCATAATGATTATTGACGAGGCTCATGCATTTGGAGTTTTCGGAGAAAAAGGACTTGGTGTTGCAGAAGAATTGGGCATAATAGCTGACGTTGATTTAATTGTCGGAACTTTTGGAAAAGCAATCGGCTCAATGGGTGCGTTTGTTACAGGTTCAAAGACAATGATAGACTTTTTGATTAACAAATCGCGTTCGTTTATTTTTTCAACCGCACTTCCGCCAATAAATATAGCATTTTCAAAATGGGTAATTGAAACTCAAATTCCGAAAACGGCTCAAAAACGAAAAGATATGCTAAATTTGGCAAAAAAATTCGGCAGTCAAAGCCACATTATACCTGTTGTAATCGGTGAAAATCAAGATACTGTTGATTTGTGCGAGGTACTATTCCATAACGGATATTTCACTTTGCCAATCAGACCTCCGACCGTACCTGTCGGCACATCTCGTTTGAGATTGTCCCTAACAGCAGATATCAAGGAAGAAGAATTACAAACACTCAAGGAGAAAATTGATGAAGTGTTGTCAACTAAACAAACAAAATAACAAAAATTTAATTGTATTTTTTGCAGGTTGGAGTTTTGATGAAAAACCTTTTGCAAAGCTGTCTTGTGAAGGCTTTGATGTCTTGTTTATTTATGATTACAATGACTTAAATTTTCCAAAAGAGCTGGAAAATTTCCAAAATTACGAGCATAAATATCTGCTTTGTTGGTCTATGGGCGTTTTTGCGGCTTATGAATTAAGAAATTTGCTTAAAGATTTTGATTATAAAATTGCAATAAACGGAACAATAACACCTGTAGATAACGAGTTTGGAATCCCTGTCAAGATGTTTGAATTAACCCTGAAACACGCGGCAACAGGACTTGCTGGAAAGTTTTACCAAAACGTATTTAAAACTTCGGAAGAATTTGAAATGTATTCTAAAACTCCTGTTCAGCGTTCAATAGAAAATCGAGTATCTGAACTTGAAAATCTTTATAATATAATCAAAACAAAGGATAACACAGAATCTGAAAAGTTTTATGATTGTGCAATTGTGAGCGATTTTGACAAAATCATTCCGCCAAAGAACCAAATTGCAAGCCATCAAAAAAACAATGTACCTGTTATCACTTTGCCATTTGGACATTTCCCATTTTATAATTTCACAAGTTGGAGCGAAATAATTAAATGTTGTCTAACAACCAAAAATCTCATATAAAAAAACACTTTGAAAAAAGTATGAAAAACTATGACAAAAATGCTACCGTTCAAAAAATGATGGCATCAAAACTTGTGATTGAACTTTCCAAAATCAACAAAAAATTTGACAATATTTTAGAACTTGGCTCAGGAACAGGGCTGTTATCTAAACAAATCAAAGACAATATTTCTTTCAAAAACTATTATGCAAACGATTTGGTCGAAAAATCCAAATTATATGTCCAAAAAATCATTCCAAATTCGCAATTCTTTTGTGGCAGTGCATTAAAAATAAAAACAGGGCGCAAACAAAATCTAATCATATCTAACGCAATGTTTCAATGGTTTGACAATTTGGATAAAGCAATAGGAATCTTAAAACTCAAACTGGACAAAAACGGACTACTCGCATTTTCGACTTTCGGCCCTGATAATTATAATGAAATCACAGGTTTAACGGGTTTGTCTTTGAATTACCTCCCCCCTCAAGAAATTCAGGATATTTTAACAAAACAAGGGTTTGAAATCTTATACTGCGAAAGTTTTTATGAAGAATTGGCTTTTAAAAATCCGTTAGAACTTCTTGCACACATGAAAAACACCGGAGTTAATTCGTTATCCGATAAACCTTGGACAATAAAAGAAGTAAAAGATTTTTGCGACAGATTTAATAAAAAGTATCCGCAAACAAAACTTACATACTCTCCGATTATTGTAATTGCAAGAAAAGTTTAGACTTTTTTATGCGCAGGTACATCATCTTTGCCGACTTGTCTGAATTTGTAGTTAAAATAAGTTCCTAAAATAACAAATGTTATTGCTAAAACTATACCTAAAATATCATTTGCACTCATTTTTCAGAACTCCTATATTTTTACTGATTTCTTTGTTTATGTCTAATATATTGCAAATAAATAATATATCAAAATAGACACCAAACAAAATAAAAACAATTTTTCTTACTAAATCAATATCTGCCAAATATAAACCAACAATACCTCCAGTCAATACAACAATTGTTGTTATTAAGCTTGTTCGCAGGCTTATAAGGTTTTTATTTGATTCTTTTATATATTCCATATATGACATTATATTCTTATTCACGAGTTTGTCAATAAATAAACATAAAACTGTCATTTTATGCTATAATCCAAACAAAACGAGGTGAAGTATGACAACAATTAAAATAACAAAAATGCAAGGCTGTGGAAACGATTTTGTCGTTCTTGATTATAGTGAATACGAAAAATCAGGGCTTTCTATGAGCGAACTTGCAAAAAAACTTTGCGACAGACATTTTGGAATTGGGGCAGACGGAATGATTATTCCTGATACAAAACCAAATGGCGAAACCGATATTGCTTGGTATTTTTACAATTCAGACGGTACAACAGCTCAAATGTGCGGAAACGGTATGCGCTGTTTTGCAAAATATGTATATGACAAAAAGTTAGTCGATAAAAAACAATTTAGCGTGAAAACTCTGGCTGGAGTGATTAAACCTGAAATTCAAGATGATGGCACAGTTAGAGTGAATATGGGCACTCCGATTCTTGAAGATAAAAAGATTCCTTTTGAGGGCGAAAAAACAGTTCATGTAAAAGGTAAAGAATTTGAAATTACACCTGTTTCAATGGGTAATCCTCATTGCATTATTTTTACTGAAGAAGACCCAATGACACTTGCGACAAAATACGGTCCTGATATGGAAGTTCATCCGTATTTTCCTGAAAAGACAAACACTGAATTTGTCAAAGTTATTTCAAAAAATGAAATTGAAATGCGAGTATATGAGCGCGGTTGCGGTATTACTTTGGCTTGCGGAACAGGCG
Source organism: uncultured cyanobacterium (assembly GCA_902495705.1). GTDB lineage: Bacteria > Cyanobacteriota > Vampirovibrionia > Gastranaerophilales > Gastranaerophilaceae > Zag111. Next base: position 6,041 of record CABUXT010000035.1, read on the forward strand.
CTTGTGCCAGTGTTGTGGCTTGCGTTTTAAATAACTTAACAGAACAAAAGGTCAAAGTTAATTTGCTCGGTGGGGCTGTAAACGTGGAATGGCGCGGAACTAAGGAAAACCCTAATCAGGATATCTTCCTTATCGGACCTGCAAACTACAGCTTTACGGCTGACTACATGTTGTAAAAATTTGTTTTTTCATGGTAAGATGAGTTCATACACTGGAGAAATAGTAAAAGGAGAAAATTTAAAATGAAAAATTATGAATTAATGACTATATTCAAACCTAACTTAGATGCTGAAGAAGTTGAAAAAGTTATTGAAAAAATCAATTCAACAATCGTTGAATTTGGCGGAAACGTTGTTTCTACAGATAAAAGCGGTAGAAAAAAATTAGCTTACGAAATCCAAAATTTCAGAGATGGTTTCTTTGCTACAACAATTTTAGCTTTGCCTGCTGACAAAGTTGCTGAGTTCAAAAGACAATTAAGATTGAACGACAACATTTTGAGAACAATGTTTATGGAAGTTTCTGAAAAAGCTTCAGTTTAATCATCGAAATTCAGACAATTATAAGGAATAAAAAATGTCATTAGCAAAAGCAGTAGTAACAGGTATAGTTTACAAAACTCCAAAAACAGGGTTCACTCAGAACAATGTTGCAGTTTCATCATTTGTTTTAAATATCGGAACACAAGATGAAATCTTGGTTAGAGTAATCTCAAAAAGACAATCTTTAGAAGAAGTGGTTTCTTCATTGTCTAAAAATCAAAAAGTTTTGGTTGAAGGGAGATTACAAAACGGTATCAGCAAAATGGACGATGGAACAGAAAAAAGAGTTTTTGAAATCGAAGCTGCTACAATCGAGTTGATGGGCGGTAGCTCTTCAGCTACAAATAATGTGTCAGAAGACGGAGATATTTTGACATTTGGTGAAATGGAATCATCATCACCGGAAGGCAACACTGATGTGTTGATGGATGATGAAGAAGTTCCATTCTAAACAATAAAAAATAAGATAGTAGAAAAATAATAAGGCTAGAAAGGCAAATTACAAAAATGGCAAGACAAGACGATAAGAAAAAACGTAAAAATTGTAGTCTATGTGCAGACAAAATCGAAACAATCGACTACAAAGATGCTGCTAAGTTGAAAAGATACTTAACAGAAGCTGGTAAAATCATTCCAAGAAGAATCACTGGTAATTGTGCAAAACACCAAAGAATGATTGCTAAAGCTATTAAAAAAGCTAGAGAAGCAGCTATCATCAGCTACGTTTTTGACTAATTTAAAAGTTGAAAATAAAAAAGACACTGTTTGTTCATATTTGGCAAACAGTGTTTTTTTATGTCTGTGTAGGATTGTAGCTCGGCATTGCCCTGCCGACAATAACTGTCATTCCGAACTCGTTTCGGAATGACAAAAGTTCCCTCGCCCCTTGAGGGAGAGGGCTAGGGAGAGGGGTGTCAGGTTAGAGATTCTGAACAGGATAAAATCTATGTCGCTACGCTCCTTGATTTTTAATCCTTTCAGAATGACAGTTTCGTTTTTATATATCTCTACTTCGTCTTTAATTCCAAAGAACAATCAATAATTTCTGCAATGAGTTTCATCTCTCGGTATGTTATAGTTTCGTTGCGAAGTTTATTTGAAAGGTTTGCCAAAGTATAAGGCTTGTTGAGTCGTTTTTCTAATTCCTGCGCTACAAATTTCAATGTCAAACCTTTTGTATATAAAATTTCTTTTAACTCTGTGATGATTCTCATACTTTATATAATTACACGTATCGATATAAAAATAACGAATCAATGTAACTATTGTTGCATTAATAAAGTAATTAATGTAATATAAACGTATTAGTTTAATATTGTATGAGGTAAGTATGAAAAATTTGAAAAGATTCTGGTTTACTTTAGCGGAGGGTGCTACGCACGTAAATTTGCCACCAACCAAGGCAAGCTTTGGCTTTACATTAGCGGAGGTGCTAATCACACTTGGTATCATTGGCGTAGTTGCGGCAATGACAATTCCGACATTGATGAGTGTATTTGCAAAGCAAAGAACCGAAACGCAATTAAAAGCGTTCTATTCGCGAATAAACCAAACCATAAAAATGTCTATAGCAGATAACGGTGACCCTGATGGTTGGATTGACGAAAAAAGCTATTCTTATGATGAGCAAGTTGAATTTTTGAAACAATACATTTTCCCATATATGAAAAATCTTGGCTACGAGGAATGTACACACGAAAAAGGTCAAATTCACGTGTGCATATACTTGATGAATGGAGATGGAATGACGTTCTCTGTTGATGGTAATGGTGGTGACATCGGCTATTATGTGAACCAAAAAGACATGATTGAAGATTATAAGGGCAAGGGCTTAAAGGAGAATATTCCTAGGATGATGTTTGCTTTTAATTTTGCTAAAGCTACAGGTAAAGACCTTGGAGATGGAAAAGTAGATAAAACAAGAACTTCGACTGATTTTGTGAAACCTTATGATTTTATGTGGGATGGCACGGAAGAAGGCTTGACCAAGAAAGGTACATGGGCTTGTGTGAAAGGTTGTACAAATTGCGGCTATTGCACAAAGATGATTCAAATGAATGGTTGGAAGATTCCGAAGAATTATCCATGGTAAGTCAGAGGGTAAGAAGGTAGGATGGCAAGTAATTTTAACTTAACTGTCATTCCGAACTCGTTTCGGAATCCTTTCAATAATCAAAATTAGGCATTTATGACATTTGTTAAATAGTAATTATGGAAAAGATTCTGAATCAAGTTCAGAATGACATAGACCTATTTGTAATATTGTAGGTCGGCATTGCTATGCCGACAAATTAAGTTTTTGATTGTTGAATCTCTTAGTCCATGCTACACAATCGGCAAGACGGAGCGATAGTATTTCACTATATCCAAATCCACATCCGAATAAATCCCACATTGCTCATGCTCTGCGCATCTCATTATTTCAGATGTCGGTGCGACAATCATAGATTCGCCAAGCGCGCACAAATCTTCATTAACCTTACCTGCTTGATTTGAGATAACAAAATACGCAAGGTTGTCATAAGCTCTTGTTCGCGCCATTGCATGCCACATTTCGCGTGCAAATTTAACCCCCTGCTTATCATTATAAATTTCACTCGGAATAAGCCAACCTGCAGGCAGGACAATAATTTGCGCTCCCATTTTCACAAGTTTCGTAAAATGATGAGGAAATCGGATATCAAAACAAATTCCAAGACCGATTTTGCCAAAATCCAAATCTACAACAACTTCTTCATCACCTGCGTCAACAAAATCTCCCTCGTTACCGCCAAGGTAGTTGTACAAGTGGATTTTTCTATATTTGGCAACGATTTCACCTTCTCGATTTATTACAAAAGCTGTGTTGTAGAACCTTTCGCCCACTTTTTCAATAACCGTTCCTGCCACAATGTTTGTCTTGTATTTTTGAGCAAATTCGCAAACTCTGGCAATTGTGTTTCCGCCAAACTCGTCTTCGCTTGTTTTTTGAAAGTTTGCAAAATCCGCACCTGTTGAAAAATTTTCAGGCAAAACAACTAAATCAAGTTTTTTATCGGAATATTTTTTGATAAAATGCTCAACTTTTTTTAGGTTCATTTCTTTGTCGCCCAGTGTCGGATTGATTTGTATGCTCAAAATTCCTGCCATAATATCTCCTTTATTTCCACTATTTTAGCACAAAACAGCCCACCACAAAATTGACACTCGCCTATGGATGACGTAGAATTTATTTAATGATAAGGAGCTATGAAATGAACAAAAAATTTGAAAAAAGAACATATACAAAAGAAGAATTGTTAAAATTGTACAACTTGCCACTAGAGGAGCTGCTCAAAGAATCTTCTAAATATATGTCAAACAATATTGAATTTTGTTCACTGATAAATGCCAGAAACGGCAAATGCTCTCAAAACTGCAAATACTGTGCACAAAGCTCTCACTATAGAACTGACATTGAGTCTTATCCGCTTGTGAGTATTGATGAAGTGAAAAAGGTTGCGCAAGAGGCTAAATCAAACCATGTTTCGCGTTTTGCAATTGTTACTAGCGGAAAAACTCCTGATGAAGGCAGAGATTTCCAAATAGAATTAGATATGATTAAAGAAATCAACAAAATTGACGGTTTGAAATCTTGTGCATCAATCGGAATTTTGGATGAAGAACAGGCAAAACAGTTGGCTCAAGCAGGGCTAAAAAGATTTCACCACAATATTAATACCTGTAAGTCATACTACCCTGAAGTTTGCACGACTCACAGTTGGGATGACAGATTAAATACTTGCAAACTTATCAAAAAATACGGAATGGAGCTATGTTGCGGTGTTATTTTAGGAATGGGTGAAAGTGTCGAACAGCGTGTCGAAATGGCTATGGAACTGGCTGAAATTGAACCGGATTCAATTCCGATAAATATTCTTATGCCGATTCCGCAAACTCCGTTTGAAAACTATCACGACAAAATCGATGAGGAAAATGTTTTAAGAACTATGGCAATATTCAAAATTGCTAACCCTAATGCAGTTGTTCGTTTTTGCGGTGGTAGAATGAAGTTGTCGCAAGAAAATCAAGAATTGGCGCTAAAAACTTGTGTTGAAGGCATTTTAATCGGCAATTACCTTACAACGGTTGGCAAAGAGCCTAAAGAAGATATCGAAACCGTGAAAAAATTAGGCAAAAGCCTTTTACATTAATTCATATTTCGCCAATCTTTGCAATTTTTGAACACTCGTATACTTATTATATATGAGAGATTTAGAGTGGAGAATTTTAATATGCCGATAGATAACAATGGGCAATCCGTACAAACCAATTCACAACCACCTTTTACGTGGCAAAATCAGCAATTCTTGCCACAAAATCAGAGTAATAATTTTTTGATTTTTCTACAGCAAAATAATAAGAATTTAACTACAAACCAACCACAACAAACGCAGAGTGTTAGTGAAATGTTGCAAAATTTCAAAGATGTGAAACTTGATGACAAAGCTCTAAATGTTTGCGAACCTGTATCAACACGAGTTGAAAAGCCTGTTGTTCACGAGTTTTCGCTAACCAAAGAAAAGAAATTCCCAACACTTGATAAACCGTATTCTACAAATACCAATGTCGCAAAAGAACTGTTTGACGGAAATGCAGATGACTTGAACGCATACCTGAAAGGTACAAAACTTGAGGGTATGGGGCAAGATTTTATTGACATTCAAAATAAATATCATATAAATGCTCTGTTTTTGATGGGAATTGCCAAAGTCGAATCAGGGTATGGTAATCAGCCGAAAAAATCTTGCAAATTCAATATTGTCGGCGCAGGTGGAGTGTTTCCAAAAAGCTATACTGACAGTATAAACGGACTTGGGAGAAATTTAAGTAATAACTATGTTTCAAAAGGTTTAACAACTCCGAGCAAAATTCGTAACCAATATTGTAAAGGTAACAAAACTTGGCCACAAAAGGTTTCTGCGGAAATGAATGAAATAAGAAATTTCTTGAAAAAACGCTATGGACTATAGGTTTTCCAGTGCAGCGATTTTCATGTCCTTAAAATCAGGAGTTTTGCCTGTCCAAATTTGTTCTGCCACAAGCGCTTGATGGATGAACATGTCAACACCGTTAATTGTCCTGTAGTTCCATTTTTGAGCAAGTTTGAGCAGCTTTGTTTTTTTAGGATTGTATATCACATCATAAACAACCGCATTTGGCGGTAATGTTCTAAGTTCATTTTCTTCAACAGGGGTCAAATCTGCTGCCCTGCCTTGCATACCGATTGGTGTTGTATTTACCAAAATATTTATGTCTGACAAATCGCGGATTCTCTCAATTTGAAAAGCGTTAAATTCAACATAAGGAAATTTTTTGCGCAAAAAGTTCAATAATTCCGCACAATTTGGGATATTTCTTGTGTAAATTTTAATTTGCTTAACTTGTGATTGAGCAAGTGCTGTAATCGCTGCTCGTGCGGCTCCTCCTGTTCCAAGTACACCTGCAACTTTGCCGGCAAGCGTAATTTCTTCGGGTATTGCATTGCGAAAACCGATTACATCAGTGTTGTAGCCTTTCATTGTCCTGTCAGGATTGATAACAACAGTGTTTACAGCACCTACAATGTCAGCAGATGCGTCAACTTCATCCAAAAACAATGTCACAGGGAGTTTCAACGGTATTGTCACATTGAAACCTGCAAAACCGTTTGATTTCAAAAACTTGATTCTGTCAACAAGGGTGTCAGGTGGAGTTTCAAGGATTTCATAAGTCGCATTTATCTCCAAACTTTTGAACCCTGCATTATGAATGTATGTTGATAGCGAGTGACCCAAAGGATAACCGATTAGACAGAATTTTTTCAACCTGTTTTCTTCTTGTGGTTGCTCTGTTTGTAGAGGTTGCACATTCCCACAATACGAAGGGGTTTGCGGTTCTGTTATCAGAGTTTGTGGAATATTTGAAATTTGTTGTTGAGGTTGAACAGTTTGTGTTTGAGGCGCGTGTTGACTGTCCCAACCGAAATTAGCGCTGAAATTGTTTTCATAAGACGAATTATCTATAGGTTGCGCTGAAACATTGCCAGAATAGGTTTCAGGAGAGGTTACTTGTGGCAACGGATTTGTTGTAGAAATCGGTTGAGAATACGAAGTTGTCCAGCCTGAATTTTGGGTTTGTGTCGGTTGTGGTTGGGTAGGTTCAGTATAAGATTGAGTCGGTTGGTTGTTTTGGATATCGACAGGATTTGGTATCGTATTATAAGCTGATTGATAAAAAGAGGTTTTATTCTCTGTGCAACTAGAAGAAGACCCCTCCGCCTGTCCTCTTTCTAAGAGAGGGGACTGGGTATTATTAGTCGGTGTATCAAATGAAGAAACTGATTGAGAAGTCGCGTTAGAATTTGTCTCTCCTTCCATTTGAGCTTTCAGTTCAGAGAGCGTGATACTTATACCTTGCGCCTTTAATTCTTTATAACGAGCTAATAATTCCTTACTTACCGCCACTGTGATTCCTTTCTATTCCAGCTTAATTATATCTGAATTTTTAAACTTGTGCAAACCTATTTTTTCTCTTGCCTTCTGACAAATTTCAAATCGTAACCTAAAATATCTGCAATCAGAAGCATTTCGCGGTGAGTAATAGTTTCATTTCGCAATTTGTTTGACAAATTTTGCATAGAATATGGCTTGTTTAAACGTTTTCCTAAACTTTGGGCAAGTTCGCTCAAACTAACATTTACATCTAACAAAATTTTCTTCAATTCAACGATTATTGACATTTTATACTCCATTTATTCATTTAAAATTATATAAATTCGTTGATATTTTAACGAATTTATTTGATAATCAATTGACTTATAAATAAATTAATGTAATATTAAATGTATTCGTTTATAAGGTTAAGTTGTTTTAATTCGGAGGAAGAATGGATAAAAAAGGTTTTACATTGGCAGAAGGTGCTACACACGTAGACTTGCCACCAACCAAGGTGACATTTGGCTTTACGCTTGCAGAGGTGTTAATCACACTTGGTATAATTGGGGTTGTTGCAGCAATGACAATTCCGAATTTAATGACACATTTAAAACATAAAAAACTTGAAAGCCAATTCAAAAAGACTTATGCCGAATTAAATATAGCAGCAAGAACTTTTTACGCTCAAGAAGAATCCTCTGTTCATGATGCAGATGTGATTTTATATGGAGGGGATAACTCTGAGGGCAACAAAAGAAGTGATTTGGTATTAGATAAATTTATGACATATTTTAAAGGGTATCAAAAAACGACCGATAATTGGTGGTATTATTACGACAGCACTCATAAAATAACACAGAAAAATCTAAATGGTACAGCTACGGAGCATTACCCTTGTGATGAATCGCGTGTTGCGATTGATGTTGTTGGAAGGTTATATGCGTTTGACAATTCTTCAACCCAACATAATTATTCTTCCGGTCCAAAGGTTTGTGTAGACATCAATGGAAACGACAAACCGAACCAACTTGGATATGACAGATTTGTGTTTGTGTTTACGGAAAACAATGCGGTTGTACCGTATACAGGCACGAGTTGGAATGGTTTCACTGAAAATATTACAGATGATAATGAAATTGCAAAATATTGTAGTTACGAATTAAGTGCGGAGATTCCTGCATTTTCTTGTGCCTACTTTGCACTGAAAGACAAAAGTCCTGATGGCAAAGGTACATATTGGGGAAATTTTTTGAAGTAAAAATAGACCCCTCTCCCTATCCCTCTCCCTCGGAGAGGGTAAACTGTCACCCTGAACTTGATTCAGGGTCTATCCATTTGATTAAAAGAATCGCAAATTTATCCAATTTTTTAAATAAACATTGATAGATTCTGAATAGCAAGAAAAATTTAGACTCATTACATTCGCCTAATTTTTCTAAGCTTTCAGAATGACACTTTATTTTGTCGGCATTGCTATGCCGACCTACAAGCTGAAACCCCTCACTCTAGCCCTCTCCCTAGGAGAGGGTAAACTGTTACGCAAAAGACTAAAATGTTTAATTTGAGATTCTGAACGCCTGCCCTCTTGTCTTCCTGCCTTCCAGCCCTCTGCGTTACCCTTCTTGGGTTTCGGAGTCTTGCACCGGTTCTGGGTCTTTTTTGAAATGGCATCTCATGTTAGAACAAGAAATCACAGTACCTTTTTTGAGCACTTTTTTCACAAGCAAACTACCACATTCAGGGCATTTTTCGCCTGTCGGTTCGTTCCACAATACAAAATCACATTCAGGGTATTGATTACAGCCGAAAAATACTGTTCCGCGTTTTGATTTGCGCTCAACAATTACCCCTTTGCCACATTTTGGACAAGGTACGCCTGTTGATTTGCGGTATGGTTTGCGGTGCTTACATTCAGGATTTGTACATTCCATATATTTGCCGTAAGGTCCTGTTTTGAATATCATATCAGAACCGCATTTTTCGCATTTTTCTTCACAAACTTCTTGTTGTTGGGTTGGCACTGTGCCATCTTCACTGTTTTCCATCTCTTGCATAACATTGATTGACATCGCAGTTTTGCAATCAGGATAACCTGAACAGCCCAAGAACTGAGAACCTGTTTTGCTGGTTCTTAAAAGCATTGGCTTTCCGCAATTCGGACATTTTACGTTGGTTTCGATATTAACCTTTTGCGCTGTTTTCATCACGGAATTAACTTCTTCCATAAACGGTGTGTAGAAGTCTTGCAAAACTTTCACCCACACAGCTTGTTTTTCGGCGATTTTATCAAGTTTTTCTTCCATTCCGGCTGTAAACTTGTAGTCCATAATGTCTGAAAACTGTGATACAAGCTGTTTTGAAACTGTCCTGCCTAACAATGTCGGACGAAGTGCCTTATCTTTTTTCTCTACATATTTACGAGTCTGAATAACGGTGATAATCGTTGCGTAAGTAGACGGACGACCGATTCCGTATTCTTCTAATGCTTTAACTAAAGATGCCTCGTTGTATCTTGGAGGCGGTTGTGTAAAGTGTTGTTTGGGCAGGATTTTTTTGCAAACAACCTTGTCACCTTTTTCTAAATCAGGAATTTTTGCATCAGATGCTTTGTCCTCATCGTCTTCTGAGTCATTGTACAAAGTTAAAAATCCGTCAAAAGTAATCTTGCTTGTACCAGCACGCAAAGTATAATCGCCTGATGTAATTTCGATTGTTTTATTCGCAATTTCGGCAGGTGCCATTTGAGAAGACATAAATTTTTCCCAAATCAATTTATACAATTTGTACTGGTCATTGTCCAAATACTGTTTGATACTGTCAGGTGTGCGTTCAGGATAAGATGGACGAATTGCCTCGTGCGCGTCTTGAACATTTTGTTTGCCTTTTGCATAAATATTGGCTTTTTCAGGATAATATTTTTCACCATAATTTTGTAAAATAAAATCGTGAGCCATATTTTGTGCATCATCCGAAACTCTGACAGAGTCTGTTCTCATATAGGTAATCAAACCGACCGGAGTGCCGTCAATTTCAATACCTTCATAAAGTTTTTGGGCAACTTGCATTGTTTTAGAAACTCCAAAACCTAGTTTTGAAGATGCCGCACGCTGCATTGTTGATGTGATAAACGGTGCTGTTGGTTTACGTTTTGTTGATTTTTTTGTAACCTTTGAAACTTCATATTGAGTGTCAGGGTTCGTCAAATAATCAACAACTTTCTGTGCCTCTTCTTTATTTTTAATAGTTTTGTCAACTGCTTTGCCTTTGATTTTTGATAATTCCGCATCAAAAACTTTGCCGTCTTTATCAAGATTTGCGTGGATTGACCAATATTCTTGCGGAACAAATGCCTCAATTTCGTCTTCTCTTTCGCAAATCATACGCAGCGCTACAGATTGAACACGTCCTGCGGATAGATTTCTGTTTCCGATTTGTTTCCACAAAACAGGGCTTAATTTGAAACCTACAAGTTTATCCAAGATTTGGCGTGTTTGTTGTGCTTGTACCATATCCATATCGATACTGCGCGGATTTTCGACAGAATGTTTAACGGCTTTTGGTGTAATTTCGTTGAACACAATTCTGCAAATCTTTTCATCAGGCACTTTCAATACCTGACGAACATGCCAAGCGATAGCCTCTCCCTCACGGTCGGGGTCGGATGCAAGGTATATTTTGTCAAACTTTTTGGCTAAATCGTTTAATTTGCGTACAACCTGCTGTTTCCCTGGAATAACTTCAAACTTTGGTTCAAAATTGTTATTTACATCAAACCCCAAATTTTGAGTTGCAGGGTCTTTTGTCGGCAAGTTCCTGATGTGACCGTAACTTGCTTCAATTTGGAAATCACTGCCCAAAATCTTTTTAATAGTTTTAGATTTTGCAGGTGATTCGACTATTACTAACGATTTTTCTTTACTTTTGCTCTTCGTCTCTGCCATTATATTTTCTATACCCTTTTGTATCGGTCCCCACTACATTGTTTTATTATGCCTTTAAGCTCCATTGTTGTCAAGTTCATCAACAAATCATCCAACCCCATACCGGTCAGACTCAAAAGCTCATCCACACCTTTTTCTTCTATTTCTAAATTATTAAAAATCTTTTCTTCTTCATCGGTCAACATCGGTAAGGTCAATTGGTCGCCTTTTGTTTCGGTTTTTACTTCCCAGTTTAGGGCATTTAAGATATCCTCGGTTTCAGTGACCAAAGTTGCACCGTTTTTGAGTAGTTTGTAAATCCCTTGTGTATTCGGATTAGAAATCAGCCCCGGAATACACATCAATTCTCGCCCTTGTTCTAATGTAAGATTTGCGGTAATCAATGCGCCGCTTTTTAATGATGCCTCAGCAACCAAAGTTCCGTAAGACAAGCCTGATACGATTCGGTTGCGTTGAGGAAATCTGAATCTGATAGGTTCAAATGTCGGATAGTATTCGGATAAAACCGCTCCATAACCGTTTTCAATGTTTTGATAAAGAGTTTTGTTGCTTGCAGGATAAGTGAAATCAAAACCGCTTGCGATTACGCCGATTGTTTTCAAATTGTTTTCAAGCGCTGTTGTATGCGCAACGGTATCTATACCTGACGCTAGTCCTGAAACTATACAAATATCTGTATTTGCAAGTCCTGAAAGAATTTTTCTCAAATCATCTCTGCCATGCAAACTCGCTTTGCGCGAACCTACAACGGCTAGAGTTTTGTCCAAATTACAATCAAAAAGTTTACCTTTATAATATAAAACTGCAGGCGGATTAGAAATTTGGCGTAACATTTTTGGATAATTATCATCTGCAAGAGTTAAAAAATTTATACCTCGTGTTTCAACTTCTGCGAAAGTTCTATCAATATCGACCTTGTCGCGGTGACGCAAAAATGTTTCAACTCTTCTTACACTCAAACCATCAATCTGTTTGAGTTCATATAATGACGCATTGAAAGCCTTTTCAATATCTCCAAAGTAGCCGTAAAGCCTTTGGATAAAAGGGCTATCAATTTGTTCTATAGAAGAAAACGCAATCCAAAATTTATCCTTCATCTAAAATTGTCGTCCTTCTTAACCGTTAGCCTTTTGTTTTATGTTTTCAATAAGTTTTGATGTGCTATTTTTCTCTTCTTCTGAGATATCAAGATTCATATAATCTTCCAAATACTCAATCGCATCAGCATAGTCGCCGCGTGCCATAAATAAAATGGCAACTTTTTTATAAGCAGGTGCGAATTTGTTATTTGTTGCAATAGCTTTCAAAAAATTAGAAATAGCTTTGTCTATCTCGTCATTAGCTTGGTAAGCCTCTGCCAAATAGTAATAAATCAACTCATTGTCTTGTTTAAATTCTAAAACATTTTCCAAATTTTCGATTGCTGAATCGTAATTGCCAAATTCAAAATAAATTTTGGCTAAATCGTAGTATGCATCATAGTTATCAGGTTGTTTTTCCAATACATAAACGAGTTCATCAATTGCCAAATCTTGTTTTGCATCTTCCATATAAAATCTTGCAAGATAATGTCTGAAAATAATATCATCAGGCAGCATATCAATTGCATAAGATAAAATATTTATTCCTTCACCAAGTCGTCTTTGCTTGTAATACAAGTCAACAAGGTTGATGTAGCATTGCGGAATTTGCGGATTCAATTCGATGCATTTTAAATAATTCTTTTCAGATTTTTCATCATCACCGATGTTTGCGTAGCATAATCCCAAATTGTTATAAATTTCGGCATTTTCAGGTTCAACTTCAATGATTGATGTGAATGAATCAATTGCTCCATTCCAATCTTTTTTCTTGAAACACTCTAATGCCTTATCTAATTTTTCTTTCATAATCTTATAATCCTAAAGTTACGTTATCATCACTGCCTGAACCGACATTTTTAATTACGGTTCTTGTGTTGCCTTGAGCATCAAAAGTTTTTGGTTTCATAGTCATTTTGATTTTGTCGGCATAAATTGTTCTCACCCCTTGAGTGATACTTGAACGACCTGTGAAGTATGCCTCATTAGGTTTTGTTGACCCCGGAGTTGGGTATAGAGTAACTTTTGGTCCTACTGCATAATAGTCTTGATACCAAATTCTTACATTACCGCTGGCATTGAATATTGAGCGTTTTTGGTTATATTCCTGATAGCTTGATTTCAATGTTAATTTTGAACCATCATCCATAATTGCATTAGATGTAGTGTTGCCGTAAGCTGTTAAATTGCCTGTTGTTGCGTCATACACAAATCTGTCGGCATAAGATTCGTTATTTTCTTGTTTAACTTTAGCGTTGCCAATCAAGACAAGTTTTTTCAAATCACCGCTTTTATCAGTTGTAATTTGTGCTGAATTTGAGAAAGTTTCGATTTCTTTATACTTCATTGTAACAGCACCAACTGCAGTCATAACACCTGTTTTTGTATCATACTCTTGAGTGTTTGCGTTGATTACAACAATAGGTGTTTTGCCTTCAAAAACAACAGACTGAGTGTCACCTTCGGCTCTGATGATTTTTGTAATCAAAGAAACTTTCAAAATATTTGCTTTAACTTCTCTTTTTTTGTTTTTCTTGACTTCAAAAGCATAAGGTTTGTCATAAAAAGTAGCCGTGTCTAATTTTTGGTCCTTGGTAACATTTACGTCTGCGCTGTCACCTACAACCTTCAAATCATCAACCGTAACTTTGACATTGCCGTTGAATTTAATTTTATTATCTGCCTCGTTGAAAGACTGATTTTTTGATTCAATAATCAAGTCTGATGCTTGAACAGCAAGTCCTGTCAACATCAAAATCGATAAAAATGTCGTTAAAAATCTCTTCATCCTACTTTTTATCCTCATATACTCTTGATACAGTGTTCCCTACAATTTTGAAACTGTCATACGTTGGACTGATAATAATTTTGTCCGCTGTTGATAACAATTCTTTTCCTTTTTGAACCTTGATATGACCTTGTGCCACAATCGGTGTGTGCGAATTTGTCCAATGCAAATTATCCGCATTCAAGGTGATACCGTCTTTTAATACGATAAATGTGTCTTTATATAAAGTTATATCGCCTTCTTTTGAGTTATAAGTACCTTTTGAAGACTCAAAACTCATAGAAACTTCGTTGTCTTTATAAAAATTACCGGTAACTTTGTCTAACTGAGCAATCCCTTTTTCACTGTCCCATTGCCCTGTTTCGCCATATATTTCCCAGTATTTTTGTTCATCTTTAGTTTCGGTAAGGATTATGCCATGAACGATTGCCTCTTGCTCATCTCTGTTAGATGCTGCTTGTTTACGGTTGAAATCATGCGTAATCATACTTGCAGTGATAAAAGCCCACGCTAAAATCCCTACAAACGTTAATATTATTAAGCCATACAGCCTTTTCTTTTTCGGTAAATCTTTCCAGTTCATACTACAGATTTTAGCACAAAATAAATAAAAAGGTGAATGTGTTTGTTAAATCCGCAGTTTGGAATGATATGAATTTTTTATAATGTCATTCTGAAAGCTTAGAAAATTTGTGCGAAGTATGAGCACATAATTTTCTTGCTATTCAGAATCTATCAATGTTGATTTTAAAAATTGACCTCTATGCATTACTTTTCAATCAAATGGATAGACCC
>CABUXT010000036.1 GCA_902495705.1 uncultured cyanobacterium
CAAGGTGAAATCGCGGAACAAGGCACCCACGACGAACTTCTCCAAATCGAAAACGGCGCATACAAAATGCTATACGATATGCAGTTCAAAAAACAGGAAGTTGAGGCATAAAAATGGAAAATGAATCACAAATGTTGAATACGTCATTTGGCTTGAAACTTCAAGAGCTGAGGAAAGGTCAAAAGATATCTAAACCTGAATTTGCAAAATACATAAATGTATCATTGGAAGATTTAGACAGTTACGAAAAAGGGGAGACTTTTCCTCCAGAGAATGTAATTGCAAATATTATTCAAATATTGAAAATTGAGCCAAGCGAACTTTTTGCATTTAACCAATATATTGAACAGCTAACGAATAATCAAGAGTATGCAAGAATAAAACAGTCCTTAACTCCGAGAGAATTTCAAGTGCTGTGGTATATGTGCCGAGGTTATGACAATCCTGAAATAGCAGAAGTATTGGATGTTTCAACACATACTGCCAAAGCTCATGTTGCTGCAATCTTGAGAAAATTCGGTGTAAAAACCCGAGCTGCAGTTACATATATCGCAGGCAAGAATTATATGGTGTAGGGATTCTCAATCTGAACAACTAACAAAATATTATTCTTCGACCTGCCAATGACCATTTTTATCAGCACCAACACGTTTAATTACTCCATTTTTCTGTAATTTTTTCATGTTTGAAATTATGCTTTTTCTTGTAATACCAACTATTTCAGAAAGTTTATCTTGCGTTATAAAAGGATTTTCTTTTATTAAGTCAAGAATTTTTTGTTGGTTTGCAGTAACCTTTTGAGTAACCTTTACTGTAACCTTTTTTCAGTTTTATACATTTTATATGCCCTTATTTCTTAATTCATTATAAACATCAGTAAGTAAAAGGTCTTTAAGGAATTTTAGTTTGTCAGCATTTTCAAATATGCCTTTGAAGAAAGCATCCGTTTCTTGATTTTCTTTTGTTGCTTCTTCGTATCTGTTCATTGCAATATCAGTAAATTTCTTTTCATAAAGAGTATTAAATGCCGTTTTATCACCTTTTTTGCCGGCATTATATATTTGTTCATCTTTCATTATATCTTCTTTGAAATCTGACATTACTTTATCTAATTTGCTAAATTCAGTTCCGAATTTTTTATTAAACTTATCAATAATCTCAGATAAGGTACTTTTTTCTTTATCTTTTGCGGCTGCACCTGTTCCTGAAACCGGTGGAATTATACCTTCTTCTCGGTTAAGTGTAATTGAACCTTCACTTGTCTTTTGAAGCTTATAATATTCAAGCAATAATTCATCATCTAAATTAACCTTTTCTTCATTGTTTTTAGGCAACAATTTTGCTAAATATTTAGTAAAGACATAAAGTTTTTGCATATCTTTATCAAACATTCTTGCTACTTGAATTATGAACGCATAAGTTCGGTTAAATCCATGTAATAATGATTTAAACTCGTCTTTCTTTTTATCTTCCAATACTTCGTATCTCTCTATTGCAGGTTTTAATATTGGAGATAAAGTATCAAGTGTTGGTGTAGTTTTTTGATAAAATTTCTTTGCAAATAATTCAATTTCTTGTTCTTGATAAATATGGAAATCATCTAATTGACGTTTCATTTTATAAATTAAATTTGGGTCAGTTTCACTTTCAAGAACAGTGGCTTCATAATATGGTTGAAATGCTCTTTGTATTTCCTCTTTTTCATTAGCAAAATCAAGAACAAATGTATCTTCTTTACCTCTCATTGTTCTATTTAATCTTGATAGTGTTTGAACTGCTTTTACACCATTTAATTTCTTATCAACAAACATTGTATGTAACAACGGTTCGTCAAAACCTGTCTGATACTTCTCTGCTACAATTAGCATATCAAATTCATTTTTGAAATAATCTTTTAACTGATTTTCCTTAATTGTTTCGCCTTTTTTATTTTTGTTGATTTTTTCCTCTGTCCATTCTTGACCGCCATCTTCAAGACTACCTGAAAACGCAACTAAAACATCTAAATCATTATAGTTATGAGATTCTATATATCTTCTAAATTCAAATAAATATCTAACTGCGTGAAGTCTTGATGCAGTTACTACCATTGCTTTTGCTTTCCCACCTATTTTCTTTTTAGTAATATCTCTAAAATGCTCAATTATAATTGCGGTTTTTTGAGCAATGTTATGAGGGTGCAAACTTTCAAATCTTGAAACTGCTCTTGCTCCTTTTGCTTTATCATATTCTGGGTCCCCTTCTATTTTCTTTGAAATTTTGTAGTATTGCTTGTAAGTAGTGTAATTTTGAAGGACATCCAATATAAAACCTTCTTCAATGGCTTGGCGCATTGAATAGATATGAAATGCTCTATATGTTCCATTTTCTTGTTTTTCGCCAAACAATTGTAATGTTTTATTTTTAGGAGTTGCAGTAAAAGCAAAGAATGAAATATTATCTTGTGTGCCGTGTGTTGACAATTCTTTGACTAAATTATCTTCGTAATCTTCTTTTTGTCTTTCTTCTTCGGCTTCCTCTCTTGCATATTGTTCTAATATTTCTTCGGTATCACCTAATGCAACTTTTAATTTTTTTGCAGCAGTACCTGATTGTGAAGAATGTGCTTCATCAACAATTACAGCATATTTTTTCCCTGTGTTTTTAACATCTTGATAAATATATGGAAACTTTTGCAATGTTGTAATTATAATTTTAACTCCATCATTTAATGCAGTTTTTAGGGATTCCGCATTTGTTTTAATTGGTCTAACAACCCCTGCAACATGGTCAAATTGATAAATTGTGTCTTGCAATTGACTATCAAGAATTTTTCTATCGGTTACTACAATTACAGAATTAAATATTACTTCATTGTTTTTATCGTGTAAACTTTGAAGTCTATGAGCAAGCCAAGCAATAGAATTTGATTTCCCGGAACCAGCGCTATGTTGAATTAAATAATTTTTGCCGCTTCCGTGTTCTTTTACATCAGCAAGCAATTTTGTTACAACATCTAATTGATGATAACGAGGGAATATCATTGTTTCTTTTTGTCCTATTATTTTGCCATCTCTATCTTTAATATCTGTTTTTTGTAAGTGCATATATTTTTGCAAAATTTCCATTAAGGAATCTTTTGTTAAAACTCGTTTCCAAAGATAGGATGTCAAATATTCATCTTCAGTTTGAGGATTTCCTTTGCCGCCAACATTTCCGGCACCGTTTGAACCTTGATTGAATGGTAAAAAATATGTACTTGCACCTTGTAATCTTGTTGTCATATAGACTTCATACAAATCGACAGCAAAATGTACTAATACTCTTTGCTTAAATTCAAACATTTTGTCTTTTGTTGCTCTGTCGAATTTGTATTGGTTAATAGCATTTGAAACATCTTGCCCTGTAAATTGATTTTTTAATTCCATTGAAACAACAGGAATACCATTAAGCAAAAGGACAATATCAATACTTCTTTCATCCAGAAGAGAAAATTTCATTTGGCGAGTACAATGCAAGATATTTTGAGTATATTTTTCTACATGTTCAGCATTTTTTGTACTTTCAGGTTTAAATATGCAAGGAAAGAACTTTACCCCTCTGTCTTTAAATCCATGTCTTAAAACATATAAAAGGTCGGTTGACGCAACTTCTTCGTCGAATCTTTTTAAAAGAGCCTGTTCGGGATTGTTTGGATAGTTTTTGCAATGTTTTTCCCACTCTCTTGGTTGAGTGGTTTTTATAAATCGGATAAAAGTATCCTCATCCAATGCAGTTGCTCTGTTTAAATGCTCAGGTACACCTTTTTCATACCCCCCTTCGGTTATCAAAAATTTCTCAATTGCTTCTTCAAAATTTTTCTCTTTCAATAACGTATCTTGCATCTATTTATCCTCTTTTGTTAAATTCTTTTCTTACCTGTTACGTATTCGTAGATAAGTGATTTTTTGTATTCGGTAAATTTTTCTATAACTTGTTCTTTATCTGCTATGGCTTTATCTATTTCAGAGCATTTTTTATCAAGGTATTCAGCGATTTGCTGTTGTTCTTCTATTGATGGTATTGCAATTCTTATATCCCCTATGTCACTTGCTGATATATGAACTACTTTTAATTTAACTTTACCGAAACTTTTTTGGGATTGAGCATAAATACTATTTAACGCATAATTTAAGAATATTGGATTTTGATTATGATTTAGTATTATAATATCGCCACCTGCTAAACAAGGTTTTTCACCCAAATATACAATATTTTTACCAATTTCTTCTATCAATTCACCTGTACCTGCAAATAAAATATCGCCTTTTGAAATATGTTTTGGAGTATTTATTTTATCCAAATTTGTTGCAGATACACATTCAGTACACTGCCTATCATATTTAGAATAAATTTCACCGTATCTAATACATTGAATATCACCGTCTATGACAACATCTTCTTTTGTAATTCCATTACCTTTTTCAAAAGAATTTGCAGTATATTTTGTGCGTTTTACTTCCCAATGTTGAGGGATTTTGCCTATCCATTCAATACCACTATCCTTTAATGGTACAGTTTTGTCTAAACCTTTTGTTACGGCTTCGGTAATTATTGATTGCTTATACTCTTTCAACTTTTCAATAACCGACTTTTCAGTTTCAATAACTTTATCAATTTCCCCACATTTTTTGTCCAAATAATCAGCAATTTGCTGTTGCTCATCTGTGCTAACGTAAGGTATTTTGAAGTCTAAAATATTCCACATTGAAATATTTGGTTGAGCAGAACCTGCGGATAATAATCCTACATACTGTAAAAAGCAGTCATTATCCAAGCAGTATCTTATAAACCTATTACTTTTACTACGAATAATACCAACACGTTGATTTATATATGCCATATTACCACTATCAACAACTGCTAATTTCCCCGTTGTTGCACCACTCATAGCTATAACTATATCATCTTCTTTTAATTCGTATTGTTCCAAGTCATTGTTCTTATTAACTTTTAAACAAGTATCATAAATTATCTTCCCATTTTGAATATCACCAATTCTTACAACTGGAACTTCTTTGTCGAAATTCATTTCTGCACTATTAAAAGAATATCCATTCACAAATTTTGAACACCAAGTTAATTTTGCAAAATTCCACTCTTGTGGAATTTCCCCAATCCACTCAATTCCAGAATCTTTATATGTATCATATTTTTTTGCCATTTTACTTTGTAGCATTTAATATGTCCTCTAATGTAATTTCTGGTATTATATCTGGAATATTGTCGACTGGATTATCTTTAAAATAACTATTATGATAATTTATAAACCACATAATTTTTTGTTTTACTTTTTCATTTTTTGCTTTTTTTAAATTCTCAAGTAATTTATCTTTGAATATTTTGAAATTGTTCTTATAACTAAAAAAATAACTATTTACATAATAGTAATCATCACTATCTCTCATTATATATGCTGGATTTGTATTAAAAATATTTTTTCTTTGAATTATTATTCTTGGATATATTGCAATATTTTCTTCCATTTCTACTGCATCACCTAAAGCTTTTCCATAAACAAAAATTCCTGTATCACAAAAATCATCTCTTACTATTGCTCCTCTTAATAAGTACCCTTCTTTTAAGGTATTTAATTGGATTAAACCTGCTAAATTAATTAATTTTTCTAATTTGGGTTTATTAAATTCTTCATCTTTATTCAATTTAACACCTAAAAGAATATTATCAGAAAAAATTTTTGCAAAAATATCTTTGTTATTATGTTTATTGATAAAACCTTTATCATTTATTGCTTTCTTATATATTTTATCTAATTTATGCAAATATTCATCATCTTTATCTTCAGCAACAATATTTTTTGTACCTAAAATATCTAGATATGCTAAATAATAGTTTGAAGTTGTCAATTCGCTACTATCCATTAAATATCTCCTCTAACACTCCATCAAGGGATTTTTCAAGTTCTTTTATCTCTGCCATAATATCTTCTGATGGTCTTGGCGGAACGTATTTATAAAAATATCGTGTAAACGGTATTTCATAACCGATTTTTGTTTTCTTTTCGTCTATCCAAGCATCCGGTGCATAAGGTAGAACCTCGCGTTTAAAATACTCCTGTATATCTTCTTTTAGCGGTACATTTTCTGTATCACGCAAGTTTTTATCAGAAACAGGTTTGCCGTTTTTTAGTACAGTATTACCGCTTTCATCTTTTTCAGGTCTTTCAACAACAATTTTATAATATCCAAAATCTTCATTATCAAAAATTTTGCTGACTTCATTTTCGACAAAATTTGCATAAATTTTTGTAATATCATCAATGTAACATTTCGGAATGTCATTTCTTTTATTACCTAATGATTTCCTGCGTTTTTCAAACATGCCGTTTGCATTGATTAACTGAACTTTTCCTTTTCTCCTGTTTTCTTTTTTATTTGATAAAACCCAAATATATGTAGCAATACCTGTGTTATAGAAAATATCATTAGGTAGCGCAATAATTGCTTCAAGTAAATCGTGTTCTAAAATATACCTTCTTATTTCTGAAGGACCTGAACCTGCGTCCCCTGTAAATAATGGGGAACCGTTATGAATAATTGCAATCTTACTTCCGCCTTGACTTGGCTCTTTCATTTTAGCAATAGCGGTTTGCAAGAATAGCATTTGACCGTCACCAATCGCTGGCAATCCGTAACCAAATCTACCACCTGCGCCTAATTCCGCTTCAGCTTCAACAGCTTTTCTATCATTTTTCCATTCTCTACCAAAAGGCGGATTTGATAGGATATAGTCAAATGTTTCACCTTTGAAATTATCATTAGACAAAGTATTGTCACATCTTATTTTATCTGCATCATTTCCTTTAATTAGCATATCAGCTTTACAAATAGCAAATGTTTCATCATTTATTTCTTGACCAAATGGCAATAATACTGCTGAACTATTTAATTTTTTCATATAATCTTGTGCAACTGATAACATACCACCGGTTCCACAAGCTGGGTCATAAATAGTTTTCGCAACACTACCGGTTAAAGCATCATTGTCATTTGCAAATAAAATATTTACCATAAGTTCGATAACTTCTCTTGGGGTATAGTGTTGTCCTGCATCTTCATTATGTGCTTCTGAAAACCTACGGATAATTTCTTCAAATATATACCCCATTTCCAAATTTGAAATTTTATTTGGGTGTAAATCCGCTTTTGGAGTGGTAAATTCTTGAATTACAATATAAAGTAAATTTTTATCCGCCATTGTTTGAATTTCATTATCAAACTTGAATTTTTCAATAATCTGTCTTACATTTTCGGAAAAACCGTTAAGATAGTTTCTAAAATTCATTTCAATATTATTAGCATCATCAAGTAGAGATTCAAAAGTATACTTACTTGTGTTGTAAAACTCATAGCCGGATTCTTTTTTCAAGAAATTATCTCTCATTGGAAAATCCGCAGGCATGCTATTATGCTTATTAAGCACGGCTTGTTTTGTATCTGCCAAAATACAATCAAATCTTCTGATTACGGTTAAAGGTAAAATGACTTTTCCATATTCGTGAGGTTTATAAACCCCTGTCAATTTGTCAGCAATTGCCCAAATTAAATTGGCTTTTTCATTTACATTTGCACTCAAGCTCATCTTTAACCCCTTTCCCTTCTATATTAGCATGAAAATACGCAATAGATTATTGGGTAATGATTTTAATATAATTTAAAATCAAACAACTATGCCAAAACTAGTAAATAATTCAGGGGGACAAGTGAGCATCTTCATTTCCATGGATAATCTTTTTCAATTTTCCATCCTGCGCGGCGGATTTTCTCTGCGCAATAAAAACCACGACCACTTTTATTACAATTTTCATCAATAATATCATTGCTATAAGTGTACCCAAGCGGTTGGATTCCGCCACCATCTTTAGCAACCCTTGTTAAGTAAAACACATCTCGTCCAAAGACGTTTGGACCTTCTGCACCGTTTATATCCACAATTACCGAACCGTTTTGTTCTTCACCTGATTCAGCAGTGGAACTCCCCATTGCAATAAATATGACATATAAAAATCCGTCAGAAGTGTAAAAAGTAGTCCTTCTTTCAGGGACAACCACACCCATATTCACAGTTGTTTTATTGGGATAAAACCAAGGATTATTATTTTTATAGCGACATTGCTTGTATGTAGTACAAATAATTGCAGTTTTTAAATACGGAGCCCAATAATGATTAAAATAAAGTTCAGAACCCATCTTGAAAGATTCACTCACTGACGGTTCACCTACATCGTCATAAGACAACTTGTATGCTTGATTCAAGACAGAGATTGCTTTTTGGAGTTTTGTTACGGTTACATGTTTTTGATAATTTGTTATTAAATTTGGTATCGTAATCGCAGCAACTACGCCGATTATACCTAGAGTGATTAAAGTTTCTGCTAAAGTAAACCCAAAGTGCGCGATTGTTTGTGGCAAATCTACGTGCGCAGCACCCTCGGCTAATGTAAATCCAAATCGCATTTTTTGTTTTTTCATACAAGCTCCTCAAATTTGACTTTTATTTCTATTTTACCGACTTATAAATCAGTATATATGGAGTATAAGTCATAATATAAAATTGTCAAGTAATATAAACTAACAATATGGATAGAGATAAAGTTATTAAAGTATTTGCGGAAAATGTAAGAGCAGAAAGAGCCAGAAAAAATTATTCTCAAGAAAAATTGGCAGAAATGGCTGACATCACGCCTGAATATCTTGCAAGAATTGAAAAGGAAAAATACAGTCCATCACTTGTTGTTATCGCAAATTTGGCAATAGCGTTGGGAGTCTCTGTCGATAAATTGATACCTTTGGATGAATTGCGCAAGGAGTAAGTTTTGAGTCATTAAAAGAGTGACGAAGTATTCCACAACAAGACTTGCAGGGGATTACGACGTCGCGTTGTGAAGTCTATTCTTTTATTTGTACAATATCGCTCCTCGTAATGACGTGATGTTTTAAAAACTTAACTGTCATTCTGAACTTGATTCAGAATCTTTTCCATATTAATAATTTGGCAAATATAATTATTGATAAATCCTAATTATTTTTGCCAATCATCATTGATAGATTCTGAATAGCAAGAGGCTTTGATAGAACCCTCACCCTGCCCTCTCCCTTGGAGAGGGAACTTTTATCAATCCTCACTTGGGATTGTTGGGTGGTCATTGAATTTGTAGCCGCTATTCCAAAGCTTTTTAAACTCAGTATAAGATTTCTCTTGTACAGCCTTTTGATATGCCTTTTTAACCTCTTCAGGATTTAATGAAAATGCCCCCAACTCCTCATTATTAAATGTGCTATATATCTTGATTTTATTTAGCAAATCAACAGAATTTACGTAATCTTCCATATTTATAGAAGATTTATTATTTTTTATCAAAACATAGCCCATTGCATTTTTTAAGATTGAAATTTTTATTGTAGTTCCAACAGCTTGCCAATCTTCAGGGTCTAAATAAAATTTATATTCATCCTTGTTTAGTTCAATTTTATCAAATGCTGCCTCTATAGAATTTATCTGATAATTGTTGAATTTTGTCTCGATTTTTTTATTAAAATCAGGATGAGATTTTGAATACAATGCAATAGAATGAGACATTATCGCACTTGTTCCAATCATCATTGCAACAAAAACAATCGGAACAATCAAAAATAAAATTGCAGATTGTTTAAATTGTGTTTTGTGGAATTTTTCTACATTTTCGTACTTGTCAGAATTTTTCTCATAAGCCCACTCGTTTCCGCGAAATCCGCAAATCAACATAAACGGAAACCAACCGGCAGTGAATAATAACGGTAACATCAAAAGAGGGATAAAGGATTTATTCAACAATCCCCAAATCCAAGTGCCCCAAAATGCACCCCAGTTGCATTTAACAATTTCACTTTTCGGTTTTTCGCCGGAAATTCTGCCTTGCCAAAACAGCAATGACACCATTACAAATAATGTCAGCCAACTACCCAAAAAGCTTGTACCAAGTGGCGTATAGACAATAAACATTATGACAGTTAATACAGCAGAAATTACTGAGATTTTATTATCATCTTCGTCCCCAAGAATATCACGTATTCTGCGAACGACACTCGGAAACAACAACACAGAATTAACAAGTCCTAAAACTACCATCATCAAAGACACCCAAATTGGGCGAGGAGCAGCAGAAAAAGCTTGCATAATTTCAGGTTTAAAAAACATCAAGTAAACAACAGGAGTAACCAAAAGACTCTCAATAAGCTCAATTATCAAAAGATTTACGAAAAAATTACGTCTATTTAATACGCCTCTTAAAGAAAAGAACTTTTTATTTTCCTCAAAATAACCACTCATAATATTTACTCCTATTTTTATTTATTTAATTTATATCATCATCACTATCATTAGTCAAAAATTCCACAGGAATAGTTTTTTCTACAATTTTTTTGCCTGATTTTGAACTTTTTGAGTTAATTCCGTATTGGTGAAGTTTTTCAGCCTCTTTAAAAATACTTCCATTGTGTTTTGAATTGAACCTACCAACCTCAGTTTTGATTGATGAGCAAGCCTTTTCTAATGCCTGCTGAATATTCAAAAGTCCTTGTGCATGAAGTGCAATATTATTGTACAAACTTTCACCAACAGCAATAATATTTTCAATATTTTGAGATTGGATTTTTGTTCTCCATAATTGATTAACCAAACGCAACGCAACAAGTAAAGATGAATTACCTACGATAATAATATTTCTGCTATTTGCAAGCTCCACAACTGACCGAAAATCAACATCCGTATAGATCAGATTTATACAAGATTCAATCGGAATATACATCAAAATAAAATTTGGTTGAGAAAGCTCTGAAATTTCTTCATAATTTTTCTTTGCCAAATTAACAATACAATTTGTTAAGTCTGAGCTAAAAGCCTTTTTGAGGTTTTCATCATTGTCGGATTGACGATATTCAATATAATTTTTTAAAATCACTTTTGAATCAATAACCAAATGCTTATTATCAGGCAAATTTATAACAAAGTCAGGCTTATTTCCTCCTGAAACAAATTGTTTTGAGTAATGTATATTTTCTTGTAAATCAGCAAATTTCAAAATTTGTTCAAGCCAATCTTCTCCAAATTCACCTCTAGAATTTTGGTTTGTAGTAAGGGCTTTGGCATATTTTTCGGCAGTTGATATTGCATTTTTAATCTCTAGAGTTTCATCGCGATGAGCTTGCTGATAAGTATCAATACTTTGCTTAAATTCCTTTAAAAGCTTATTTATCGGTGCAATTTCCTCGGCTTTAAATAAATCAATTTTTGTATCTAAGTCTTTTGAATGTTCTGCAACAAGAAACTCTTGCTGACTTCTCAAAGAATCTTGTGCAATTTTAGTGAACTCAACTGACAAAGAGTTTAGCAAGTCATCTTGCAGACCTTTCTGTCCTTTCAATCTGGAATTTTCTTCAAGCAAATTTCGCATTTTGCACTGATAATAAGTACTTGAAACAATCCAAACAAAAAGGGCTGTTACAATTATTGATAAACTCAAAATAGTCCAATTCAAAGTTACACCATCCTTTTGATACTAACAACATAATAATACCATATTTTTAAAAAGATTTTAGTCTTTATGAAGGATATGTAAAGGTTAAATATCTAAGAGTTCAGATAAAATCATACCTAGACCATCTGCTATCTTGGACAAGATTTCCAAACTAGGATTTCTTTTAAGATTTTCTAATCTTCCAACATAAGTTCTATCAATATTACAAAGAAGAGCCAAACCCTCTTGAGACAAGCCTCGCTCTTGCCTTAGCATCTTTAATTTTTGTGAAAATCTGTATAAAACTTCGCTTGACATTTGTATAAATGTATGCCACACTATGCCAATAGTCGACAGCCGATTGGCACAGATAAGAGGTTATATGTTTTTACCTACTACCAAAATACAGCTAAAATTATTCAAGGAAGAAATAATTAATTTGTCAGGCAAATGCACATCTATTATTGAATTTGTTTCTACCCCTGTTTTATGCAAAGACTTTAATGTTCAGAAAAACGAAAAAGCCGAATTTGAAAACATAATATCAAAACTAAACACCGTATCAAATAAATTGGATGAAATAAAAAGCATTTTAAAGGATTTTTAGTATTTGTAACCTACTTGCACAGGTTATATTTTTTAACTAAAATATTAGTAACTTATAGTATTTATTAATAAATAAAAGGGATGAGTAATTATGGCTGTAGAAAGACAACATGTAAAAGAACAAGACAAAGTAGCCAGACGTTCAAATTTTGAACCTGTAGAAAGCAATTTGACACCAGAACAAGTAAAACTTGAGGCATCAAGATGCTTACACTGCAAAAATCCGCGCTGCGTTCAAGGATGTCCTGTAAACATTCAAATTCCTGAATTTATTCAGGCTCTAAAAGAAGATAATTTAGATAAAGCAGGACAAATAATCCGCCAAACAAGTATGTTACCTTCTGTTTGCGGCAGGGTTTGCCCACAAGAAAGACAATGCGAAGGCAATTGTATCCTTGGAATTAAAGGTGAAGCGGTTGCTATCGGAGCACTTGAGCGATATGTCGGCGATAACACAAAAGCCGATATGCCGGAAATTAAACCTTCAGGTAAAAAAGTTGCGGTTATCGGTTCAGGTTGCGCAGGTATTACCGCAGCAGCCGACCTTAGAAAAGCAGGTCACGAAGTTGTTGTTTTTGAAGCCTTACATAAACTTGGCGGAGTTTTGAGATATGGTATTCCTCCATTCAGACTTCCAAGAACAATTCTTGATAGAGAAATTACAAACTTGAAAGCTATGGGCGTTGAGTTTCATACAAATGTTATTGTCGGAAAATCTATCACTATCCAACAATTGAAAGATGATGGATTTGATGCAATATTTATCTGTTCAGGCGCTGGTTTACCGAAAATGATGCACATAAAAGGAGAAAACCTTAACGGTGTATTTTCTGCAAACGAATTTCTTACTCGTGTAAACCTTATGGGCGCAGGCAGAGATAAAGATTCAATTACACCGCTGAGAGTCGGTAAAAAAGTTGCCGTAATAGGTGGTGGTAACGTTGCGATGGATGCCGCAAGAACAGCAGTACGTGTCGGATTTGAAGAAGTTTCTATTTTATATAGAAGAACAGAAAAAGAACTTCCTGCAAGACTTGAAGAAATCAGGCATGCTAAAGAAGAAGGTGTTATATTCAAATTTTTGCACGCTCCAGTTGAAATCTTGGACAAAGACGGTTATGTTGCAGGCATGAAATTTGAAATTATGGAACTTGGAGAACCTGACGCATCAGGTAGAAGAAGACCTGTCGGAACAGGGGAATATGTAACAGAAGATGTTGATACAGTAATTGTTGCACTAGGTACAGGTCCAAATCCGATTATCCAAAAATCAGCAGAACATGAAGGTATTGAAATTATCACTGACCCAAAAGGATATATTTCAGTAAATCCTGATACCAGAGCAACAAATATTCCTTGTGTTTACGCAGGGGGTGACGTTGCGCCTGTTGGCGCATCTAATGCAATTAACGCAATGGGTGCAGGTAAAAAAGCCGCAAAAGCAATTAATGAATTACTAAAATAATTATTATAAAAAGGAAATACTCTAATTTGGGTATTTCCTTTTATTGAAAGAGGGAGTATGAATCAAGAAAACAAAATAAAAGCAGGCAGAAATATATTTAAACTTGATGGACCGATTGGCAGAAAAAGGTTTATTTTAACATATATTATGTTAGTTTTTTATACTGTACTGTTTTTTATTGCAGTAGGCTATATTTATCAATTATTTGAAGAAACTTTTATGCTAAAGGTAGTTGCCAGGATAATTTTAATCTTATATGTTCTTACATTTTTTTATACAATTGCGCTCAATTACATAAAAAGAATATATGACATTATCAAGAACAAAGAAAAAGCTATATTTTATACAATTGCACTACTCATTTTTAATGTTACAACATCAATAATTCCACCATTAAAAATCGTCGGAGCAATTATTTCAACAATAATCTTTGCCTTCTTATTATTCAAAAAAGGTCAACTTGTACAACCGCAAAGCAACACAAATGAACAACAAGCTTAAAACATTTTTATTATCATTTTTAATATTTTCAACAATCGCCATGCCTGCTGTGGCGATTGACCTTGATATGTCTGTAGATGAAGAAATTAAGAAAAAATATGACACATCAAAAATCCAATATGATATGCCAAGCTTGCCAAAAGTTAATTCAACAACAGGCTCAAACAATTCATCTTACTCATCTACAGCAACCACTGTTCCAAAGACCTCTCCAACATATATAACAACGGTTCCGAGTGTAACTGCAGTTGATAAATCTTCAGCGATAAAAATTCCTGCGTGGACAACATTCAAAGCAAAATCCAATCAACAAATCACGGATAGAATGGCTAAAGGTACAAAAATTTCATTTACGACAACTGAAAACGTGTACAAAAAATATATTACTATTCCATCAGGAACTAAGCTTTACGGAACAATTACAAATTCTCACGCCCCACAAAATACAGGCAATGGCGGACTTGTTGAAATAAAAATCACAAATATGACCTACAAAGGTAAAACTTATGCGCTTGATGGAAAAATCACCAAAGCAAACTCAAAGAAAATATTTTTTAACAACATAAAAGGGAAACGCCAATATATCGCAGGCATGGGTAAACAAATTGATAAAGGGGAAGCTTTTTACCAAAAAACTCGCAAAACAACATCAAAAATGTCAAATAACCCAATACTTGTAATACTTTCACCGATTCCGACAATTGTGGGTATGGCAGGATATTCAGTATGCACGGTTTTATCCCCAATCACAGCAATAACAACAAAAGGCGGACATTTGACAATTCCAACAGGCAGCAGTTTTGAAATAAAACTTTTAGAACCGGCTTACGTTTATTAGGCAAAAAATAATATTCACATGTTTTACACTGAATATGCAAATATATTCAATACATCAAAGCAACTCTTCTCAATACAAAACCCAACCCAAAAGTCTCCATTTCAAGGGATATACCTCTGAATTTGGCAAGGAACTAAAAACAGTAATTCAACGTGGACAAGCAAATGAGACAGAACAAATAAATCTTGTCGAACAATTACGCAAAATATTGGCTAGCCTAACTCCTGACAAACAACTGGGTGAAGGTGCTCACGGAATCGTTTATAAAATCGATGATGATTTTTGCTTGAAAGTTCCTCGTGGCAACGTGCCAGTTGTAGACAAATTGTTAGAAATTCCTTCTAACATCTTTAAAACTCTCAAAAATTATTATGGAAACGCTGTTGCAAAATTCAATGATGTAACAATTATGAAAAATGTTTCATCAGGCGGAGAACATATTCCTGTCGGTATTCCTGAAAATGTTGCAATCAAAAACATTCACGCTGATAATATGGCATACTATGAGATGTTCGCTCTTCCTCGAATTGCCGATATGCCACAGAAAAGTTTTGACGAAGTCGCAAAAGATTGTGCCGAATTAAATAAACTTGGTGACGGCAAATATACATATAAATTTGATTATAGAAATCCAAATAACTTTGTAATAGTCGGAGATTCAATCAGAACAACTGATGATATAGAAAGAAGATTTGGCAACCGCCCAAATTCTATTGCTGATTTGTTAAACGTATTTATTAATACAACATTCTTAAATTGCCGAGCAAACTATAGTTCAATCGGTGAACCTCTGCGCAGAAATTTAATGGAAAAAATTATACTTGCCGGCATGAAAAACGATTTACCACTAACATCTGGTCTTGGGTCAGATGAAATTTTGTGGTACACAATTGCAGATGATTTGTGTAAATTAAAAACTCCGACAAATGAAATTATGAAAAAGCTGACAGAGTTAAAAACTGTTCCTGATGCGGAAAAACGAATAGAATTAACAAAAGAATACCTTGGAAAAATAATGAAAGACTAAATTTTTAAGACTCTTGCAAGTCTCAAAAGTCTTTGCTTGTCTTGAATATTCAAAGAATCGAATATTTCAACGATTTCACTGCGCATATTTTCATCTGTTTCTATATGTTTGTAATCAAAAAAATCTTCAAGACTTATTCCCAGTTTTGTTGCGATTTTATCTAAATTAGAAAGTAGTGGGAAATTTTTACCGGATTCAATTTTACTGATAGATTGAGGTTCAATACCAGCAATTTCAGCCATTTTGTCCTGCGTATAGCCAAACTTTTTTCTTATTTCTTTAAATCTTTTTCCAAAAACTTCTTTTGTATTCATATATCCTCTCAACAAAATGTATCAATTATTTGTTAATAAATTAATATATTTATAGGTTAGTTTATTGAAATTTTGAACGTTTGAATATAATATATAAATGTTATACTTTATTTTTTGGAGCTTTTGAACTTATGAATAAAAAATTTTGTGCTACAAACGCAGATACACTACCAACAAAGGTGAATTTTTGGTTTAAATTGGCAGAAAATGCAACGCACGTAAACTTACCACTAACTATAGCAAGACTTGGATTCACCCTTGCTGAAGTTTTAATCACCCTTGGTGTAATTGGTGTCGTCGCAGCTATGACAATTCCGACATTGATGAGTGCGTATAATAGACATGTCGTAGAAACAAGACTATATAAAATCCATTCTACATTTATGCAAGGTATAAGAATGGCTCAGGCTAATTCTGATTCAAATTTCACAGTGCAAAACCCAACAACCGGCAAAGAAGATGTAAACGGATTTTCTTGGGAGAACAGTAAACTTGTTTTTGATGAATATTTTGCACCGGTTTTCAAAATTTCTCACACTTATCCAAAAGGCACACGTTTTAACGTCTATTCGACTGACCGTACAACAAAGGTTGATGGCGGAGGAGGTACTCAAACGACTTATCACATTGCCCTTATAGATGGAACAGTTTTAGGGTTCACTAAAGTTGGAGGTCAAAATACCAGATTTTATTTAGATATTACGATAAATCCAACAAATAAGAAACTCATTTCAGGTAAGGATACTTTTTTCATCGCATATCAAGATGATGGATATGGAAATTTTAAAATTTATAACCCTTATACGAGGTATAGCGATGAAAAGCTCAAAGAATATTGTACCTCTCATACGAACAGACCTGCTCTTGCAATTTATCCATCTGCTTTTTGTACAGCTTTAATTGTAAAAAACAATTTCAAAATTCCATCTGACTATCCTATCAAATTCTAAATTGTTATAGTATAATCAATTTATGAATATTAATCAGGAATTTGAAACAATAGCTGCAATATCAACACCACTAGGAACAGGCGGTGTTGGGGTCATCAGGATTTCAGGTGACAAAAGTTTTGATATCGCAAAAAAAATAACGAATAAAGACAATTTCCCTGTTGGCAAAATTTGTCACGGCTGGGTTGTAGATGGAAATACAAAAGTGGACGAAGTTGTTATTCTACCGTTCAAAAATCCAAACAGCTACACAGGAGAAGACGTCATAGAAATTCAATGTCATGGCGGAGTCAATGTCGTACGTAACATTCTTGATATCGTATTAAAAAACGGTGCGAGAATGGCAGAACGCGGAGAATTTACCAAACGTGCATTTTTAAACAAAAAACTTGATCTTTCGCAAGCTGAAGCCGTTGATGATTTGATTCACGCTAAAACCTCAAATTTTGCAATCCAATCTGCTAAAAATTTGTCAGGCGTTTTGGCTACAAAAATCAATGAAATAAAAGGCGAAATTTTTGAAACAGCGTCGAGAATTGTTGCTGGAATTGATTTTCCTGAAGACGTCACAGAACCTGAATATTCATATTTGATTGACAGATTTACACATTCAATTTCTGAAATCGACAAAATTTTAGCTTGCGCCAAATCATCTGACATTTTGCGTCAAGGAGTAAAGGTCGCAATTGTCGGCAGACCAAATGTCGGCAAATCTTCCCTATTCAACGCGTTATTAAACCTTGATAGGGCAATTGTAACAGATATCGCAGGCACAACAAGAGATATCATCAAAGAAAACCTTGACCTTGGGGTTGCTGTCACATTGATTGACACTGCCGGAATCAGAGAAGATAAAAATATAGATAAAGTTGAAGAAATCGGAATTGAATATTCAAAACAGTCAGCTCAAGATGCCGATTTGAACCTATTTTTATACGATTCATCAATAGGTATGACAGATGATGATTATGAAATTTATAACATCATAAAAGACAAAACACACATTGTTGTTGCCAATAAAATAGACTTGATTAATGATGAATTTTGCGAAATTCTACCAAATACCGCAAAACTTTCTACAGTTTCAAAAGACGGTTTGGAAGATTTGAAAGACAAAATGAAAAATATTATTTGTAATTTTTCTCTTGATGAGACAGAATTTATCACAAACAAACGCCAACAACATTGCTTATCAAGATGCAAAGAAAGTCTTGAACGCGCCCTAATTGCTGCACGAGCAAACGAATTGCAAGATATGATTTATATTGATTTAAAGGCATCATTACTTGCTCTTGATGAAATCACCGGTGAAGTCATAACAGATGATATCTTAAACAACATCTTCGACCACTTTTGCATTGGCAAGTAGGGGCAAATAGGTCTTTAGCCGTCATTCTGAATTTATTTCGGAATCTCAAATATAACACTAAGGTCAACAATCCGACAATAGCCATAAGTGAACAATCAAACAAAACGAGTAAACTACAAAAGCCGAATTTGTTTGAGGAACGAAGTGACGAGTTATTCGG
>CABUXT010000037.1 GCA_902495705.1 uncultured cyanobacterium
TAATCCTTTCAGAATGACAATACAAAAAAGTCATGTCATTGCAAGTAAACTTTCCTCGTAATGACATGAAAAAACTCATGTGGAGAAAACGAATTGTTCTCACAAAATGACAATTGTAACGAAATGTAAAAACGAATTTTAAATATCCTCAAACTCAACTATAATGCCTTTTATGATATGATATGATATGATGTGAGGGGGCTTAGCAATAAAGTTTCTCCAAAATTTTTTCTATAAGTGTACGGAAAAATGAAAGGGGAAAATGTTATGAGTATCGGAAAAATTTTTGGCAGCATGATGGGCAGCGGTGTTGTTAAAAGTGCAGTAAATTTTGCAAAGAAAAAGCCTTTGATTGTCGCAGGCGGTCTTGGTGTTGCGGGGCTAATCGGTTACAAGGCTGCAACAACTTCGCGCAAACAACAAACAGAGGCTATGAACCAGTTATATTTGAGCAATCCGTTTCTTAATCCTTTGGGTTGGTTCCAACATGCACTAAATCCGAAATTGAAACCAAATGCGTTGGACGGTCCGTTAGTAAATTATGTCGTTGAACGAAATAATGAAAATTGTAACAAATATTCAACACCTGATGAGATAAAAGAATATTATAAAAATGGCGGTAGAGGTGTAATTTTTGATTCCGCAGCATAGACTGAAAGTTTGATTATGTAAGGGTTTTGGCAATTTTGCCAAAACCCTTTATTTATGCAATGTTTATAAATTATTCGCAGAGGGGCTTGACGGTGAAACCCTTGTATAATCAAGTTTTCACTCTCACAAAAATCTGCTTGTAAATTTTTATTAAGAAAAATGAAAAATTTTCTCAAAAAACATGCCTTATTACCTTGACTACTAAAATTGATGTAATAAGATGGAGTAACATGCAAAAGTAAAGTAAGGCGAAGTGTGCCTAAATCACGAAAGCTTGAGTATAAGCAGATTTCACCAACTTTAAACAATCCCTGAAATTGCAGTTATTTACCGATTATTCGGTAGAGGGTTTACAGCCTTTAAGTTAGAAATAAGTTTTTATAGTACGTACACCATTATTAAATGAGGTGAATTGATGTCTAAGACAAAATATGCAAAAAGAGTAACGCCAATGGGTATTCCTCATACTCGTTTGGACGATTTACCGGACCTTATTGAAGTGCAAAAAAAATCGTTTGAATGGTTTTTAAAAGAAGGTTTGAAAGAAGAATTGCTTTCATTCTCTCCAATTAAAGACTATACAGGCAGATTAGAGTTACACTTCTTACCAAACTATACTTTCGACAACGCAAAGTATACAGTTGAAGAAGCAAGAATCCATGACGCAACTTATGCAAAACAATTGCGCGTTATGATTAGACTTGTAAACCGTGACAGCGGAGAAATTAAAGAACAAGAAGTTTACATCGGTGATATCCCTACAATGACTGACAAAGGTACA
The DNA here is from genome assembly GCA_902495705.1 of uncultured cyanobacterium. Taxonomy (GTDB): domain Bacteria; phylum Cyanobacteriota; class Vampirovibrionia; order Gastranaerophilales; family Gastranaerophilaceae; genus Zag111. Next base: position 1,433 of record CABUXT010000037.1, read on the forward strand.
TTCATCGTAAACGGTGCAGAACGTGTTATCGTATCACAAATCGTTCGTTCTCCGGGTGTTTACTTCAAGTGTGACCCATCTCCAACAGGAAAACGTTTATACAACGCAACTATGATTCCTAACAGAGGTGCATGGTTGAAAATCGAAACAGATTCTAACGACGTAATCCACGTTAAAATCGATAAAAACAGAAAAATCTTAGCTACAACTTTATTGAAAGCTATGGGTATCACAGTTCCTGAAATGGAATCAAAATTCACTCACTTTGAATTTTTGAAAAAAACTTTGGAAAAAGACCCGACAGAAACTACAGATGAAGCTTTGGTTGAGTTGTACAAAAAGTTAAGACCGGGTGACCCTGCGTCTCCTCAAGGCGGTCGTCAAATCTTGGAATCAAGATTCTTTGATGAAAAGAAATATGATATCGGTCGTGTAGGTCGTTATAAATTAAACAAAAAATTGAACTTAAATATTCCGAATAACCAAAGAACATTAACTGTAGAAGATATCGTTTCTACAATCGAATATTTAATCAACTTAACTTACGATGAAGGTCAGTTGGATGATATCGACCACTTGGGTAACAGAAGAATCCGTTCAGTCGGTGAACTTCTTCAAAACCAATTCAGAGTTGGTCTATCAAGAATCGAAAGAATCGTTAAAGAAAGAATGACTCTTCAAGATTCTGAAACTTTGACTCCGTTGAACTTGTTGAACACTAAACCTTTAGTTGCGTCATTGAAAGAGTTCTTCGGTTCATCTCAATTGTCACAGTTCATGGACCAAACTAACCCACTTGCTGAATTGACTCACAAAAGACGTATTTCAGCATTAGGGCCTGGTGGTTTACAAAGAGAACGTGCAGGTTTCGCGGTTCGTGATATTCACCCTTCTCACTATGGACGTATTTGTCCGATTGAAACACCGGAAGGTCCAAACGCAGGTTTGATTGGTTCATTGGCTACTCACGCTAAAGTAAACGATTACGGTTTTGTTGAATCTCCGTTCTTCGTTGTAAAAGATGGCGTTGTAACTGATGAAGTTGTTTATATGACAGCTGATGCCGATGAAAACTTCCGTTGTGCTCCTGCCGACGTTAAGTTGACAAAAGACAGAAAATTTGTAGATAAGGTTGTTCCTGCGAGATATCGTTCAGAATTCATCATGTGTGACGCATCAAAAATCGACTATGTTGGTGTTTGCCCAATTCAGATTATCTCTGTTGCGACATCAATGATTCCGTTCATTGAACACGATGATGCTAACCGTGCATTGATGGGTTCTAACATGCAACGTCAAGCAGTACCTCTTTTGATTACTCAAAGACCAAGAGTTGGTACAGGTCTTGAATCTCGTGTAGCAAAAGACTCTGGTATGGTTATCGTTGCTGATGTTGACGGTACTGTTGAAAGAGTTGTTGGTGAAGAAATCGTTATTCGCGATACTCACGGCAAACCTCATATCTACACATTAATGAAATATGTAAGGTCTAACCAAGATACTTGTATTAACCAAAAACCTATCGTTCACGAAGGTGATAAGGTTAAAGCAGGTGATGTAATTGCCGATGGCGCATCAACATGTGGTGGTGAGCTTTCATTAGGTAAAAACATTTTGGTTGCTTATATGCCTTGGGAAGGTTATAACTTCGAGGATGCTATCTTATTATCAGAAAGATGCGTTCACGATGATATCTTCACTTCATTACACATTGAAAAATTAGAAATCGAAGCAAGACAAACTAAATTAGGACCGGAAGAAATTACTCGTGAAATTCCAAATGTTTCAGAAGATGCTCTAAGACACTTGGATGAACGTGGTATTGTTCGTATCGGTGCCAGAGTTTATGCTGATGATATTTTGGTAGGTAAAGTTACACCGAAAGGTGAATCTGAACACCCACCTGAAGAAAAATTGTTGAGAGCAATCTTTGCAGAAAAAGCAAGAGATGTAAAAGACAACTCTTTGAGAGTTCCTCACGGCGAAGGCGGTAGAGTTCTCGACGTAAAAGTATTTGACAGAGAAAAAGGTGATGAATTACCACCTGGTGCAAATACAGTTATCAGAGTTTATATTGCTCAAAAACGTAAAGTATCAGTAGGTGATAAACTTTCAGGACGTCACGGTAACAAAGGTATCGTTTCAAGGATTTTACCTAAAGAAGATATGCCATTCTTGCCTGATGGTACTCCGGTGGATATCGTATTGAACCCACTTGGTGTTCCTTCTCGTATGAATGTTGGTCAAACTTATGAATTGTTGTTAGGTTTGGCTGCATATTTGACAGGTGACCACTATGAAGCTCCTGCGTTCGATGAAATGTATGGTGAAAACCAATCAGAAATCGCAACAAAGGCTGAACTTCTTAGAGGTATTAAAGAATCCGGTTGCGACTGGGTTGGTGAAGACGGTAAAGTAATGCTTATTGACGGTAGAACAGGTGAACCGTTTGATAGACCTGTTGCTGTTGGTTTAACTTACTTCTTGAAATTGGTTCACCTTGTAGATGATAAAATTCACGCAAGAAGTACAGGACCATATTCACTTGTAACTCAACAACCATTGGGTGGTAAAGCTCAATTTGGTGGTCAAAGATTCGGTGAAATGGAAGTTTGGGCGTTGGAAGCTTACGGTGCAGCTTATACTCTTCAAGAAATGTTGACAATTAAATCAGATGATGTCAACGGACGTAACAGAGCTTATGAAGCAATCGTTAAGGGTGACAATATCCCAAGACCTGGTATTCCTGAATCATTCAAGGTACTTGTAAGAGAATTACAAAGTATAGGTTTAGATATTACCGTAGCGAAAAAAGACGGTCAGGAAGTAGATTTGATGACAGATATGGACGACTTGAGAAAAGCTGCTCCAAAACGTACGTTGTCAGATGTTGATTCTGAGTTGTTGAATATCAACTTCTTTGAAACACCAACTACTTTCGGTGATTTATAAAAATTTTGAAATCGGGGTGAAAATTCACCCCGAGGCAAAATTTATGTGAATAAGGTAGTAGGGCTTAAAACCTGAAAACCAAACTCAATACAAAAAGGAGAACATTATAAATGTCAACAAGCATTGATTATTTTGATTATATACGAATTAGTATAGCTTCTCCGGAAAGAATACTTCAGTGGTCACACGGCGAAGTTACAAAACCGGAAACTATCAACTATCGTACACTAAAACCGGAAAGAGACGGTTTGTTCTGCGAAAGAATTTTCGGACCAACAAAGGACTGGGAATGTTATTGCGGTAAATATAAAAGAGTAAGACACAAAGGTATTATCTGCGAACGTTGTGGTGTTGAAGTTACAGATTCAAAGGTTAGACGTCACAGAATGGGACACATTAAACTTGCTGCTCCTGTTTCTCACATTTGGTTCTTGAAAGGTATTCCTTCATATTTAGGCTTACTTTTAGACATGACATTGAAAGATTTGGAACAAGTTATCTATTTCAACAGCTATGTTGTAATTGATGGCGGTGACAGTGATTTCAAAAAACTTCAATTATTAACAGAAGAAGAATACGAAGATTATATGGCTGAAAACGAAGAATCAACATTAAAGGTTGGTATCGGTGCTGAGGCTATTAAAGATTTGTTATCTGAAGTTGATATTCACAAGTTGGCTGAAGAAATCAGAGGCGAACTTGCAGGAAATGTAACTTCTGTTCAAAAGAAATCTAAATTAATTAAGAGATTAAGATTGTTAGATTCTCTAATCTCTTCAAATACAAATCCAACTTGGATGATTATGGATGTACTTCCTGTTACACCTCCTGACTTGAGACCTATGGTTCAGTTAGATGGTGGACGTTTTGCAACATCAGATTTGAATGATTTGTACAGACGTGTAATCAACAGAAACAACCGTTTACAAAGATTGTTGGAAATGGGTGCTCCTGAAATCATCGTTAGAAATGAAAAGAGAATGTTACAAGAGGCAGTTGATGCTTTGATTGATAATGGCAGACGCGGAAGAACTGTTGTTGGTCCAAACAACAGAGCGTTGAAATCATTGTCTAACATTATCGAAGGTAAACAAGGTCGTTTCAGACAAAACTTACTTGGTAAACGTGTTGACTACTCTGGTCGTTCAGTTATCGTAGTAGGTCCTTCACTTCAATTGAACCAATGTGGTTTGCCAAAAGAAATGGCGATTGAACTTTTCAAACCATTTGTTGTAAACAAATTGATTGAACGCGGATATGTTCAAAACATTAAATCTGCTAAGAAGAAAATTGAACGTTCTGAGCACATTGTTTGGGATATCTTGGAAGAGGTAATTGACGGACACCCTGTAATGTTGAACCGTGCTCCAACCCTTCACAGATTAGGTATTCAAGCATTTGAACCAAAATTGGTAGAAGGTCGTGCAATTCAATTACACCCATTGGCATGTACAGCATTCAACGCCGACTTCGACGGTGACCAAATGGCTGTTCACGTTCCACTTTCAATTGAGGCTCAAGCTGAGGCAAGAATGTTAATGTTAGCTACTAACAACTTACTTGCACCTGCTAACGGTAAACCAATCGTTACACCTTCTCAGGATATGGTACTTGGTATGTACTATTTGACTACTATCAAAGACCAATCTCAAGATGTAAAAGGTTACTTCTACAATTTCCAAGATGCAATTTCTGCTCTTGAAGTTGGTGTAATCAAACTTCACGACAAAATTATCGTTAGAGATGAAAAAGGTCAAAGACTTGAAACTACAGTTGGTAGAATTATTTTTAACGAAGAAGTTAGAAAAGCACTTGCCTAAGTGTAAAAATCAGTGTAAATAAACTAATTGAAGGAAAATTAGAATGGAAAGAACATATACAAATACAAAGAAAGCACCTGATTTCATTAACAAACAAATGGACAAAGGTTCATTGAAAAAATTGTTAGGTCAGATGTATTTGGAATACGGCGGTGCCAAAGCTGCGTCTTTGGCTAATGCTCTAAAAAACTTAGGGTATAAATACGCTACTATTTCTGGTACGACTATTTCAATTGCTGACCTTTCAGTTCCATCTGTTAAGAAAGAGTTGTTGAAATCGGCTGAAGAAGAAATTGAAAAATCTACAAACAGATACCTAAAAGGTGAAATTACTGAAGTAGAAAGATATACAAAAGTTATTGATACTTGGTCTGAAACAACAGCTAAGTTGACAGAACAAGTAGTTGAAAACTTTGATAAATTGAATCCGGTTTATATGATGGCATTCTCCGGAGCCCGTGGTAACTTGTCACAGGTATCACAGTTGGTTGGTATGAGAGGTCTGATGGCTGACGCACAAGGTCAAATCATCGACTTACCTATTAAATCAAACTTTAAAGAAGGCTTGTCAGTTACTGAATACATTATTTCATCATACGGTGCTCGTAAAGGTCTTGTAGATACAGCGTTGAAAACAGCTGACTCTGGTTACTTAACAAGACGTTTGGTTGACGTTGCTCAAGACGTTATCATCAGAGCTGATGATTGTCATACAGAAAAATATATCAACATGAAACCAATTACAGATGGCGATGTTGTCATCGTTCCTCTAATTGATAGATTGTTGGGTAGAACTGTTGCTCAAGATATTGTTGATGCTGAAGGTAATGTATTAGTTACTAAAGGTACAACAATGAACCGTGATGACATCAAGAAAATTTCAGGCTTAGACCTACATGAACTTAAAGTTCGTTCTGGTTTGACTTGCGGTTTGGAATACGGTGTATGTCAAAAATGTTACGGTTGGGCAATGACAACTCAAAAGCTTGTAGATATTGGTGAAGCTATTGGTATTATCGCTGCTCAGTCAATCGGTGAACCTGGTACACAGTTGACAATGAGAACATTCCACACAGGTGGTGCTGTTGGCGTTAAAGAGGCTAAAAAAGAAATTATTGCTCGTGAAGCCGGTGAAGTTATTTCTAAGATTAAAGCAAGAGAACTTAGAACTCGTCACGGTGATATCGTTCAAGTTTCTATGTATGAAGCTGATATCGAAGTTAAAGGTGAAAAGAGAACAGTTAAATATCACATTCCTGCAGGTGCTACATTGTTTATCACTGATGGACAAAAAGTTTCTAAAGGTTTTAAAATGGCTGAACACGCACCATCTTCACAAGGTGACAGTTCTCGTTTAACTGAAAAAGCAACAAAAGATATTACAACTGATATCAGTGGTGAAATCGTATTTGAAGATTTCAAAGCTGATGAAAAGAAAGACAGACAAGGAAACGTTTCTAGAACTACAAATAAACAAGGTGTTATTTGGGTACTTGGTGGTGATGTTTATACATTACCTGGCGGTTCTAAAGTTCAGGTAAAAGATGGTCAAAAAGTTTCTAAAGGCGAAAAGTTGGCTGAAACATTGACAATCTCTGAACACGGTGGTGAAGTTCGTGTTGGTGAAGATTTAGTTATCGAAGATGCTAAATTTGACGGTAAAAAGATTAAGAAAATTGTTCAAGGTAAAGAATTGACAATTGTTATCGCATCTTTGCAACCTGAAAATGCAACATTTGAACAAACTAAGAAAGAACAATTATGGACAGTTGATAAAACTGGTGAAAAATACATCGTTAAAGCTCCTGTTGATACAACAGTTGAAAACGGTATGATTATTGCCGAATTAATCGACGATGATTGCGCTGTTTCAAGTTCAGGTGAAATCAGATATGTTGACGTTGAAGTTGACGAAAACCAAATTATCACTAAACCTGGTAAAGTTGTATTCATTCCTGAAGAAATTCATCAAATCAACAAAGACAGCACATTGAAAATGGTAGAAAACGGTACAGCAGTTACTGCAGGTACTGAAGTTGTCAAAGACGTATACTGCCACATTGATGGTATTGTTGAATTTAAAGAATACAACGATGTAATTCACGAAATTACAATCAGACCTGGTGAGGTTCACACATTGTCAAATATTTCAGAATTGAAAGTTGACGAAGGTGAAGTTGTTAAGAAAGGTACAGTAATCGCTGACGGTATCAAAGCTAAAGAAACTTCAATTATTACAATTATGGATTCTTCAGTTGAAGATTTACCTTTAGATGATTTGGACGAAGAATTGGATTCATCATTGTCACTTGATGAAGATTCAATTGCTAACCAACCTGTACAAATCCTAATCAGACCGGTTCAAGTATTGGAAGTTAATCAAAAAGATGTTTCAATCCAATTCAACACAAGTGATGAATTGATTGACATCATCCCTGTTACCCAACTTCAATACAAAGATGGTGCAAGAGTTAGAAACGTTGATGGTGCTACTATCACAAGAACAAGCTTAGTTCTTCAAATGCAAGGTTACCTATCTCACTTGAAAGGTATGGTTGAACTTGACTCTAACAACGAATTGAGAATCGTTGTACTTGAAAACTTGATTGTTCGTCGTGAAATGGAAGGTTCATCAACATCTTCATCATTGCAAACTGAATTGTTGGTAAAAGATGGCGAAACTATCGAACCAAGAACTCCTGTTGCTAAAACTCAAGTTCTTGCTATGAATGATGCTATTGCATCAATCAACAAAGAAGATGCAGAAGATGCAAGAAGACTTTTGTTAATCTCTGACAGTTCAAATACAAAAGTATCAGTAAAAGGCAAAGCAGTAGTTAAAAAAGGCGATTTCGTTAAAACTGACAAAGTTTTGGCAGAATCTGGCGAAACTTCTCCTGTTTCAGGTGTTGTTACAGCTGTAAACAAAGGCGAAATTTCAATCAGAAACGGTCGTCCTTACTTGATTAGCCCTGGTACTATGTTGCAAATCGACTCAGGTGCTTTGGTACTTAGAGGTGATTTACTTGCAACTTTGGTATTTGAAAGAGAAAAAACAGGCGATATCGTTCAAGGTCTTCCGAAAGTAGAAGAGCTTTTAGAAGGTAGAAAACCTAAAGATTGTGCTATTTTGGCAGAATATGACGGTACTGCAAAAATTGAAATCGATGATGACGGTCTTCCAAGATTGTTCTTGGTTGATGATGGCGGTTCATCTTCTGAAATCAAATATGCAATTGACGCTAATGTAATCGTTTCTAACGGACAAAGAATTACAAAAGGTCAACCGTTGACATCAGGTCCTATGAACCCTCATGATGTTATGAGATTATGTGGTCCTGAGGCTGCTCAACAATACCTTGTAGATGAAGTACAACGTGTATATCGTTCTCAAGGTGTAGAAATTGCTGATAAGCACATCGAAATTATCGTTCGTCAAATGACTAAGAAAGTTAAGATTATTGACGCAGGTGATACAAACTTGTTACCTGGTGAATTGATTGAAATGCAGACATTTGAAAAAGAAAATAAAGCTGCTGAAGAGGCTGGCAAAGCTCCTGCAACTTGTGAATACATGTTGTTAGGTATCACAAAAGCTTCATTGAACACAGAAAGCTTTATCTCTGCAGCATCATTCCAAGAAACAACAAGAATCTTAACAGAGGCAGCAGTTGATGGTAAGAAAGACTTGTTAAGAGGTTTGAAAGAAAACGTTATTATCGGTCGTTTGATTCCTGCAGGTACAGGTTTCCATCACCTAATCAATGCTGATGAGGAACGTGACAGAGAAGAAAGAAAACGTGCAGTTGCTCAAAGAAATCAAGCAAGAAAACCATCTGCAATTTTGGAAGAAATTGAAGGTATGTTTGGTGCTCCTGATTTTAATAATGAAGACGACAAACACTAATTTCTTTAGTTCATAAGATGAGACGTCGGTTCGCGAATACTCGCGAGCCGACGTTTTTTATGTGAGAAAAAAGAGCAAGAAAGTGAGGGCATGTTTTGGGGTATGACTTATGCGTTGTGGATTACCTCGTCACTCCGTTAAGTCCAATGTACCATTTACAAGTAAATTTTCCTCGTAATGACATGATATTATGTAGGTCGGCATTGCCATGCCGACAAATTTACTTGTCGACAATTTTACAGGTGGGCTGGTTAGCCCACCATACTTTATTATACCGTCATTCCGAACTCGTTTCGGAATCTCTAATTGGGCACATAGGTCTATGTCACCCTGAATTGCGGATTTTGGCAAGTGCGCCGTGTGCGAAACTGTACAAAAAAGTCTATGTCATTCTGAATTTATTTCAGAATCTTTTCCATTTAAAGATTTAGCAAATGTTACTATTGATAAATCCTGATTATCAGCATTGATAGATTCTGAATAGCAAGAAAATTTTGTGTTCGCAAAGCTCGCACAAATTTTCTAAGCTTTCAGAATGACAATGATTTATGTGCTTTATTTGAGACCAGAAAAGAAAACACTACAATTTAAATACCAAAAAAGACCTTTGGTAGCCAAAGGTCTTTTTTAATTCTATGTAAAAACTACAATTATATAGCTTTTTGAACTTTACCTGCTTTTAAGCAAGAAGTACAAACTCTGATTCTTTTTGTAGTACCATTTACAACAGCTTTTACTGATTGTAAGTTAGGTTCTTGAGTATGAACGATTTGCTTGTGTGAGAAAGTCAATTTAGCTGCTTTAATTGGAGCTTTTCCGCATACTTCACAATGTTTTGCCATGATTATTTTCCTTTTCTAGCTAGTTTATATCACTTTAATACTCTTATATTAAACCAAAAATACTTTTTTGCAAGTCACATGTTAAATTATTGAAATATTTTGACTTTGGAACAGCTAAAAAGTAGATAAAGTAAAATTGTCGGCATAGCAATACCGACCTACTCTAAATCATATAAAAAGCCAGTCTTCCAGCCCTCTTATCATCCTGCCCTCCCCATTTTGCTTTATCTTAAATTCTATGCTATACTTACCCTATGGAAAATAGTAAAATTAAAATCGGACTTATTGGACTGGGAACAGTCGGCAGTGGTGTTTTTAAGACACTGCAAAATTTTAACAATGTAGAAGTAACAAAAATTGCGGTTAGAAATAAGAATAAAAAACGCAACATTGAGAGCTTGGATGAAAGTATTATCACCGATAATGCTTACGATGTAGTCAATGACCCTGAAATCCAAATCGTTGCAGAACTTGTTGGAGGTGTTGAGCCTGCTTTTGATTTAATTAAAACGGCTATCAAAAACGGCAAACATATTGTTACTGCGAACAAAGAATTACTTGCAAAACATGGTGAAGAACTATTCAATTTTGCAGAAGAAAATAACAAGGTTGTTTTGTATGAGGCGGCTATTGCAGGCGGTATTCCTTTGATTATGCCTATCAAAACAATTCTTGCAGGTAATAAAATTACTAAAATTAAAGCAATCTTAAACGGTACAACAAATTACATTTTGACAAAAATGGATGTTCAAAATGCATCTTATGCTGATGTTTTAAAAGAGGCGCAAGAACTTGGGTATGCAGAGGCTGACCCGACAGGTGATGTTGAAGGGTTTGATGCTGCGTATAAAATCACAACTCTTGCAACAATTGCTTTTGGTAAAAGAATTAAAATCGAAAATGTATACCGTGAAGGGATTACAAAAATCAGTCCTGATGATATGGCGGCAGCCAATGAAATGGGCTATAAAATCAAACTTATTGCCTCTGCTGAATTGAGCGAAGATGGCAAGGCTGACGTTCGAGTTCATCCGATGTTAGTTCCAAAGACAAAAACATTGGCTCATATTGACTATGTGACAAATGCCGTGAGCCTTTCAGGACATCCTGTCGGAGACGTGACTTTGTCAGGTCCGGGGGCAGGTGAATTTCCTACAGCAAGTTCTGTAGTTGGTGATATTTTGGCAATCGCATCAGAAATCGGCAAAACTGATTATTTGCTACCGATGATGAGATGTAACCACCACGAAAACGCTGTGATGATTCCTGTTGAAGAAACTCAGAATAAATATTATATTTCTATCACGGCTCAAAACAGCCTTGGTGTAATCGGACGTATCGGTAAAGCTTGTGAAGACCACAATATAAGCTTGGCAAGTATTGTGCAAAAAGAAGTTGCAGGAGATAATGCTGCAAAAATCACTGTCATTACTGAAATTTGTCGAGAAAAAGATATGCAAAATGTTATAAATATATTTAATAACGATTCTGCTATCACAAAGGTAAATAGTTTGATAAGAGTTCAGGTATAATATGAGAGAAGATAAAGAAAATATTTATATTGAAATATTGTCAGGTTGGCGAATAGGGCTTTTTATTCTGGTTGTTATAATAGCCTTGGTTGTTAAATATAATCCAAGCAAAGCTATGACACATATCGTTTGCCAAGGTTCAAACTGTCAGATTAAAGACTATAAAGATAATGGAGCTTTGTTGCATTTTTCACAAATATCTATTGATGAATGTAAAGCATTTGAGGTAGAAGAAAAAGAGCAAAAGGCATTAAATTTCTTTGATGCACTTGAGGACTATCTGCATCAGCTTTCTTGGCGAAGATATTCACGTATAGAAAAACATAAAAATAAATATATCAAATATACAATCGCTTGCCAAACTCAACAAGGGAACAGTTATCCACTGTTCAAAACTTATATCAGAAACAAATCTAAGGCATATAGTTTTGCAAGTACTTTAACCGGAGAACTAAGCAAAGAAAATCCAAGCGTGGATATGAAATTCCAAGAAAAAGAATAACCTTATTTTTGTTTTATATGGTAAAATCAAAGCAGGTTAAGAAGAAAAAGAGGGTATCAAATTATGTATTATCAAGGATTAATTAACAAATATAGAGAGTTTTTGCCGGTAACAGATTCAACTCCTGTTGTGACTTTGAACGAAGGTAACACACCTTTGATTAAAGCCGAAAATTTGGCAAAAAAAATCGGCATTGATGCTGAAATTTATTTGAAATTTGAAGGCTCAAACCCAACCGGCAGTTTCAAAGACCGTGGTATGACAATGGCTGTTACAAAGGCTAAAGAATCAGGTTCAGGGGCTATTATTTGCGCATCAACCGGTAACACTTCAGCCTCTGCTGCTGCTTATGGCGCAAAAGCAGGTTTGAAAACTTATGTTTTAATCCCTGATGGTTATATTGCACTCGGCAAGCTTTCTCAAGCTATGATGTACGGTGCTGAAATCATTGCTATTCAAGGAAACTTTGATAGAGCGTTGGAAGTGGTTAGAGAAATCGCTGACAAATACCCTATCACATTGGTGAACTCAGTAAACCCTTATAGAATCGAAGGTCAAAAGACCGGTGCTTTTGAAATTTGCGAGGCTTTGGGCGGTGCTCCTGATTATCACTTTATCCCTGTTGGTAATGCAGGTAACATCACAGCTTACTGGAAAGGATATACAGAATGGCACAAGTTGGGCAAAATCCCTACATTGCCTAAGATGATGGGATTTGAGGCAGAAGGTGCTGCAGCAATTGTTAAAGGCGAAAGAATTATGAACCCTGAAACTTTGGCTACCGCAATTCGTATCGGAAACCCTGCAAGCTGGAAATTTGCAGAGGCTGCAAGAGATGAAAGTAACGGTATGATTAACTTTGTTACTGATGAGGAAATTGTAAAAGCGTATAAGTTGATTGCATCTTGCGAAGGTGTTTTGGCTGAACCTGCATCTGCTGCATCTGTTGCAGGGCTTATTAAAGTTAAAGACCAAGTTAAATCAGGTTCAAAAATCGTTTGTATCTTGACAGGCAACGGTTTGAAAGACCCTGATAATGCGATTAAATATTCTAATGATGAAGTGAAAAAGACATCTTCAGATTTGACTGATATTTTAAGAGCAATGAATATTTAAGGATGTTTTGATGATATAAGTGCAGTAGCGCGAACCTTTCAGGTTCGCGCCACTATTTATTAATTGTCGGCATGGTAATGCCGACCTACTCTAAATCGTATAAAAGCCTGCCCTCCTGACATCTTGCCTTCCTGCCCTCTTATTTAACGTGAATTTGTTCCATTACACCTTTGTGCGCTTAAACAATATTTACATTTCTTCATGAATTATTGAAAATTATTTGCCACAAACTTATGAATGTAATAGAATGATGGTGGGAATGTTTTTTTAAGGGATAGACAAGAATGATAAAAGACAGATTGAACGAGAGAACTTTGACACCGCAAGAAGTTAGAACTATTTTAAAAGCGGATAACAAAGAAATTGTAGATTTATGCAAAAAAGCTGCAATCAGACCTAGAAAAAATGCTAAAGGTCATACATATTTTTCTTATGATGAAGTAAAAAATCTAAGAAAAATTCAAGCTCAAGTTAAAGGCGTTGTTACAAATCCTGTAGCAGCTAGAGTGCCTGCAACAGTTGGTGCAGTTGGAGCTCAAAATAATAGTGCAGCTGTTAGAAGTATTTTAAATACTTTGCAAGAATTAGAAGTTAAATTGAGCAACAAAATTGCTAAAGTTATTGATGAAAAACTTGAAGGCATGGATGATGTTGTTGTTGAATTGATTCGTTGCAAAACTGATAATGAAACTTTGAAACAAAAAATTGTAGACTTGAATAAAGAAGTTTACCAATTGAAAAACGAATTGAACAGCTACAAACCTGTTGCTTTAGGTTTTTATAAGAAAAAAGAAGTTTACGTTTGGGAATAAGAGGAAATAAAAATGGCAGTGAAAGAAACACCGGCTGTAAATGTTAGCGAAGAAAGAAATAAAGCGCTAAAGTTAGCTATTGAAAAAATTGAAAAAGATTTTGGTAAAGGCTCAATTATGAAGCTTGGTGACAAAGCCACTGTCAATGTTGACGCTATCCCTACAGGAGCGTTGTCTCTTGATGTTGCGTTAGGTATCGGCGGTATTCCGCGTGGTCGTATTATTGAAATCTACGGCCCTGAATCATCAGGTAAAACTACATTGGCTCAACACATTGTTGCCGAATGTCAGAAAAAAGGCGGAATTGCAGCGTTCGTAGATGCAGAGCATGCTCTTGACCCTGAATATGCAAGAAATTTGGGCGTTCAGGTTGATGATTTGTTAATTTCCCAACCGGATACAGGTGAACAAGCTCTTGATATCACAGAGGAATTGGTTCGTTCAGGTGCTGTTGATATCGTTGTTGTTGACTCTGTAGCCGCTCTTGTTCCAAAAGCTGAAATTGAAGGTTCTATGGAAGACCAACAAATGGGTCTTCAGGCTCGTTTGATGTCAAAAGCTTTGAGAAAACTTACTGGTATTATCGGTAAAACAAACACAACTGTTATTTTCATCAACCAATTGAGAATGAAAATCGGCGTTATGTACGGTAATCCTGAAACTACAACAGGTGGTAATGCTTTGAAATATTATGCATCTGTTCGTATGGAAATCAAACGTACTGAAACTCTAAAAGGTGATGAAGGCGAAATCGGTAACCACGTAAGAGTAAGAGTTTTGAAAAACAAAGTTGCCCCTCCATTCAGAACTGCAGAATTTGATATTATTTTCGGTAAAGGTATTTCTAAAATCGGTAATATCTTGGATGTTGCAGTTAATTTGGATATTGTTAAGAAAGCCGGAGCATGGTTTAGTTACAATGAAGAAAAATTAGGACAAGGCAGAGAAAAAGCTAAGGAATTTTTGGAACAAAATCCTGAAATTTTGGCAGAAGTTGAAAAACTTGTTCGTGAAAAATTGGCTCAATCTTAGTATTGTAAAGAATTGTATATTTACATTGTGCGCTAAATGCCTGTTATACCTTGCTTTGAGATTTTTATTACGTAAAATTTTTGTAAACACTAGCAAGTTAATTTATGTTCGGATTTAAAATGAACATGGAAAATTCAGGAGGCACACATGCAAGTTAATTCAATATCAAGTTATGATGTTCGTGGTTCAAAAATGCAAACTTTGAACAATAAACCTGCACAAAATAAAAACGTAGCGTTTGCAGGTGAAGAAGATTATAATCGCAATAACAATATGATGAAAGCTATGCGTAATGCAGGTATTGCGATGATGTTTTTAGTACCGGCAAGTTCTGTTGTTACAGGTTGCGGTAAAGAAGATTATGGCTATGTCAGAGCAGAGGCAAACGCTTGGGCTGGTATCGGTCATTATGTGGATTCAACAAAATGTAACCACCCGACTGATACTATCATCAAATGGTGGTATGCTTGGGATAGACCAATTCCGCTAGATACTTTGTATAACAATATGCAAAATTGGGATATTGATGGTACTGATGGCGATAAAAACGACTCATTATCAGCAAGAAATATTATCCACTACGAAGGTACAAGAGAATGGGAATACGGTACAAAAGAAATCGGTGATATGAATGTTTTGGAATCATCTAAAAATATTCTTGTTTATGATACCGAAATCAAAGACTACAAAGGTAATCACGAGGCATTCGGTAAACGAGTATTCAGAGTACCTTCAGGCAACTTCACAATTACAAAAGAAGATGGAACAGTTCTAAATTCACCAAAAGGTCTTTTTGTTGAAGAATATGAAAACGAATTTGGCGACAAAAACGGTTCAATCTTTGACTGCAAATTGAAGTCAAGAGCATTTATCCAAACAAATGGCGATACATTAAATGTTGCAAGAAGAAAAGGCACAACTGACTTTGCTGAAACAGGTAAGGTTGCAAAAGGTTACTTGGGTGCAAATTCAATTCTTTTACACAACTTAATTGGTAAATATTCAACAGATGACCATTATGTTGATTTTAAAGTTGATGCAATCAACGATAAAGAATTAAGAGCTAAATATGTATATGCAATGGATAAAAAAGAAAATTAATTAAAGTTGGCAATATTGATATAAACTCGAGATAAAAAGACCTCTTATACAAGAGGTCTTTTTGTGTGGTGTGAAGAATATCTTTGGACACAAAGGTCATTGTCATTCCGAACTCGTTTCGGAATCTCAAATAAAACAGAAAAGTCTATGTCATTCTGAACTGACTAGAATATGAGTTGAGCTAAAGCGAAACGTAATATTCTGTTCCTGCTCGGTGATTCAGAATCTTTTCCATAATTAATATTCAACAAATGTTACTATTGATTAATCCTGATTATTGAAAGGATTCCGAAATAAATTCGGAATGACAATGACATGTGTGTTCTATTTGAGACCCTGAAACGAGTTCAGGGTGACCCATGTTCCCTCGCCCCTTGTGGGATACTAGCTCGAACTATTGAGCTTTGCTAAATGAGTGAGACTGCATGCCGTATGGCTGAGGAGTGAGGAGAGGGGGCAAGAAGGTC
This sequence comes from uncultured cyanobacterium, assembly GCA_902495705.1. Lineage (GTDB taxonomy): Bacteria > Cyanobacteriota > Vampirovibrionia > Gastranaerophilales > Gastranaerophilaceae > Zag111. The sequence continues at coordinate 17,516 of CABUXT010000037.1, forward strand.
TTTCAATTATATACTTATACCCTCTCCTAGGGAGAGGGCAGGGTGAGGGTTCATCCTTTCTTTTCAAGCACTTCGTGCAGGGGTGCTTTGGGTGTGGCAAAAGCACCGCAAAACCACCGACATGCCAAATGTTCACATCAAACTAAAAACTCGTATAGTAGCCGAATAACTCGTCACTTTCGTTCCTCAAACAAATTCGGCTTTTGTCGTTTACTCGTTTTGTTTGATTGCTCACTTTTGGCTATTGTCGGATTTTTGACCTAGGTGCAATGTCACCCTGAACTTGATTCAGGGTCTATCCATTTGATTGAAAAGTAATGCATAGAGGTCAATTTTTAAAATCAACATTGATAGATTCTGAATAGCAAGAAAATTATGTGCTCA
>CABUXT010000038.1 GCA_902495705.1 uncultured cyanobacterium
AACTGCGGATTTTGGCAAGTGCGCCGTGTGAGCGTAGCGAACCCAGCACGTCTTGGCGAGAGCTGCGTTCAGCCGGTCGAGCCGCCAATAATCCAAGACGGATTCAGAATCTTTTCAATAATCATGGTTTATCAATATTAATAGTTGCGAAATCATTAAAATAAAGCTTTCAAAATGACAGTTTTATATTTTGTCATGCTGAACTTGTTTCAGCATCTCAAATTGAACACATAACTCTAATTCAAATTTTGTAATATTTGAGACCCTGAAATAAATTCAGGGTGACAAATAGGCTCGTAGGACGGCATTGCTATGCCGACAACCAAGTTGTTCCGCTTTAACCTTTCTTAAAATAACTTGCAAAAAATATTTTTTTCGGATTTAATATAGTTACTCACATCCTCGTAGAGTACGCGCAAATTCATTACTTGCGCAAAAATAAAAGGAAAGGTAAATTCAATTATGGCAAATATTAAATCTGCTAAAAAAAGAGTACTAATCGCTGAAGCTAACAGACAAAAGAACGTAGCTTTCAAAACATCTATCAAAACTGCAGTTAAAAAAGCATTAAGCTTGGCTAACGGTGAAGATAAAGAAGCTTTGAACGCAGCTATTTCTAAAGTTTACCAACTTTGCGACAAAGCAGTTGTTAAAGGCATTTTGCACAAAAACACTGCAGCAAGAAAAAAATCAAGATTAGTTCTTGCTATTAAAAAAGTTAGTGCTTAATTGAAAACTTAAAAGAAGTGAAAGAGGTTCTGAATTTCAGAGCCTCTTTTTTAATACGAAAATTTCTAAGACTACCATTTTTTGAATATAAAAAATACCGCTAAAATGATAAAACAAAAACCGACAAGGTAATTCCATTTGAACTGCTCTTTCAGATAAAATACTGAGAAAAAGCTAAAGACAATCAATGTAATAACTTCTTGAATCGTTTTTAATTGTGCGGCGTTGTACACTCCATAACCGATTCTGTTTGCCGGAACTTGAAAACAGTATTCAAATAGCGCAATTCCCCAACTTGCAAGTATTACAATCCAAAGCGGAGAGGCTTTGAACTTTAGGTGTCCATACCATGCAAAAGTCATAAAAATATTTGAAATTAATAATAAAACGATTGGTGAAATTGCTCTAATCATACTGCTGAAATCCTTCTATATGTGAATTTTAAACAAATTTATTATAAAACAAATAAAAGTGCTTGACACTAAATATTTTTTTGCGTATAATAAATTCACAAGCACTTGCCGGTATAGCTCAATTGGCAGAGCAACGGTTTTGTAAACCGTAGGTTGTAGGTTCGAGTCCCATTACCGGCTTTTTTACTGAAATAACGAGCTTATGCAAGTCTTTCAATCGAAAGGAAGGCGGACTTATCAGAAGAAAGCTAAAACCTTAACAGGTACTTGCCACTGACTCTCAGTAATAAACTCAAGCCCTTGTGGCTCAGAGGTAGAGCACTCCCTTGGTAAGGGAGAGGTCACGAGTTCAAGTCTCGTCAAGGGCATATTTAATGCCTAAGATAAGCAAATGACAATAGAATATGGGTAGGTGGCCGAGTGGCTAAAGGCGACAGACTGTAAATCTGTTCTCGCGAGAGTACGGTGGTTCGAATCCACCCCTGCCCACCATTTAAAGGCTCCGTCATCGGAGTCTTTTTTAGTGCATGCAGTGGTAACATTAGTGAAGTGTTGAAGAATATTTATGTAAAATGGTGGTTAATGGATTCAAATAATGATTCTTATACAAAAGATGTTTATGGATTTTGGGATGCAATAGAACATGGTAATTATATAGACCCGGATTGTGGAAAAAACCGAAGTAAATGTTTGCAAAAACACTTATGTTTATTATATGGTCATAAACCACTAAAAGGTTTAATTTGCGATATAGAATCATCTGATGATTATAATTATTTATACCTTAGTGAAGGAATGAGATTTGGGTGTGATTCTATAGCAAACGTTATGACCCCTCACAAGGAACCTATAAGCAGGTATTTATCTTTAAGCGAATTGAAACGATATTATACAATAATGAATTCAATTGGAGGAAAAATAATATTTCCAAAACATAAGAAATCTATTAATCAATATAGAGGGGCACAATGGAAAAAATATATTGGTGATAGATTCGATTATACTTTGGAATGTATAAGACGATATTTCAATGAGCCACCTGAAAAATACGGATGGTATCCCTTAAAAGATGAAATTGAGAATGATAGAATTTTTTTTAATAAATTCCATTCTTTTAGTGAATATATTGAATTCTTTTTCCTAGAGGATTTAGTTGATAAAAATGAAAATATAAAATTTTTTCTTGGAGAAAAAAGTGGTATTGATTTTAATGTTCCTCAAGCAATCCCTTCTGATATTGATAAATGGAGATTGTTATATGATAAAACAATGGAGTTTGCTGAAACAAGAACTACAAGAATAAAGAATAGTGAGAGATATAAATCATTACAACAATATTTATAAAAATTATTATAGATAAGTGGCGTTATTTTTTGTCAGAAAAGTTTTATAGCTCTACTTAGGGCTTAAAAATGAAATTTATTACAATATTGTTTGTTTATTGCAAAACTTATGCACTTTTCTTCTGGGGTATTTTTAAATAGTGTTTTTAAAATTTTCTTTTCGTCTATTCTTTTAGAGTAGTCTTCTGATAATTCTTCGAGTGCTTTTTCTAAGTTGAATCCAGTATCAGCTTCTCCAATTTTTGTTGCATTTTTGATTGGAATATCTGTTTCACAAATATATTCGATTGGTTCTTTTCTTCGAGTGTAATGTTTTTGGTTGGTTGCGAAATCTCCATTCATAATATGAGTATTGTTTTTAGAAATTTGGCTTCTGCATTTTAATTTATTCAAGTAAAGAGTTTTGGTTGGAATTTTTAGGACAACAATGTTTGAACCATCTTTTGATGCTTGCATAAGAAGAGCTTTTGCGAATGTTAATAAGTGCTCTCCGCAATCAATCCCCATTGACATCCAACGTTTTGTAAAATTTTTTAAATCAAGCATAAAAATCCCATTCAAATTAGAGCGGATGTCTGCATCGTGATTCACTTTTATGTATCCATCTTTGAGCATTTGTTGGTAATTGTTTTTTGTTGTCAAATGGTACAAATATCTAGGCACATTCCTTTGTCCCAATTGTTTCCAAACGATTTGACCATTATCCAAATTATTTACAATTTTGTTAATATTTACCATTATTCTACCTTACATAGTATATAAACAATTTTAAGAACCAAAAATTGCGTAGAAATAATATAAATAGTATAATGAGGTCAATGAATATGTGTGACCTCACTATACTTAATCAAATTTAATTCTCTGAAACTTTTTTATAACCGCATTTTTTACAGGTTCCATCCGGGTTTAATGCGATGCCGCAAAGTGGGCAGCGTTCCATTGTTTTATGTATTTGATACTCTTCGGATGCGGCATTATCCCCACTTGTAAAAGTAATTTTTGAAATATTTAGTTTATCTTTCAATAGTTCGTGTACTATTTTAATCATTCCTTCAACTGTCATTGATTCTTTTGTTACGACGAGTCTACATTCAGGATAAGCCGTTGCTAATTCGGTTTTAAAAGCCGGTCCGATATTTGTATTTTGCGGAGCACCATTTTTTATCCCTTGTTTTTCGTAGACTTCTAAAATCGTTGGCAAAAGTGGGTCGTCTTCTCTTAGAATTAGTGCGTGGTCAAAATTTTGCAAAATCTCCCACCCAACTTTTTTTATCTCATTGCATGGGAAGACCATGTTCGCTCCGGTATTTATCGAATCTTCGACTTCAATTGTCAAAGTCCCTGTATGTCCGTGTAAATATTGAGCTTCGCCTTTAAAATTCAAAAAACGATGTGCATATTGTAAATCAAAAGTAGTAAATGATTTCATTATTTCTCCTTTCTGTTTTGTTTATGTTAATTTAGAGGCTCAAATTTTTAATTGCAGATTTGGGTAATATTATAAGAAAAAATGGATAGTGGTTGCATAATTTGTTTTTTATTGGTATGGCAAAAAATATTTTTACATACGTTAAGTTAGTATGCGCATTTTACCTGTTCAGTATCAATATACAAATACTCAAAAATATAACTGTAAAAATTCGACAAGACCAAGTCAAACTTTACACCCTCAAAAGCAAATATATTATCGAAATGTAAGTTTTGGCGGTTTGTTTGATATTTTTAAGAAAAAAGAAAAAGTCTTTTATAATGAGAAAGAGGCAGATAGAGTTTTAGAAGATTGTGATATCTCTAAATATTGGCAGCAAAGAGTCCTTTTGCGCCTTGCGCAAAAAGGTTATTTTGATGATGGGCAGTATTACAAATCAATCGTCGACACCTTTCCAAAATTAAAGCAAGATGGTTTTGAACTTGATAAGATATTTCTTCAAGATAGTTTTTCCAGACCTTTCACTCCTGAAAGTTTTGATGAATATACTAAAAAACTTTATATGGTGAAAGACTTGGGCTATCCTGATAAATTTATGGATTGTGTAATTAAATCTAATTTATCAAATAAAGATTTAAAAAATCTTATAGATGTCAGAAATGAAGGGTATAAACAACGCGAACTTTTGGATTATGCATCTTATTCGTTCTCCGATGATGAAATTGATGAGTTATTTTTTGAAAATCCAAATAGAACTGTAAATACGATGAAAATTTTGGGTAAAAAGGATTTTATTCATACTTTTGCTCAAAAATATGATAATGTGGAAAATAATATCGACTGTATCGGAGATATAAATACAAAACATCCATTGTATGAAGGTTTGCTAGAATTGACAAATCCTACTGAATCTGCAAAATATCTCAAAAATCAAGATAAGATAAAAGAATTGAAAAGTAAGTTTAATGAAGTTGAGGATAAAAATGAACTTATTCAAAAAATAAATGAATTGACTGATAAAAATAAAAACTTGGTGTCTCAATCACTTAAAGACCCTGTTGATAAAGTAAAATTGGCACATATTTTTTCGGCTTTGAAATATGATAAGTCCCCAAAGTTGAGATATATTTTGAAAAATTGCAATTCAAAAACTAAAGATGGACAAAATAAATTTAACAAATTGATTAATAATTCGATTAGGCAGGATGAAAATGGAAGAATTTGCTATCAATTGAATTTTAAAAACAGTAAATATTTATTGAATTTATATATGGCAGATTCAGATTTTATGGCTAATTATAAAGTCCTACTCTCTAGTATAAATAAATATGCCCAAAATCGTACTATAGCTCAAATGTTTGATAGTATGCCTATGAACGAGAATACAAAATCTCAATTTAAAAAATTGGGACTTAATTATAATGCGTGGGCACATTTTAATCCGAATTCAAAAATTCAAAAAGAAGTTATTTTGAAAAATGAAAATTTGGCGCAATCCGTAATAGATAATATTGAACAAGATTTGACCTCTGATTATTTTAAGGACTCTATTCCAAACCAAATGAATGTCTTAAAAAATATTATGGCAAAAAATGGGTTTGAATTACGAGAACAAAATGTTGCTAATTATGATGAGGTTGGCGAATTTGATGGAACCAAGTCTGTTGTAAAATTATTTAAAGATGGTGAGTATATAAAATTTGAAGATTTGTCATCGTTAATTAAAGTTATATCAGATGTGATAAATACTGACAAATCTTGGACAACAAAAGGTTCAGAGTCTGTAGAAACTGCCAAAAATACATTAAGAAATCACCTTGCAAGTCGTAAAAATGAGATGCGCTCTATAGCAAAAGATATTGATGATAAACCTATGCAAATGACTGTTCGCAAAGTTGATATGAATAATGTTGAATATGCTTTGTTCTTGGGTAATTATGCAAGTTGTTGTACCGCAGTCGGTTCAGGTGTAAATCAATGGACTGCGCCGATTTATATCAGCAGTAAAATGATTTCTGCAATTGAAGTTCTTGATGGAGATACTCCTGTAGGTAATACAATGTGTTTTATTGCAAAGATTGGTGGAAAACCTGCATTGGTGCTTGATAATATTGAACTTAAAGCTCGTTATCAATACAACGATGAAATCCGAGATTCTATTATTGATTATGCCCAAAAACTTACAAAAGAATTAGGACAACCAAATATGGCTATTTATGCCGGAGCAAATAGGCACAAGGTTAATTTTGAGAACTTTCCGTTAGATGTGGAAACTTTTAAAATTGTTGGTTCGAGTGGAAATGCTCAAATGTACTTTGATTTTGATACCGAAGCTTATGATATAAATGGCAAAGATGTTTTTGAATCCGAATTGTACAAAATCAGGTAAATTATTTGTCAAAAACTTAGTGTAACTTGTTTATTTTAAGTTTTATTGCTGAAAAATTTGCATAATCTCATGTTTAGTTTATGATATTAGTGGTTAGATAGTCTGATAGGCTCGCCCTAGTCCGTTTCGGATGAGACTTTTTAGCCCGTAGTACAATACATTAAACATAAGGAGAAAACCGATGCCAACAGCATCTATGATTGAACTTTTAGAAGCAGGTGTACACTTCGGACACCAAACACAAAGATGGAACCCAAAAATGAAACCGTATATCTACGGTGCAAGAAACGGTATCTATGTAATCGATTTAAGAAAAACAACTGATTTATTAGACCAAGCTTATAATCTTGTTAGAGATTATGCTGCAAAAGGTAAAAACGTTCTTTTCGTTGGTACTAAAAAACAAGCAGCAGAAGTTGTTGCAGAAGAAGCTCAACGTTCAGGCGCATACTTCATCAACAGAAGATGGTTAGGCGGTATGTTGACTAACTTTGAAACAATCAGAGGCAGAGTTAATAAATTGAAAGAAATGGAAGAATTTATCAACAACGGTTATGTTGACAAACTTCCTAAAAAAGAAGTTGCTCAATTGAACAGACAATTAGCTAAATTATCAAAAACTTTGGGCGGTATCAAAGAAATGAGAGGTTTACCTGATTTGATTTTCATCGTAGACCAAGCTAAAGAAGAAATCGCTATCAAAGAAGCTAACAAATTAGGTATTCCTGTTATTTGTTTGGCTGATACAAATGCTAACCCAGATGGCATTGATTACATCATTCCTGGTAATGATGATGCTATCAGGTCTATCAAATTGATTACATCTAAACTTGCTGATGCAGTTTTGGAAGGTAAACAATTAAGAGAAAACAAAGCAAATGAAGCTAAGAAAATTGAAAAAATCTCAGCTGCAGATGCCGGAGTTGCTGAAGAAGCAAAAGCATAATTTATTGTAAGACACTATGGCACTAAGCAGTAAGTATTTTTTATTAAATATTTATAGCGCTTAGTGCCTTAGTCTTAATAACTTTGTTAGTAGAAGGAGAAAGTATAAATGAATATTACAGCTCAAATGGTTAAAGAACTTCGTGATAAAACCGGTGCAGGCATGATGGATGCTAAAAAAGCATTGGTTGAAGTTGATGGTGATATGGAAAAAGCCGCTGAAATTTTGCGCCAAAAAGGTATCGCATCAGCTGAAAAGAAAATGGGCAGAATCGCTGCTGAAGGTAGAGTTGAATCATATATCGCTGATGATTGCGGTGCTATGATTGAAATCAACTGCGAAACTGACTTCGTTGCTAAAAACGAAGAATTCAAAACATTAGTTTCAAATATGGCAAAACACGTTGCAGAAATGAATCCTGCATCTGTTGAAGAATTTATGGGTTTAACTTGCCCATCTTGCGGTAAAACTATCGAAGAAGCTTTGAAAGGTAAAATCGCATCTATCGGTGAAAAAATCACTGTTAGAAGATTTGTTAGATACGAAGGCAATGTTGCAACTTATATTCACAACGGAAAAATCGGTGTATTGTTAAGCACAGATAAAAACGATGCTGAATTGATGAACGACATTTGTTTGCACATCGCATCTTGCGCTCCTAAATTCGTTTCAAGAGCAGAAATTCCTCAAGAAGTAATTGATGAAGAAACAAGAATTGAAATGGGTAAAGAAGATTTGTTGAAAAAGCCTGAAAACATCAGAGCTAAAATCGTTGAAGGTCGTGTAAACAAAATCATGGCTGAAAGATGCTTGTTAGAACAACCATTCGTAAAAGACCCTAACCAAACAATCGCTCAATTGATTGAAGGTAAATTGGAAATCAAAGCTTTCACAAGATATGAACTAGGTGAAGGTTTAGAAAAACGTCAAGACAACTTTGCTGAAGAAGTTATGGCTCAAGTAAAAGGCTAGTTGACGGATAGTATTTGATTTTAGAAGAAGGCGTGAGATGAATTTTCATCTCGCGCCTCTTGTTTTGATATCATTAATATTTGTTAAAATTTCCTCAAATTTGCGCAATTTATTTTGTGTTCGGACTTAAATAGTAATAAGTGTATAAGTAGAAAGGATTTAAAATGGCAGTAGACAGTATCAATGGAGCAAACCATAATCATAACGCAGTTGTAATGGGTGCTGGAGCAGGTGCCGGAGCATTGGTCGGTGCAGGTCTTGGCGCAACTTATGGTGTTATGAGCAGACCTTATTTGGATGGAGTTTTGCCGACTGACAAATTTATGAGACAAACTCTTGAAAATTTGACCAAAAGTTCTGATGAAGATGTTAAAGGTGTTGCAAATTTTGTAAAAGGTGCTGTCGAAACTTTGAAAAAGGCTAATACAGGTGCTGACTTAGCTCCACTTTTAGATAAACCTATTGATAAACTTTTAAATATATTCTCAGGTGAAAAGTTCAAGGCTGCAATTGCTCAAGGTAAAGCTTATGTAGAGACATCAGGAGAATCTATTCCAAAAGAAGCGCAAGCTGTTTTGGATAACCTTATTAAAGATGGTGATATTGTTCAAGCACTAAAAAATACAGTTGAGCAATTGGGTGATAAAATTCCTGCTGGATTCAAAGAAGTTTTGGAAAATATTAACACTAAAGAAGACTTGGCAAATGTTTTGAAATCATTAGGTGAGATGCAACTAGCAGGAGTTGATGTTCCTAATTTAAAAACCTCATTAAAAAATGCTGTAAAAATGCTTGGAACCAGTGTTATTGCCGCAGGACAAATGGCAAAAGCCGATGGTGCTGAATTAAAATCAGGTGAGTTAGCAATTGTTGATGCAGTTACTTCTGCCGCTCGTTCAATCACTAAATCTACGGCTTTGAAATTTGGAGCAATCGGCGCAGGTGTTGTTGGTGCTGCAGGTGGTGCTGTTGCGTGGGCCTTGCACAGGCATCCTGAAGATGTTCAAGTAGAAGTTGCAACTTCTGATGACGCTCCTGCAGAAAATGTGTAATTATAATTAAAATATTTTAAAAAGGCAGGGCAACATCCCTGTCTTTTTTTGTGTGAAATTCTGTTATACTGAAATGATAAAAATGGCGGTCACCCTGAATCAAGTTCAGGGTGACACATGCCCTCGCCCCTTGTGGAACACTAGCCGAACCAACGAGCTATGCGAGTTGAGTGAGACTGCGTGCCGTATGGCTGAGGGGAAGGTAGGGAGAGGGGTGTAAAGACTCACAACCTTTGCAGGGGATTACTACGTCACTTCGTCAATGTCAATATAACATTTGCAAGTAAACTTTCCTCGTAATGACATGACCTTTTTATATTGGCATCATGAACTAAAATGTTTTCCTTAATATTTATTAATCAAAAATCCAAAATCAAGCAATTATTTTGAATGTTTGTTGTTTATAATAACAGGTGTAGAATTTAGAAAGGTTTTATCATGTCTGTAGATGGCGTTAATCAAAATTCAAATAATAATGTAAAGCTTTATGCAACAGGAGCGGCGACAGCTTTAGGCGGTGGAATTGGTGCCGCATCCGGTTATTTTGCAAAGCCGTTTTTGAATAAAGGTAATGCATCTGATGCTTTTGTCAAGAAAATAATTGATATTGCAGATAATAATGCGCCAGAAAAAATGTCTGCATTAAAAAATGAGTTTAAGTCAATTATTGATACCTCTGCAAGTTGGGCTGAATTGAGGGCTCGTTGTTTTGAATTTTATTCACTGCACGCAAAAGATAAAGCAAGTGTGAAAAAGTTTGATAAGACTTTTGAAAATTTAACCAATGGCATGAATCTAAAAGATACAAAACAAGTTATTCAAAACGGTTTTGACCGTTTTACAGGTATTCAACAAAGAAAAAATGCAGGTGAGATTTTTGCCAAAATTTGGGACAGTGAAAAGAAATGTTTTAATAAGGATGTAATAAAGAATAATCCTGTTTATGAGGCTGTTTATAAGGCTGCAAAAGGTATGAAACGCCAAGGTGCATTGATAAATGGTGCAATTAGTGCTGCAATTGTTGGAATTGCGACGTTTATTGCTGCAAATTCTGCTGCGAAAAATCAATATGTTGCGCAAGCCGATGCTCCGAAAGAGTAATTTGATTGTAAAAATGTCATTCTGAAATGATTAAAAATTACTGAACAAGTATGTCGCCCTGAACAGTAGGTGGAACGAAGTGGAGTCACGTTTTATGTGATTGCAGGTCTATCCATTTGATTTTAGTCATGCTGAACTGCGGATTTTGGCAAGTGCGCCGTGTGAACGTAGTGAACCCAGCACGTCTTGGCGAGAGCTGCGTTGAGCCGGTCGAGCCGCCAATAATTCAAGACTGTTTCAGCATCTCAAATTTAACATATTAGTCAATTGCAAAATTTGATATATTGGAGACCCTGAAACTAGTTCAGGGTGACATATTTGTTTTTATAAACATTGATAGATTCTGAATAGCAAGAAAATTATGAGTTCGCAAAGCTCACCCAAATTTTCTAAGCTTTCAGAATGACAATAAATAAAATCATGTCATATTCAAATAACAAAAAACGAACCGTCTATTGAGGTTCGTTTTTGTCTTCTTGTGCTTTTGTTATTTTTATCGTGTTATTTTCAACTTGAATTTTTAACATATCAGATTCAGGGTCAACGTCGATTAGCTCCAACAATGTCTTTGGCATAAACAGTGCCCAACCGCTCCCTGAGCGTGACAATTTTTTCTTCATTATTATATCTCCATGTAATTATCTATACATTTACTTTACAAAATTAGAGAAATATAATATACTTTGATAAAGTAGTTATAATATCATGACAATATAAGGGTAAGATATGAGAAAGATTTTTTGCAGGACAAATTTGAAAATGAATGGTTTCACGTTGGCTGAGGTGTTAATCACTCTTGGAATTATCGGTGTAGTTGCAGCTATGACAATTCCAACGCTTATGGCTCATTTAAACCATGTCAAATTGAAATCTCAGTTTAAGGAAGGGTATTCTTTGTTGGCGCAAGCTGTAAAAATGTATAACGAGGATGAAGATGCTGAACACTCAAGATTTCTTTATGCGAAAGATTTTAGCAAATATTTTAAAGGAGCGACTATTTGTACGGATAAAGACAAAAACAGCACTCATTGTATTGCTCGTACGGAAACAGATGATGAGGGACATACTTCGGTTACAAATAGGGATTATAAATACACAAATTATGCAAAAAATACCGATTATATTCAAACAAATATGTTTGATGATTCTCAATTTTATCTTAATAACGGAATGTTAATTATTATGGACATGAATCCTTGGGGCAAAGGTAAAAATCAATTGATTTCTATTGATATCAATGGTAAAAGTTCTAAACCAAATGCAGCAGGTCATGATTTGTTTTCGTTTGAGCTACGTCCAACTGAAAAATCAGGAGGGCTTGAACTGGTTCCAATGGGAGAGCAAGACACTGAACTAACAGACAAAGATACATATTGTTCTAAGACTAGTAAAAGTTCTTATAACGGTATAGCTTGTGCTTATTACGCAATGCAGGATGAAGATTATTTCAAAAATTTGCCTTAAATTTTCTTGTTATAGGTAATCAAAATATCAGGTGGGTAGCTTGCAAAGCTTTCAAATTCTAAATTTGTGCAGTCTGAAATTTTTTCAACAGATTTTCCGTAAAAACAAGATTTTCCGCTGTTGTCGCCTAAGATTTTTGGAGCGATGAAGTGATAAAGTTTATCTGCATAAGGTAAAAAACTTTCATTTAACGCGCCGCCTGATTCAACAAGCACGCTCATAATTCCAAGTTCGTACAATTTTTTTAGGATAAATTCTATATTGAGTTTGTTGTTGGTGCAAGGGGTTGGAATAAATTTTATCTTCCCCTCACCCTTCCCTCTCCCACAAGGTGCGAGGGTATTTTTATCGTGAAATACGTAGATTTTTCCTTGTTTGTAGATTTCTCCGTTTAAGTCCGTTTTTAGCTCTCTATCCAAAATGATTTTGCACTTGTGCGCCATTGTCGGATTATCTGTGATTACGGTTGAAGACGAGGTCAATATCGCATCATATTTTTTGCGGATGTTGCGCACTTCATTCCTTGCATTTTCTGAGGTTATCCATTTTGAATCATTTGAAAACGTTGCGATTTTTCCATCGATGGTTGTCGCTGTTTTTAGTGCCACAAAAGTTCTATTTTGCGTTTTGTTTGTGATAAAAATTTCGTTTAACTTTTTGCATTTATCTTCAAGTACAGGTCCAATGACTGTAATCCCTGCTGCTCTAAGCTTTTTTAAACCGTTTCCTGCAACAATCGGATTAACATCTTCCATCCCATAAACTACTTTTTTAACCCCTTTTTCGATAATCAAATCAGCACAAGGCGGAGTTTTGCCATAATGAGAACATGGTTCCAAATTTACAACCAAGGTACAGCCTTTTGCATCCTCTAATTTTAGCAGGGCGTCTCGTTCTGCGTGGTTTTCGCCATATTTTTTGTGATACCCTGTTGAGATAATTTCGCCTTGCGGATTCAGCACGACACATCCGACAAGCGGATTAGGCGAGGTGTCTCCTTGGGCTTGTTTTGCCAATTCTATGCATTTGTCCATAAGTGTAATGTATTGTTGCATATTTGTATTTTATATTAAAACGTGATAAATTGAAATAGTTAAAAATGTTTGAAAAAGAAAAGGGGAGAGATTTATGGTTGATTTAAAATACATCGGACACAGTGCGTTTCAAATTACAAATGGCGACAAAGCTGTTTTGATTGACCCATTAGTTTCAATCAATGAAAAATACGATTGGCACAAAGAACCGATTACTGATATATTGTTGACTCATGCGCATTGTGACCATGTAGGTCAAGCACTGGAAATCGCAAAAGAAAAAGATATCGAAATTACTGCAGTTGCGGAACTTGCAGGATATTGCAAACAAGAGGGTGCAAAATCAAAATCAATCGGCTTAGGTGCTTGGATTAATTTTTCTTGGGGTAAAGCTGTATTTTTACCTGCATTTCACTCAAGTTCACTACCTGATGGAAGATATGGCGGATGCGCAGCAAGCATTTTGTTAGACGTTGACGGTGTTAGAATTTACCACGCAGGTGACACTTGTTTGACTAGCGAAATGAAAACTATCAAAGAATTGTATGCTCCACAAATCGCATTGTTACCAATCGGTGGTAACTATACAATGGATGTTGAACATGCTGCTATGGCTGCAAAATGGCTTGGGGCAAGAACAGTTATCCCTATGCATTATGGAACATTCCCTGAAATTCAAGCGGATTTGGAAAGATTTGCAAAACTTATTGCTTACGGCAACACAGCATGCCAAATCTTGAATCCTGCTGAAATCAAGTAATAAAATTTAGATAAGAGGTATTATGAACGATATTTTATTTGTTATAGACAGATTAGAGTTGAAGTATTTTGAGTTTAACAAACTTGTTACTAATTTTTGGATGATTAAAAGTTTGTTAGACCGAGGTCAAAATGTGTATATTACAACGATTGACATGCTCAAACTCAAATCGTCTATAGCTTATACCTCTTGCTACAAATCTTTTGTGAAAGATAATGATATTTTTTATGACAAAAATGATTTGCGCGCAATAAAAATCAATGACTTTGATATGGTGATGTTTCGTCCTGACCCTCCGGTGGATTTGGATTATATCAACGCAACTTATATTTTTGATTTCGTCGACAAAGAAAAAACTCTTGTCATGAATGATACTACAGCCGTGCGAAATTTCAACGAAAAATTGCATGCTGTTATGTTCAATGATTTGATGCCAAAAAATATTGTAACTTCATCAAAACAAGATATTGTTGAATTTTTGAAAGAAAATGATGAAATTATCTTAAAACCGCTAAATCAATGTTTTGGCGGTGGTGTTATGTATTTGAAATATGGCGATAAAAATACTGCGGTAATAATTAATTCCATGACGAATAACGGCAAACAATTGATTATGGTGCAAAAGTATATTCCAAAAGCTGTTTACGGTGATAAAAGAGTTTTGATGTTAGGGGAAGATGTTTTGCCGTATTGTGTCCAAAAAACACCAAGTAATGATGATTTCAAGTTCTGCGAACATAATGATGAGCATGTCAAAAAAGCTGTTTTAACTGACGAGGAGCGTGAAAAATTCAAACCTGTTGCTAAAAAGCTTAATTCAATGGGGATTGGCATGGTCGGTTTGGATGTAATTGACGGCAAAATTATTGAGGTTAATGTGACAAGCCCATGCTATTTTATTAAAGAAATTGATAATCATTTTGGTGTGCATATAGAAGATACTATTGCAGATTATTTGTTGAAGACTTTGGAAAGTCATAAAAATAAAGCAGAAGTAGTTAATATCTAAAATTTTTCATGTTATGATAATACTGTTATAATTCAAATTAAAGGAGTTTATAGATGCTAAAACTTAACTATAGTGCGAGTTTCGGGGGGGGGTAACCTTCTTAATGCCTTAAATACTGTAGATTTTCACAATATTAAAAATAAATTTCGTACTATTGAACAATGTTCAATTTTTCCATTTTTACACGAAAACAAATACTCTAAAACCTCCAAATTCAGTCATGCTTTCACGTTGGCGGAGGTATTGATTACGTTGGGTATTATTGGAGTTGTAGCGGCTATGACAATTCCAACTTTGCAGGCAAAAATTCAAGAAAAAAGGTATACTACGCAGTATAAGAAAATATTTAGTGAGTTGAATCAAGCAATGAGACTATTGCAAAATGATGAAAGTCTTCCGTCAACACTTTGCAAAGAGAATGATAGTATATGTTTTAGGGATAAATTAGCAACGAAACTGAAAGTCTCTCATGTTTGTGATGATGCAGTGCCAAATAAGTGTCAAGGAACATCCGAGTTTTTAGACAAAAAGCAAAACAGTTCTCTTTTTGACCCAAATAGCGATATGCCAAGCCTTGTTACTCTGAGTGGTTATACTGTTAAGTTTAAATTTAATGATTGTTCAACCGGAGTTTGTGGATATGTGCTGGTTGATACCAATAGTATGAGTAAACCAAATGTTATAGGAAAAGATGAGTTTTATCTAATTGCTGCAGATAATCACTTTATCCCTGTATATAAAGGTGATGACAAATTAACTGATTGTTATAAGGGTTCTGGAATATCTTGCTCCTCTGTAAGAATAAATGGTGGAGGAGCCCAAGCCGGAGGGTCTAAGAACTGTACTTGTGATGCACCTGATTATGATACTGAATTTTGTTGTGATGATGACGGTTGTGGTTGTTTTGCTGAGTCGTAACAAAAGAGAGATAGTCGTTTGGCTACCTCTCTTTTTTAATTAATAACATCCGTCTATCTCAAATAAATAAACAAATCATTAAATGCTGTAGAGAATTTATCACCAGGCATGTAGTTTGCAACTTGTCCAAAAGCATCTTCTTCATTTGTGATAGCTTTCTCTGCAAATTCATGGATATCCTTACAGCCATAATCTTTTTTAGCGCGTTCAAGTAATCCGTTTAAGGCTTGAATGTCTTGTGATTCTGCTTTTTCACCATTTTTAGCTACAGTATCTGCAAAGCTTAAATATGTTTTAGCCAGTTTCATGTCTGATTCATCAGTTTTTGCAAATAGTTGTTTTAAACTTCTACAATTATTTTCATTTAATACTTCAGTCAAACCGCGTTTAAATGCAGATAATTCTTCTTTACTAAATTCTGTGAAGTGATTTTTTAATTTTGATGCGATAAAGTTCAAATCGCCTGTCGACAAGTTGGTTAATCTTCCGCTAAATGCTACTTGTGAGCGTCCGCACATTTCTTTTGGTCCGCCTAATTGTTCAGGCGCTGGTTGCTGAGGTTGAGGGTTTTCAACCGGTGGTTCTGCTGCCTTATGTTGAGGTTTAGCCAATGCGACATTACTCATATTTTGAGCCGAGATAGATAAATTTTCCATAAATACACTCCTATTGCTACACTAATTACACTAAATATTGAAGATATTAATACATGTAATTCCAAAAAATTGCGTTGATAACGCTCGATATTATCTGTAAAAATCTTCAAATGCCACATATACGTTGATTCTTACTTATTTGTAACGAAATATTACGAATATAAAATCCAACGCTTGATTTTTATTTTTGTTAGGGATAACATAATAAATGTGCAGTGAATGCATTGCACCTCAGAAAATTTTATAAAACCAGATACTTAGAAAGTTATTTATCTAAAAACGAAAGTTTTATTAAGATTGAAAGAAATTAAAATTTATCCCTTGACTTTAAAAGTTTAGGTGATAAGATAGAAAAGCCGACAGAGTTCGGTGAAGGAAACAGTCGATAGCGAAGGGATGTATAATCAATAGCGTTGACTCGAAGGTATTCTTTGAACATTGAAAACAGAATAGCTGAAACGAAAGTTGTGACAAACAACAAACTTGTTAATTCAAAGCAAATGATTCAGAACAAATGAAACGCAAAGCGAA
>CABUXT010000039.1 GCA_902495705.1 uncultured cyanobacterium
AACAAATGGTCATATTGATGAACATCGTCAATTCTGCCAAACAAATGATTCATCTCAAACAAGTCTTTATTTGTTGATAATAAAATCAACATTGAATCATCAAAAATTGAACACTGAACTTTATCAATATTAAAACTTGTTGAAATTTGCATAAATCTATCTAAAAATACAGTGGTTAATAAATATCTTGCCTCAATTTGACCACCTGTTTCCACCGGTGTTTTTTCAACACAGACATTATATTTTTTGTTGAATTTGTCATATTCAACATTAACTTTTTCATAATTTGGCGGAACATATTGACCCATTTTTTTAGACAAAATCAATACTCTTGATTTGATTTTTTTGTTCATTTTAAAGTGCATTGCAACACCTTTGAACATACGTGCATAATTATTATTTCTTCCGGTATGATACCCAAAATCTGTTTCATTTATCACAAAGTCAACGTCATTATATCGTCCCCAGAAACAATCATCATCTGTTCTTTGTGTAATTTGCTTACTTTTAAACAAATCACTTGATAAAAAATCACCGTTTAAAATCCTCAAATCCGATGGCTTACACTCTTTTCCGAGAGCTATCATTTCAGATAATCCAAGAATAGAATATTTGCCATAATAAATTTCATCACCAAAAACTTTTAACAAATCAGGAAACAATGTTTGTTTTATTCTATCTTGATAGTTTTTATTTGTTGAGTGGATAACAGAAATAATCCCTATAATAAGGGTACAAATTGAACAAAAAATATGGAAGTTTAAATTATATTCATGTTCACTCCTTACAGGCACAAATCCAAGAAGAAAGGATACTAAATACATTCCTAAAGAACTTAAACTCACAAACTCCCACCGCTCTTGATTCTGTGCAGATTTCCAAAAAGGTAGTCTTTCTTGCATAACTGTTGCAAATCTGATTGCAAATTCGTTTTTATATTTTTCCATACACTGTGGCATAAATTCTCCTAAGAAGGGTTATCCGGCAAGTCAAAAGCCAATTTGTTGAACATTTCAATAAATGTCATTATTGATGTGATTTTGTTATACAAAGAGGTGTATTGTTTGATATCTTCAATGTCTTTATATAGACTTGGCGGTTCAAACAACATATTTCTTGTTTCCAACAAAATTACAATTTGGTTTTCATAAATTGAGCAAAAAACTTTTTTGGCATAAAAACTGTTCAACAAATTCATCAATCTTTCTAAAAAATGTCTGTTGAGAAATTTTTGAACATCTAACAATGCACAATCAGAACTTTCTTTTTCCACATAAATATTATGTTTATCTGTAAAACCAACGTATTTTATGTCTAACAAATCATATTTTTCAGCATCATTGATATCACAATTTTTAGGCAAAATAAGAATTTTTGAAGTCACTTCTGCCGGCAAATTTATATTTAGCGCAATTCCTCTGAATAAAATTGTCGGAATAAATGAATTTTTCTTTTTCCAACCGAATTTGGTTTCGCAAATTTGAAATTTGTAATTTTCTAATTTACCTGTCAAACCATCGCCATTTCTGTTGTAGTTGACATTGTACATAAACAAATTTGATTTGTTATATACAGAATACGGAATTAAAAATTTACTTTTCCTGACTTCAGGGAGTTTTTTGATATTTGCCTCCAAAAATAACCCCGGATTTGGAACAAACACAAGTTCGCCAAACATACTGAGCAAATTTGGCAAAAGTCTGTCTTTGTAGGTGTCAACATAGCCTTTTATTCTGGTTAATAGGTTTATAATAACAGTCAAAATTACAAGCGTAAAAGCTAAAGTGAAGTGGTAAGACAAATTGTATTCTTTTTCCCAAAACATTTGTACAAATCCGATAAAGAAAACAAGCGTATAAATACCACAAGCCTTTATACCTTGAAGATTTTGGATAATATCAAGTTGGATATCTTTGTAGTATTGACGCCTGTCGTCCATCAGTTCGGAAAACTGCCTGACAAAGCTACTTTTATATTTTTTTATTAAATTATCTATATACAAATATAACCTACCACTTTTTTCACACTTCTACCAAACTAAAAATTATTTAAAAAGATTATTTTCCGATTTCTAAAGCTCTTTGTGCCATTGATTTTGAGATATTCACAAGTGCCAAGTTAGCCTCATAAGCTCTTTGTGCAACAAGTGCGTCCGCTATATCAACCATGGCATTTACGTTTGATGCTCTGATATAACCATCCGCGTCAGCATCAGGGTGCCCCGGTTTGTAGATTTTTTCACCCAAAGTAGGGTCTTCAACAACACCGGAAAAGTTTACCCCACCTTGCAAATAAGGTAAAGTTCCAACACCAAAGACATCTTCTTTCATATTATTCAACAATCCATGGAAAGAAACATCGTCAACTGCTGTCAATACAGGGATTTTTCTGACATAATTCGGTGTATCAAGGTTTGCAATGTTTTTTGCGTGGATATCAATACGCTTTCCGTGTACTTGGAGCGCTTTTGCACCGATATCAATTGATTCCATTATACCCATAATTTATTCACCTGCTCTCATTACTTACCAACGTTAATTACTGTTTTCATTTCGGTAACAAGGTTTGTCATTCTTCTTGTTGCCATTGTGTATAAAATTGAGTTTTCCTGCATTTTCAAAAGTTCTTCCGCAGAATTAACTTTTTCTTCCGAATGGTCCATTGCTACAGGAGACGGACCAAGTTTTTCAGACAATTGAGTTTCTAATGGACTGTTCATTGTACTCAAATACTGACTGAAATTTATATCTTGTCTAATATACCCAGGGGTATCAACGTTAGCAATATTTGAACCCAAAGCGCGCTGCCTTTGAGAAATCAAATCCATCATTAATGAGACTTTGCCCATACTATCTAATGAAGTATACATAATTTTATTGCCTTTCGTTTAGTTATTTATTAAGCTTCTCTGATATTGATAGCTTTGTTGTACATTGTATCTGCAAGTTTCATCATCTGCATACTTGCAAGCATTGATGCGTTCAATCTCAACAAATCTGTTGATGAACGGAAGATACTTACATTTGATGCTTCCAAATTGTTTTGTCTAAAGCAGTCGTGGTTTTTAACCAATCTGCCTTCACCTGCATCATCTGTCGGTTTTAATCTGTTCATATCGGCAGACTCCATGCCTGCAGGGTTGTCAAAACGAATCAGTGGAATGGTTCCGACTTTTTTAGCTTTGTCCCCACGTGAATCATAAGCCATTACATCGCCGTTTTTCTTGATTTCAAACTTGAAACAGTTTGTCGGAATTTGAATACCTTCTCCAACAATCCAACCGTCTCTAGTTGTCAAATAGCCGTTTTTACCTTGTTGAAAAGCGCCATCCCTTGTATATTGAACCTCTCCGGACGGTGATACAACAGGAATATATCCTGCACCATCAATTGCAACATCATAAGGATTGCTTGTGATTCTTATTGAACCTTGGGTATAATTTGTACGAACTGAACCTGTCAAATAGCCGTCTTCTCTAAGAACTTGCTCAAAAGATACATCTTTGTAGCCTGTTGTTTGAAAATTTGACAGATTGTTTGCAATTTGCCCAAAACGGTCAAACTGTACCAATGCGTTATTTGTGCCTTTTGAAATTATACCTTGTAAGTTATACATTTTTTTAACCTCTATTTATTATGAAGCTGAACTTAATTGAGAAATCGTTTTGCCTAAAACTGAATTTTGGAGCATAAACATCTGTCTGTTTGCGTCAAAATTTTTAACTACAGGCATGAGTGAAAGAAATTCTTGCTGCAAAGCAACGTTTGAATACTCATTGTAGCCTTGTTTGATATTAGGCTCCATCACTGCCATTCCGCCACTATCAACAACACCAATCTGTCCAATCAGAGTCAATTTGTTGTTTTCTGGGTTGAACATTGAAATTTTGCCTGTGTTGTCGATTTTAACTTGTTTCAAATCCTGCGGTATAAATGGGAATTTTATCGGAGTACCTGCATTTGACAAAACTTCGGAATTTGTCAAAGTCAGCAAAGTACCATCTTTACCTATTTGAAATCTACCGTCACGAGTAAGTTTTACACCGTTTTCGTTACGTGTTTGGAAATACCCTTTATTTGCGATTGCAAGGTCTAAAGGCTTGTCTGATACCGCAATACGACCGACTTTATCATCTCTTGTTGTTGAGAGCGCGTGCACACCCAAATATTCTGCAAAAGAAGAAACGACAACCTCTTTACGCTGATAGCCGATTTTGTCAAAACCACTGATGTTTTCATTGGTTATTCCGACAATTTCGCTGTCAAGATGCATTGCCCTTATTGATGCGGTCAAACCGCTGTCGTCATATTGAATACCACCGTTTATTCTCATAGAACTACCTCTACATGTTATATTATTAATATTGTCGAACATTTTGAGAAAATCCTCAACGATTTTGAGAAAAATCATACAAATGAAGGACTTTTGCATGGTTATAATGATTTTTGACAAGAAGTCAATGGAAGTTTCAGAGGTCAGGAAGGCAGGAGGGCGAGAGGGAATAATGTCACCCTGAACTGACTAGAATATGAGTTGAGCTAAAGGCGAAACGTAATATTCTGTTCCTACTCGGTGATTCAGGGTCTATCCATTTGATTAAAAAGTAATACATAGAGGTCAAATTTTCAAAATCAACATTGATAGATTCTGAATAGGATAAAATCTAAGCCAAACAAGTTGGCAAGATTTTTAATCCTTTCAGAATGACAGTTAGACTAAAGTGTTCAGTTAGAGATTCCGAAACGAGTTCGGAATGACAATATAAATAGCTTGCCTTCCTGCCCTCTTGCCCTCTGAACTTCTTCCTTCAATCCCCTTCATTACCTATTTGTTTTTTTCTTTTGTTTAATATAAAATACAAGCGTTAAGTGGTACATATAAAAGGAGATATTTATTATGTCAAGAAAACCTATTATTGCAGGAAACTGGAAAATGAACCTTTTGCAAAGTGATGCAAAAGCTTTATACGAAGGTATTAAATCATTTGTAAGTAATTATAAAGCATCTCAATTGCCTACAGTTATTATCGCTCCTGTATTTACATCATTGAACCAAGTAGCTGAAATCCCTTGTGATTGTGGTTGCGAAGGTAGCAAATTGTATGTTGCAGGTCAAAACTGCCACTGGGAAAAATCTGGTGCTTTCACTGGTGAAATCTCTGTTGAAATGTTGAAAGATGCAGGTTGCTCATTCGTTATCATTGGTCACTCTGAAAGAAGACAATATTTCTCAGAAACTGATGAAATGATTAACAAAAAAGCAAAAGCTATCTTGGCTGGCGGCTTGATTCCAATCATCTGCTGTGGTGAAACTTTGGAACAAAGAGAATCAGGCGCAACTGATGCTCACATCGCATCTCAAATCAGAGCAGCTTTGGCTGGTATCTCTTCAGAAGATGTTGCTAAATCAGTTATCGCTTACGAACCAATTTGGGCTATCGGTACAGGCAAATCTTGCGATTCAGACGAAGCTAACAGAGTTATCAAAATGATTCGTAGCGTTGTTGCTGAAGTTGCAGGCGCTGCTGCTGCAGATTCAATCAGAATCCTTTACGGTGGTTCTGTAAAACCTGCTACAATTGAAGAACAAATGTCTAAATCAGACATCGACGGTGCTTTAATCGGTGGTGCATCATTGAAAGCTGACAGTTTCAACGAAATCATTGAAAAAACAATGAAAGTTGCTGTATAACTTTTAAAAAAGATTGATTGACAGTCGAATGAAACGACCTTGCGAGATTCGCAAGGTCGTTTTTAGTAATATTGTCATTCTGAACTTATTTCAGGGTGACAATAACCTATTTAATTACGCAATAACTTTAATCCAACCTTTTGGAGCTTCGATTCTGCCTGATTGGATACCAGTTAATGTTTCGTATAATTTTGCTGAAATTGGTCCCATCTTTTCCATACCTGATGGTAAACAAATTTCTTTGCCGTGGTCAACAATTTTACCAACAGGAGAAATAACTGCTGCTGTTCCGCACAAACCACATTCTGAAAAGTCACCAAGCTCAGATAGCAAAACTTCTCTTTCTTCTGTTTCCAAACCAAGATATTCTTTTGCTACATACATCAATGACCTTCTTGTGATTGATGGCAAAATACTGTCTGATTTTGGAGTTACAACTTTGTTATCTTTAGTTACAAAGAAGAAGTTAGCTCCGCCTGTTTCTTCAACTTTTGTACGAGTTTTTGCATCAGGGTATAAGTTTTCATCATAACCTTGAGCGTGCGCTGTAACAATTGCGTGAAGGCTCATTGCGTAGTTCAAACCTGCTTTAACATGACCTGTTCCGTTTGGTGCAGCTCTATCAAAATCACTAACTGTCAAAGTGATAGGTTTTGCACCACCTTTGAAGTATGGTCCTACAGGGGATGCAAAAATTCTAAATTGATATTCTTTAGACGGTTTAACACCCATAACAGGTCCTGAACCAAACATATATGGTCTCAAATATAATGATGCGCCTGTTCCGTAAGGTGGAACGAATTTCAAGTTAGCTTTTACAACTTGTTCAACCGCATCAACAAATCTATCTTCAGGAAATACCGGCATTTCAAGTCTTTTTGCAGTGTCAGCCATTCTTTTAGCGTTCATATCTGGTCTGAATACTACAACGTGACCATCTACGGTTGTATATGCTTTCATACCTTCAAAACAAGTTTGAGCATATTGCAAAACGCCTGCACACTCATTAAGAACGATATTGGCATCTTCTGTCAAACAACCTTCATCCCATTTTCCGTCCTTAAAATTTGACACATATCTTTTATCAGTTTGGTAATATCCAAAACCGATATTAGACCAGTCAATGTTTGCTTTTTCTATTGTTTCCATAAGCACCTCTTTTACAATAACGTTTAAATCCGTATTTATTCTAGCATAAAACTACAAAATATTTTCCAATATAATATATGCCGTTCTTAATTTTTCATTATCATTTTTTATTAAATTTAATTTATTAATTATTTTATCGTACATTTCTTCATTAGTTTGTACAGAGCTAAACTGAAAAATTTCATAAGGTTCAACTTGCAAAATCTTAGACATATTTTCCAAAGTCGCTAATGTCATAAAACCGCGCCCTGTCTCAATATAACTCAGCGAAGTTGTTGCAATATTCAAACATTCGGCTAATTTTTCCTGACTTAAACCTCTTTGTTTTCTTAAATATCTTATTCTCTTACCGATTTCTTTATTTAGCCTAGATTTCATATTATAAATTAATCTTAAAATTTTCCTATTTATTATCTGATTTGAACAGGCATAATCAAGCAGATGAAATCTTCATCACTGTTTGGTTTTAGCACTGTAGCAGACAAACTTGCATTCAAACCGATAATAACTTCATCACTTTCAATAATTCTCAATGCGTCAAGCACGTATTTGTAATTGAAAGCAATCAAAAGTTCTTCTGCAGTGTATTGAATATCAATTTTATCTTCTGATTTACCTGAATCAGGAGTATCAGCAGAAAGTGTCAATTCATTGTCGGCAAAAAGCATTTTTACGATACTTGTTTTGTCATTAACCATTACAGAAACTCTTTCCAAAGCGGAAATAAGTTGTGAAACATTCACAATCGCTTGTTTTGGACTTTCTGATGGGATTAATTGGTTATATTTAGGGAATTGACCTTCCAACAATCTGGAAATAGTCAATGTTTTTTCTGTTTTCAAAACAATTGTTGATTTGTCTTTGCAAATTTTGATAGTTTCATCATCAATAAAAGAACCCATCTTCATAAATTCGTTCAATGTACGAGATGGAATAATCAACTGAGTTTGTTCAGTGATATCACTGGCAAGTTTTTCTCTAACACGAGCAAGTCTGTTACCATCAGTTGATGCAATTTCCAAAATTCCGTTTGAAAAATCACAAACAATACCTGATAAAAGGTTACTTACTTCATAACTTGCAGCCGCAAAACCTGCT
Source organism: uncultured cyanobacterium (assembly GCA_902495705.1). GTDB lineage: Bacteria > Cyanobacteriota > Vampirovibrionia > Gastranaerophilales > Gastranaerophilaceae > Zag111. The sequence goes on from CABUXT010000039.1 coordinate 7,939, forward strand.
TGTTTAATAGCTTTTAAGAATGGTTTCAACTCAACATCAAAGCATTTTGTTTCATCAATTTCATAATTATAAACCTCAGGAGGAAATTCTGATGCTGAAATTCCGATAATATCGAATTTAGATTTTTTGCAAGAAATATTAACATTTGTGCTACCTTCTTCAACCTCAAAAGTAACTAACTCGTTACCCAATTTTGAAACAATTTCGTTTAATTTTTTGGCAGGAAGAGTAATTTTGCCTACTTGTTCAATTTGTGCATCAACAGTTGTAATCACTGTCAAAACCAAATCTGTAGCAGTCAATCTGATTGCGTTATTATCTAATGTTTCGATTAAAATGTTATATAAAACAGGTTGAACAGCTTTTTGAGAAGTAGCTCTTTCAACGATTTTTATCCCATTAAACAGGTCTTCTTTTCTTATGATGAATTTCATCCACATACTCCTTTAGGTTAATATTTATACCTAATTATAGAATAAATATGGGAAAATGAAAATATATATCAAGATATGTGAATTTTTTATTAAGAAAGGGGTAGAGGGCTGGAAGGCAGGAAGGCTGGAGGTCAGGCTATTTAATATAACTATGTCATTACGAACTTGAGTCAGAATCTATCAATATTTATAATGTCACCCTGAACTTGTTTCAGGGTCTATCCATTTTATTAAAATATAATGCGCTGAAGTCAAACTTTTAAATCAACATTGATAGATTCTGAATAGCAATAAAATTTAGTGTTCATACTTCACACAAATTTTCTAAGCTTTCAGAATGACATTGACCTTTTTGCCATATTCGTAGGTCGGCATTACTATGCCGACAAATTTACATATCATTACAAGGAGACTTAATAATTAAAACAACTTCTGAAATTTACACTATATATATGACAAATTATTAGGACTTATTTTCTATAATAATAAAATGGACGAACAGGTTGTGGATAAAAAATATACAGATTTTATCGAAGGATTAATTGTGCAAATTTCTCCTTTACTGCCACCTGACATAAACGAATTACAAAAAAGTTATCTGATTACAAATATCCGCAAATCTGCAACACTTATGGCAGAATCAATTCTTGATAACGAAGAATTTAACCAAATAGATTTTGATAAACAGTGTTTTTATATCCAAGTCCTTGCCGAATGGTCGTTCCACAAAGAAATTGACCTGTTCCGTTCAGGTATTCCTGCCAGATATTGGAAAGGTGTAATGCAAAAAATTTGGTACACAATGTGGGAAGTTATGTTTGCCTGTGTCAAAAATGATGCACCTGAATCCGTTGTATTATCACTTGTTGAGAGATTTGTAAACCGCACATATAAAGACGCGGTTGAAGAACTGAAAGAACAATCTGTTATTGATGAAGAAACTGAAGAAAAAGCAAAAGAACAATCAAATATTGCGATTATGGCAGAAGAATACCGTATAGAAAGAAAGGTTTCTGAAAAAGTTCAAGGATTTGTTAAACGCTTTTTATTGGCAATAATCCTTGGCGCTATTGTGGCATTTGCGATTATAAAGTTTAAAATGATTGGACTTGTGGTGATTTTGACAATTTTGTTGGTCTACAACATCATGCCAGTCAAAAAGGATGAGTAATAGAAAGTCACCTTGGACTCTCAAAGAGTGTTTGAAGGGCATTAACCCCATCTCCCTACCCCTCTCCCACAAGGGGCGAGGGAACAAGTGTCACCCTGAACTTGTTTCAGGGTCTTTTCCAATTAATAATTTATCAAATATTATTATTGATAAATATTGATTATTATTTCTTACTGCCGAGCCAATCAAGCATCGGACGAATTTCGCCACACTCAAGGTTATAAGTATTTGCAAGTTCGCTATTTAAAATTCTATCTATTCTCAAATTAATCTTTGGAACATTTTGAACATTCAATGTTCGCTCTTTTTCATTATAAAATTCTGAGTAATTCAAACCGTTATGCACACACCCCGGAAGTCTTACATACCCTTTAACATCATCATAATAGCAAAGTCCAAAGGTTCTGCAAATAATTCCGCGATAATCATACACACTACATTCATCATTAATCAAAAACGGACATTGGTGTTCAAAACGCTTTTCGCCTTTATGTTCTTCTTTATCTTTCAACAAATTTCTAATATTTTGTTGAACAATAATTTTGCGATTGGCAGGCAGGTTTATATAACCTTGGGTCAAATATGCAAATTCTATCTGCGAAAAAGGATAATCGCCCTGTTTGCAACATATTGAACAACCTTTTTTACATTTGATATAACGTTTTTGGTCTTCAAATATACTTTTGACTATCTCGTCAAAATCTTTTAGAAATTTTTCGTATCGTTTTAACATTATTTGCCTTTAATCATAGTATAACGTCTGCCTGATTTCAAGATTTCGTAATTAACTTTACCTTCAATTTCAGGCATTTGTTTATTTTTGATAATAACAACAAATCTGTCTTTCTTTAATTCGTTTTTAACATTATCGACTGAAAAATCTTCTTTACTGTTATAATCAACTTTTTCATCATTGTAATAAAGAAGTGAATATTTCCTATCTAGCCCAAAGGTTGAAATTTTGTAGTCATAATCCTTTGCGTATTTTGCAAAAGTCACCAAATCTTCTTGACCAAATCTATAATCAACTTCATAAAACTCTTCTGTTGCAAAAGCTGAAATTACAGTCATAAAAAGAACATAAAATACAAATACACCAATGTATTTTTTATATTTAACAAACAATAATGTACCTACACCCAAAACAAGTAGACAAATTAAACTAAACCATCTTATTTCAGCAATATCACTGTTTATTTGTGCAGGAAGATACAAAGGGGTAAACATTGCAGCAATACCGGCAACTACACAAATCCAGCCAAAAATTTGCACTGAAATATTGATAGGTTTTTCATGTTTTTTTCTATCTACATAGTCCATCCACATCAAACCTGTAACAATTGCAAGTGGATAATATATAGGCAAAATATATGTTGCAAGTTTTGTTGATGATGAAGAAAAGAATAACATTATCCAAAATGCAGTAACCCAACAAAGAGCCAATGCTTTGTGTACATTGTCAAAAGAATTAAAGTTGAAATGTGCTATTTTAGACACGTAATCCAGTTTTTTCCAATTTTTTATTTTGTCTATAAATACTGCAATCATCGAAAATACCCAAGGAATAAATCCCCACAAAACAACTATAAAGTAATAATAAAAAGGTTGTTTTCTGCCAATTTCATTATTTGCAGTATTCAAAAACCTATGTAAATGATGTTTTATAATATATTCATTAAAGAATAGAGGGTCATATTTTTTGAACATAATAATATGCCAAGGCAATACTACTAACAAAAATAAAACAATCCCAGGGAGCATATAAATAGGTTTGAAAATTTCTTTAAATTTCTTTGCCATTATTGAAGTAAAAAATACTGTTCCAAAAGGAATTGCAATACCTGGAATACCTTTTGCCATTACAGCAAGACCAGTAAATAAATAAAATGCCCACCAATAAAATTTCTTATGATTTTCTTGACAAAAATATACTTGAAAATAACATACTAATGCCAATCCTATATAAAAAGTCAAAACAATATCGAGAATAGCATATCTTGCAAGCATAACAAATTCTAATGAAGTTGCAAGAATCAATGATGTAAAAACACCAAATCTTCTATTTATACGTTTTCGACAAGTAAAATAAACAACAAACGAGAAGATAAATCCTAATAAAGCTACAGGAAATCTCGCAGTCCATTCATCTATTTTGCCCCATAGAGCAAAAGACAAACACTCTTGCCAAAAATATAGAGGAGGTTTTTCAAAGAAATATTGACCATTCAAATATAAGGTCAAAAAATCCTTTGAATTAAACATATCTCTTGCCATTGCTACATATCTGGTTTCGTCAACATCCATCAATGAATAAGAACCGATATCATGAAAAAATATAAAATAAAAAAGCACCGCCAAACCCAATACTGTTAATATTTCAGCATGCTTATTACAAAACGAATATATTTTATCCCACAACAACAAAAATTTATTCTTTAAATTTTCCATAAAAATCCCTCTACAATGCTACTCTAACATAATTATATTATAAACATAATAATGTTAGTTTTGTGTTATGTTTTGCAAATGTAGGGAATATATTTAGACAAATTGCTTGACGAATTTGTTTAAAGGTTTTTCAAAGAAGTGATATGAAAATATACCAAAAGCCAAAACAACTAAAGTTTCAAACAATAAACATCCCCACAGGTGATTTAACATAAAATACTTATTTGTTCTAAAAATCGTTAATTTGAAAAAATAAAGTACAATAGGATGCATTATATAAATACTATAAGCATATTTACCAAAATTGCCAAATATTTTATTATTTAAAAATTTTGAAACAACACCTTTTCTTAACAAAAACAAATAAAACAAAATAGTAAAACATATAACATAGACTAAAGCATTTTTAGAGGGAATATGTGAACAAAAGAACATAAAATAAATAAAAAATACAACAAGTCCTATTTCTAGCATTGAATAAATGATATTATATTTTTTATTATCTTGTTGTAAAAAACCTGATTTATATACCATTGCAACAAAATATCCAAGTCCAATCCCCGCTAAACCTCGTAAAACACCTAAATTTATAAAATGATATACATTTTCAGTTATAGCTTTTAGAGTAAAATTAGTAGCATGTAAAAGTATACTGTAACTCACTATTACAAGTAACCAAACTACAAAATTAAACCATTTTTTATCTAATAATTTATACAGATAAAAATAAAATATTGAACACCAAAATAAAACTGATACAAACCATAGTGCACCATTTACAACACAACCTTGAGTTGTAGTTTTTGTAAAACCAACAGCTTGCAATAAAAATAAAGTCAAAATATTGCCATCAAAAGAAAAACTCCAACCTTTAACAAATATACTAAATATAGCAGATAATATAACAAAAACAATAACAAGTGGTGCTAATCGCAAATATCTTGATTTTATGAATTTAAAAGTATCTCCATTTTTATCAATTTTTATAAAGATAAAAAATCCAGCAATTACAAAAAAGTATTCAACCGCATTAGACCAATTAAATTGAGATTTTAACAAATTTTGAAAATCACTAAAACCTACCCAATTTCTTGCTATGTGATGTACTGCAACTTGAATTGCTAATATAAACCTCAAAAAATCAACATTATAAAATCTGTTTCTCTCACATATTTTCAATTCTGACATATAAAACCTTCTACAACGGTACTTGTTTTAAATAAAATAAGTATTCTTAATTCCACTAATAAGATACACTAATACCTAATATAGTGTCAATAGGTATTTGAAATACCTACAATATAAGTCAACATATTAATATAATAAAATTATGACAAAATTGCAGAAAAAATTTGGAGCAAAAGTTAGAGAACTTCGCAAAAAACATGGATATACACAAGAACAACTTGCGGAATTATTGAATATTGGTATTCGGTCGCTTGGTAAAATAGAAACAGGAAATAGTTTCCCTTCAACAGAAAATCTTGAAAAAATTATGGATGTATTTAATATTATGCCAAGTGAGATGTTTAATTTTGAACACCTACAACCAAAAGAAGATTTGAAAAAATTAACTTTGGAAATAATTGACTCAAACCCTGATAAAATAACAGAAATTTATAAATTAGTAAAAGCAATCACTGAATAGCTACAAACATTATTTGCAACTGTAATCTAATATACCAACATAAATGATTTTAGCATTCTACCAGCGCCGTCACCTTTTGTTGAAACTACTTCTATCTGATTTTTGTAATTCATAGAAGTTGAACTACCACCATCAAAAGCCATCGCTCTATCAAGTTTCAAATCATTACACAACTTTTGAACTTCGTATAAATCCATCGGATTATCATCAGTAATAATCAAAATATGACATTCATCATTACCCTTCAAACCTATAATTGTTCTTGAAGTTTTGTGCAAAACTGATGCTGATTCTCTGATAACTTGACCTTCTGCATTTTTTACAATAAAACCTTCTTCTTCCATTTTTAATTCAGGCAAAATCAAAGGTCCACCTTGAGCAGATGTAATAACATTACAGCCGAAAGGTACTTCTGATTTATGAGAAACTATTGAATATTCAAATTTGTTACCACACTGCATAACCCTAAATTCTGAACGATTCAAGACTTTTGACATATTTCTTCTGAAAAACGGATTTGCCAACAATGCTTGGTTAAACATTGGGTCAGCTGCAGTAAGTCTGTCTGTCACAATGTAAGAAATAGTTTTTCCGTTTTTAGGGTCGAAAAATCCAGCATTGACAGTCAATGTAGCTTTACTTTTTTGGTGAGCTTCTCTATTAGTAATCAAATCTTCTGATGCAATAAATTTGATTTTCTTTTTTATTTTTTCACCTTTTAAAACGATATGATAAATACCGTTATCATTGTCTATGCTTATATCTCCGACAGCTTTTGCAGGTAGACAAAATGTTGAAAAAATAACCATTAATAAAAATAATCTTAAAATTTTCATATTATAAATCCTTTGATTTGTAGAAACAACAAATAGCAATAGAGAAAGCTATAATTGGTAAAGTTGATGTGATATACGGTGATAAAATTTCTTTTTCTGCCAAAAGGTCAAAGAATGGCAAAGTTATATAATAAAGAAAAATAAAACCGATTGCGATTGTAAAACCGACTAATCTTTGTTCCCTCGGTTTTGAAAAACCAAGCAAACATCCTAATATAGCTAACAATATACAAACAAGCGGATGGAAAAATCTTTGCAAATATTTATTCAAAGTGCCATGGTATTCGTCAGAAAGATTTTCTTTTTTCAATAAATCAACATAATTTTTTAAATCATGATTATTGATATCACGTTCTTTCATTGTTGAATACATCATCAAAGTCAAAGCATTTTTCGCAGTCTCTCCGCTCAATATATTCATTTTATCAAGGTGTTTTATATTGATATAAACCCCATCATTAGAGATTTGGTAATTTGAAACGTCAGAAAGTTCCCATCTATCGTCATACGCATATCCTGTTTTTGCAGAATAAATATTAGAAAGCTCGTGAACATCCTGATAAACTTGATTAGAAAAATCAAGCACAATTACATTGTTTAATTTCCTATCATAAGACTTTGAAACGATAACCGCAGTAAGCGGATGTCCTGTTTTATCTTTTTGAGTGTAAATATATTGAGTAGAGCGAACACTTCCACGAATAGCCATCGTTTTTGCTGCAGCAAGCGGAGTACCTTTATTCCCTGTTAAAAAGCATAGAAAAGTAAAAATACAGCTCAATACAATTACCGGTGCGATAATTCTCGGAAAAGACATCCCAACAGCTCTGAAAATAGTTATTTCAGAATCTTTACTCATTTTATCAAAAGTAAATAATGTACCTAACAGCAAACCTACCGGAAAGGCTTTATCTAAAATTTTTGGCAATTCATAAACCAACAATAATATAGCTGTTTTAAAACCATAATCACCGGCAAGTGCGCCTTTGATAGTGTTTAACAAAATTTCCGGTGCAATCCAAACAATAGTGAACAGCAATATCGCAACAAGCGATGCCAATGTTACTTGTTTGAACATATATTTATCATAAATTGTTATTTGAGGAAATTTAAACTTCATTATAAAGTGAAATCCTTTCCTAAATAAAATTCTTTTGCAACAGGGTTTGTAGCAACCTCTGTACTCTTACCTTGAATTTTAATTTTACCGTCAAAAATTACATAGGCTCTATCTGTGATAGACAAAGTCGCTTTTGGGTTATGGTCGGTAATCAATACCCCAAGCCCTTTATCTTCTGACAATTTTCTGATGTTGTCTTTAATTTCACCAATCGCAATTGGGTCAATACCTGTAAAAGGTTCATCAAGCAAAATGAAATCAGGACTGGCTGCAAGTGCTCTGGCAAGCTCGACACGACGTCTTTCACCACCTGATAGAGAAATAGCAGAGGCTTTACGCAATCTAGCTACACCAAATTCTGCAAGAAGTTCTTCTAATTTCTTTTTCTTTTCATCTTCAGTCAATTTGTCATTCATTTGCAGAACAAGTTTAATATTATCTTCAACAGACAAACTTCTAAAACTTGAAGCTTCTTGCGGAAGATATCCGATACCTGCTCTTGCTCTAATATGCATAGGCCAAGATGAAATTTCTTCACCATCTAACGTGATACTACCTTTGTTAGGTTTAACCAAACCTACAACCATATAAAATGTTGTTGTTTTACCTGCACCGTTTGGACCGAGCAAACATACAACTTCACCTTTATTTATACTGAATGAAACATCATTAACAACACTTCTGTCGCCATAAATTTTTATTAGATTTTTTGCCTCAATTCTCATCTTATCCCCTTACATTCTTGGATATATTTTACTGAAAAAATACAATAAATGCAAGTTGGAGGGCGAGAGGGCAGGAAGGTTGGAGGTCAGGATTAATAATGTAAATAATTGTCATTCCGAACTGCGGATTTTGGCAAGTGCGCCGTGTGAGCGTAGCGAACCCAGCACGTCTTGGCGAGAGCTGCGTTGAGCCGGTCGAGCCGCCAAT
>CABUXT010000040.1 GCA_902495705.1 uncultured cyanobacterium
CGCGGAGTGCATGAAAAAGGTAATGATGCACCCCTCACCCTGCCCTCAGCCATACGGCACGCAGTCTCACTCAACTCGCATAGTTCGTTGGTTCGGCTAGTGTCCCTCGGAGAGGGTATACCGTCACCCTGAACAGCAGGAGCAGAGTGCGAAACGAAGTGGAGTCACGTTTAATGCGACTGCGTAGATTCAGGGTCTATCCATTCGATTAAAAATAATGCACAGAGGTCATTTTTTAAAATCAACATTGATAGATTCTGAATAGCAAGAAAATTATGCGTTCATTCTTCACGCAAATTTTCTAAGCTTTCAGAATGACAATGTTTACTTTGTTTGGTTAATCATGTAGGGTGGGCTAACCAGCCCACCTTAAACTAAAATCAATGTCGGCTTAGTAAAGCCGACCTACTACCTTTCACGATATTTCACAAACTTATTGCACTATGCCCTTTTACTTAATTGTAACAAAAACTTAACAATACCACTCCTAAAATTAAAGTTTTCCGAAAAAGTGGTCGATATATAAAATGTAATTAAACAAAACTAATTTTCCTCCTTTTTCCCCTAACCTACTAAATGGAACCTTAAACGGTTCCTTTTTTATTATGTTCACCTTAACAACAATAAACAAAGTGGGCGACTTTTTCAAAAGTCGCCCACTTATAATCTATCTTCCAAACTCAGAATTATTTTCTAAGTTTTTCATATTGTTTTACGTTGTTCAATTTACCGTTTACAGTGCCTGCTTTAGAACCTCTGTTGATAACCAAACCTTCAGTTCCACTTGTTAATGTGCTTGAAGATTTTACATCTAGTGCTTCACCTTGGTTAGATACGATAACAGGAGCATTTGTTGTTGTAATATCGCCTGCAACTGTCATATTACCTTTTTTATTAACCAATGCAGCTTGGTTGTTTTCTGTATTGATTGTCCCGGCATATCTCAAACCATCTTCACCGCTGATGTTTTTGATTAGAACTTCGCCGTTACCATCAACTACAAATTCGCTTGTTACGTTCATTCCTGTGCCGTTATTTCTAACTGCTGCATAAAATCCGCCGTTGTTACCAAGAGCACCGCTGTTGTTGTGAACTTTGCTACCTAGGTTCAATGCCCCAGCGTTTGCGATAACATTAACTCTGCCGTTGTGGTTGATTTCACTGTTTACAGTCATATTACCCATACCGTAGTTTTTAATGTTAGCGTTACCATCAGTAACTGTAACGTTACCGGTAGTAGCTAATTCCATTTTACCTGCACCTTTGCGGTTGATAATACCCAAGTTGCCATTTTTAACAGTAACTTTATCTGATACATACATATCACCAGAGTCGTTGTTGATTGCTAATGTACCGTTTGTATTAGTTACAGAACCTTGGATATCCAAACCTCTTGTACCTGCCGCAACTCCTGTACCTTTATTTCTGATAGCTAAAGTACCGCCTTCGTTTGAAATTGTTGCATTAGGTTGGATTGAAATACCTGTTGAATTTGCTCTGCCGCCGATGTATAAGTTACCGCCACGGTTAGTAACTGTTGCAGCTTTTGACAAATCTTGAGAGTTGCTGAAAGATAATTTGCCACCATCATTGTAGATGTAAGCGTTACCTGTGTTAGCAACATCACCAACGATAGTCATACCGTCAGCACCGGTGTTACCGATTTTCAAATCGCCGGTATTAGTGATTGTAGCATTTTTAGAAATCACCATGCCTGTACCACGGTTGTTAATACCCATATTACCTTTGTTATTAATTGTACCGTTTACAAGTAAAGCACCATTTTCATTGTTAATAGCAGTTTGACCTGATGTATTTGTAACAGTTCCGCTCAATTCCATACCTGAACCTGTGAAGTTTTTAACAACAACTGCACCGTTACCTGCGATAGTACCGCGAGCTGTCAATTCACCTGTACCTTGGTTAAGAACTTCAACTCTGTTACCTGCTAGATTTGAACCTGTAGCCAAGCTTAATGCTGCACCTTGGTTTTGAACAACTACGTGGTCAGAATTTAAGTTAGCTTTTGATGATACAACCAAATCTCCGGCTTTGTTATATAGTCTAGTTAAAGTTCTATCTGTAACATTACCATTTACGACTAAGCCATTTTCACCAGCGTTAGTCAAGTAAATCCCACCATTATCATTGTTTGCAACTGTGCCAGTAACAGTTAAGCCTGAACCAGCTTTGTCTGATGCTTTAATCAAAACTATACTACCATTTTTTAAAGCGGTTGCATCGGCAGTCAAGACACCGTTTGTATTAACCAATTTGTTAAACAATGCATCAGCTTCTGCTTTTGTAGATAGAACATTGTTTTCAGTTACACCGTTTAAAATTCCGCCTGAGATGTTCACAGCAGAACCTCGAAGGTCAACTCCGCTTCTTGCAAGGATTTTACCTTTAACTTCAATTGGGGCATTTGAATCTTGTTTCAATTTAGAAACTTGGTCAATATTTTTTACATATTTGTTATCAAATTCATCAGTCAATTGATTGTATTTTGAAGTTGAAGGTGTTGCAACAGATAATGAACCTACGTTCAAAACACCTGAAGAACCGATTGCCATACCTCCAGGGGTGATGAATATTGCATGTCCATTATAGAAATTGCCATTGCGAGTAGTATTTAATACACCGTTGATGTCTACTTTGTTTTTAACAAGGTTTACAAATGCATTTAGATTTCGGTCTTTGCCATTTTTTGTACCTTGATAAATCAAGTTTGCAATATCACCTTGGTCTAATGTAAAATTATCATATTTTCTGTAACCAACATCACCATTAATAAAACTAGGGTTAATGTTGAAAGTATTGCCATTTGGGGTAACTCCAGTAATGTCAGATGCGTAAGCTCCGGAAACAGACAATACAGTAGCAACAGCTACAAGAAGTAATTTTTTGTTCATCTTGACTCCTTTATTTTCTTCATATAAAAATTTTAATAGTTTTTCTTTTTTCATCTCTTTAATTCACACTATGTTGAATCATTCATCTTTTTTACGCATGGATATACTACATGTATGTTATATTATATATAAAACCCAAAAATATTTAAAATTTACCAATATATTAAGATATGTTGCGATTTCTTTACATATATTTTATTCAATTCTGCAAACTCAATTGTATATATACTTTATATCCTGTCTGGTTAGGATTGTCGGGTAATTTTTTCTTAATATTTCTGATTTATTGTATAGATATGAAAAATTTGATTATAAATTTCTTATTGTTGCAATTTTTATTATTGATGCCACTTTCAGGGTTGGCGCAATGTCCATGTGAAGAGAACATAATCTCAACAGATAGCATTGTGGGGATAAAATCTGAATGTAATAGCGTTGGTGAAACGGAAAACTATTATATCTTATATAAGGGTAACATTATAAAAATTGCTTTTGATTGTAAATTTATGTCAGAGTGTGCCAAAGAAGGTGATGAAGTATATTTTTATGTTCCAAAAGATATCACAACATCTTGTGGCAATATAGTAATTCCAATGGGTACCAAACTTTGTGGATATATTAGAGGAATATCTCAACAGAAAAAGTTTAATAAAAATGCACGAGTATATTTGAGTATAAATAAATTAGTTATGCCTGATGGTACAGCTCTTGATGTCAAGGCAAAACCTTTTAGCAAAGATTTTTCTCTAGTTGAAAATGGATGGATGACTACAGGAAAACTTGTTGCATCTACTGTTGGGTTAGGTGCTGTTGGCACAGGAGCAGGTGTTGGTTTGGCATTTATACCAAAGCCGCACAAAATTGCAATAGGTGCTGGAACTGGTGTTGCGATAGGTTGTTTTATAGGGCTGGTTACTGGATTAGTTACCCCTGGGTTGAAGTATCATGCAAAACAAGGAGAGGAAATTAAAGTAATATTCTGCGAGGATTTATGTATTCCAAAATGTTCAATCAAGGAGTTTTAAGCGAATATCACCGATTTTCCTGTATATATATGATGAAAAATGAACAAAATTGTTATTAAATCGTTTATAGGTATGTAATGAGGATTTAACGTGTACCGAATAACGAAAATAGCTTTAAGTTTAATAGTAGTTTTGGCAATTGGAACAACATCTTGTTTTGGACTGGAAGAGGTTAAGGTTGAACAAGGTTCAGTTTTATCTTTGAGAGATTGTATTGCAATTGCTCTTAATAACAACCCTAATATAAAAAGTGCAAGATATAATTATGGAATATCTAAAACAAATGTAAATATTGCAAGGTCAGAATTTTTCCCGACAGTTGGAGTTGGTACAGGATATACATTTAATGGAGTTGATTCAAAAAGAACAACCTCCAGCACAAATACTTATTCTGTAGAAGCTCAATTAAACCAGCTGTTATGGAATTTTGGTAGGACCAATGCGCATATAAAAATGCAAAAATTCTACTTGATTGCGGATAAATTTGTTTTTGATAACACCGTAAGAGAAACTATTTTTAATGTAAAACAAAAGTATTATGAGGTTCTTGCAGCAAGGACAACTGTTCTTATAAATCAAGCTTATGTGGATATAAATGAACGTAACTATTTGAGAACAAAGGCATATTTTGATGAAGGTATAAAATCAAAAATCGATTTGGTTAATGCAGAAGTTACTTTGAGTGATTCAAAAATTACTTTAATTAAGTCAGAAAATTCATATAAAAATTCGCTTGTAAACTTGAATAATGCAATGTACTTGGCTAATGCTCCGACATATTCAATATCCGGAACTGAGGATTTTAATATAAAAGACAATGTTGCACCAGTTGATTTGACAAAAATAACCAAACCAACAGATTCTGAAATTAGTCAGGTGCCGGTAAGCGTAAAAGATGCAAAATTAATAAGTTCTGTAGAAAAATTAGAGGTTTTGGCGGATTACAAAGTTTCAGAGTTTCCTTATACATTTGAAGAATGTATAAAAATGGCTTACAAAAATCGTGCAGATTTGAAGGCATATTCTTCAACCCTTGATGCTGTTAAAGAAAATCTTTTATATGTAAAAAGAAATTACTATCCTGAACTTGCCGCAACAGCTGGATATGGTTTTCGAGATACAAATAGAACTAGCTCATTTAATGTAGGGGTAAATCTTTCTAGTTCTGTCAATATAATGAATCAAAAGGCAAAAGTTGATGCTGCAAAGTTGCAGGTAGATTTAGCTGAAAATTCTTTGAGTCAATTAAACCAAGATATTTATTTTGAAGTTCAAAATGCATATATTAATATGATTGAGTTAGAAAAACAAATTCCTCTACTTGCTGTAAAAGTTCGTCAAACATTTGAAAATTATGAACTTGCAGAAGGTAGATATTATGTAGGTTTGGGTGATTATATCCAATTGCAAGATGCAAAAGTTAATTACAACAACGCTCAAACTTCTTATATTGAAACAATTTATAATTATAATGTCGCAAGAGCAAACTTAGAAAGTGTTATTGCACTTCCACAAGATGTAACAATAACATTAGAAGGGAAATAATATGGACTTACAAAAAATAAAATCCACCTGTCTAAAAAAAAGAGTGATAATTCCGTTAGCAATAGCACTTGTTGTAGGTTGTATTGGAGTTGGACGTATAAATGCAAACAAAGTTAAATATCAAACACAACAACTTACAAAATGTACAATAACTGATGTTGTAGAGGCCTCTGGGACAATAAATCCAGTTAATACAGTTAGTGTGGGTTCTACGGTATCAGGCTTGATGAAAGCTATTTATGTGGATTACAATTCAGAAGTTAAAAAAGGTCAGTTGCTAGCTCAAATTGACCCTGCAAATTTCCAAGCATCAGTTGACCAAAATCGCGCTCAAATCAACAATGCTGAGGCAAATTTAGCAAAGTTAAATGCGGAAATGGTAATGGCTCAAAAAACTTACAATCGTTATAAAAATTTGTATAGCAAAAACTTTGTAGCAAGAAGTGAATTAGACCAAGCCGAGAGTGATTATTTAGCGAAAAAAGCCTCAATAGGAGCGCAACAAGCATCTATTGCGCAAGCTAGAGCAAATTACAAAACCGCAATGACAAACTTAGGATATACAAAGATTATCGCACCTGTTGATGGGACTATTATTTCGCGAGATATTGACGTAGGTCAACCAGTTGCCGCTAGTTTCCAAGCTCCAGAGTTGTTCACCATTGCACAAGATTTAACCAAAATGCAAATTGAGGTAAATGTGTCAGAGGCTGATATTGGCAAGGTCAAAGAAGGACAAGATGTCCAATATACACTTGACGGCTATCCAGATAGTACATTTTATGGGAAAGTTACTCAGGTTCGATTAGATTCTACAACTACATCAAATGTTGTTACATATACTGTAATTGTTAGTGTAAGTAATGAAGATTTGAAATTGAAACCTGGGATGACTGCTAACGTTTCTATAATTACTAAAGAAAGTAAAGATGTAATGTGTGCTCCTAGTATCGCATTGAAATTTTCACCGGAAACAAACGGTCAAAAGTATAAAAATCAAGGTATTTGGATTTTAGAAAATAAGAAACCGCACAGAATTGATATTCAAGAGGGGGCAAGTGATGATTCAAATGTTGAAATTATTTCTAAACGTTTGAAAATAGGTGATGAAGTTATTGTTGGTTCTGAAGGCGGAAAACGTAAAACTCAAGCAGGTGGTAATAATAGCAAACGTCGTGGAGGCCCTCCTGGGATGTTTTAGGAGTTGTAAAATTTGAGTGCATTAATCGAAAGGGTTAAAAGTTAATGAAAGAGAATAAACGAGAATTTGTAAATAAAATTACAATGGAACTTGAAAAATTTAGTGACGAAAAAAGAAAAAGAATAAAACAATTAATAATCAAACAATTAATAGTTTTTACAATTGGCTATTTTGCAAGTAAAGGCTGTTTATTAGTGAATCATCCTGTTTTTTCTGTATTTTGTATGTCGGTAGTCTTGTTTAGTTGTATTGCGTTTTTTTATAATTTTCCTGATGATAATAAAGAGTTTAAAAAGTTTTTAAAAAAGAAATGCAAAGCTCAGATTTTAAAAGAGTTTGATTTAGAAACTTTAAATGGAAAGCCAATCCCTGATGATATTGTGAAAAAAAGTAACTTGTTCCCTCTGTATTCAAAGACAGAAACGGATGATGTATTTGAAGGTGTTTATAAGGATACCAAATTTAAAGTTGTTGAAACAAGACTTATTGCAAAAAGAAAGAATAACGAAATTGATGCATTCAAAGGGGTAATTCTTGTATTAAATGCAAATAAAAAAATAGAATCAGAAACTCTAGTGACTTCAAAAGGGGATAGAAATATAAGAAACCTCCCTCCTTGTTTAAATTCAATATTAGGTTTTCTAATAGGTGGGTTGCTTCTCACCTCAATAAGTTGTACAGTAATTCCATTGTTTTTAATATTAAGAGATTCAATGTTTTCAACTGTTAAACCTCATTTTGCTTTTTCAATAGAAGATATTATGGTGCTAATCCCTTCTTTGATATTGATTGGAGCACTTGGTATATATATTTATAAGCAAATAAAAAAAATGCAAAAAGCCACCCTTGAAGATGTTAATTTTGAAAAATCTTTTGATGTGTATACAAAAGACCAAGTTGAAGCAAGATATATTTTAACTCCAACATTTATGGAGCGTTTGAAATCATTAAATACCTCTTTTGGTACAAAAGGGGTAAAATGTTCTTTTTTTGATGATTATATTATGATTGCAATCCCGACCAAAAAAGATTTATTTGAACTAGGTAGTTTGTATCAATCTCTAGGGTCAAATAAATTAGTTGAGGAGTTTTATGACGAATTACATTCAATTTATGATATGATAGACCATTTAAAACTTAATGAAAAAATAGGGTTGTAAAATATGGATTTAATAACTGTAGAACATGCGATAAAAACTTATCAAACAGGTGAAGATTCATTTAATGCTTTAAATGATGTTTCATTAAGTGTTAAAAAAGGTGAATTTACCGCTATTATGGGAACGTCTGGTTCTGGCAAATCAACTTTTATGAATATGTTAGGAACATTAGACAAACCAACATCTGGCAGTTATTTTTTAGACGGGCAAGATATGCTCAATTTGAATAATGATGAATTGGCACGTGTAAGATGTGAAAAAATAGGATTTATTTTTCAAGGGTTTAATTTGATATCAAGAACTTCTGCTCTTGATAATGTTTGCCTTCCAATGATTTATAAAGGAGTGCCAGAAGAAGAACGTATTGAGCGTGCCAAATGGGCATTAAAAATTGTCGGACTAGAAAAACGAGAAGACCACATGCCAAACCAAATGTCCGGAGGTCAACAACAGCGTGTTGCGATTGCTCGTGCAATTGTTAATGATGCACCGCTTATTCTTGCGGATGAGCCAACAGGAAACCTTGATACAAAGACAAGTATTGAGGTTATGGAGTTTTTTATCAGGTTAAATGAGGAGATGGGCAAAACTATTGTATTAGTTACCCATGAACCTGATATTGCCGAATATACAAAACGAGTAGTTAAATTTAAAGATGGAAATATTGTTCTTGATGTACCAAAAGATGTTTGGTTAGCTCACAGGACGAGAGAAACGTAATTCAAGGAAAAATAAACAATGCTAGATTTTAAATCCATATTCAGAATGGCTGTAATTTCATTAAAAATAAACAAAATGCGTTCTATGCTTACAAGTTTAGGCATAATTATCGGCGTTAGTGCCGTAATTATTATGCTTGCTGTTGGTTCAGGCGCAAGCAAGAAAATTGCAAAAGATATGGAGTCAATGGGAAGTAACTTGTTGATGATACGTTCGGCTTCTGCAAAATCAGGTGGAGTCAGAATGGGAATGGGTACACATCCGACGCTTACGATGAAAGATGCCGAAACTATTGAAAACAAAAGCCGTGGAATTTTAGCGATTGCACCGTATTCCGCAGAATCAAAACAATTAACCTACGGCAATCAAAACTGGTCAACAACGGTTGGCGGAACAACTCAGCCGTATTTTTTGATAAGAAATTATGAAATCGAATCTGGCAGAGGATTTATACCGGAAGACAGCAAAAACTGTACAAAAGTTGCAATTATCGGTCAAACCGTTTCAACCGAATTATTTGGCGACGTTGACCCAATCGGCAAAACTATTCGTATTGGCAATGTTCCGTTTAAAGTAATCGGATTATTAAAGACAAAAGGTTCAAGCGGAATGGGTCAAGACCAAGATGATTTGGTGTTTATTCCAATCACAACCGCACAAAGAAAAGTTTTCGGAACAGATTTCCCTGGAACAGTCAGCATGATTGCTGTCAAAGCTCAAAATGATGAAGTCATAAACGATGCCCAAGAAGATATCACAGAAATTTTGCGCCACAGGCATAACATCGGAAAAAATCAGGATGATGATTTTGAAATAAGAAACCTTGCCGAAATGCAAGAGACTATCAAATCTACAACCAAAACAATGTCATTATTGTTAGGTGCAATTGCAGGGGTTTCGCTGATTGTTGGCGGTATCGGTATTATGAATATTATGTTGGTTTCTGTAACAGAAAGAACAAAGGAAATCGGTATACGTATGGCAATTGGTGCGAAAGCATCTGATATCAGAATCCAATTTTTGATAGAATCCTTTATGCTATCTATGATTGGCGGTTTGATTGGTGTTGCAATTGGCATAATCGGAGCGCACATAATGCACGCACTCGCCGGTATGAATATTGCAATCACAGCCTCATCAATACTGTTGTCGTTAGGGTTCTCTGCAGCAATTGGTATAGGTTTTGGGTATTATCCTGCCTACAAAGCGTCATTACTTAACCCAATCGACGCATTGAGATACGAATAATCTTGTATTTATTATACTTTTGAACAAAATATTGCCTGAGTTGGTAATTGCCATTTGGATAATATGGGTATATTTTATTCCTATAACTGCAATTTAATAGGGTAAAATATGATTAATATTCAAAACAAAGATTTTTTGCTTAACTCGATTTTAGAATACTGTGACGATTTAATTACGATTAAAGATGTAAACTTAAAATACCTTGCCTGTAACAGGGCGTTTCTAAATCATCTCGGAGCAGAAAGAGATTCGGAAGTTGTCGGCAAATCGGTCTATGAAGTTTTCAACCCTATAAATGCAGAAATTTTGGCAGAAAAATTTTTGGAAGTAATAAATTCAGAAAATACCAAAACTTGTGTATTCAAAATAAACATAAAAGGCGAACCCAGAATAGTTAAACAAATTTCATCTCCAATCATCAAAGACGGTAAGTTGCAAGGAGTTTTGTCAATTTCTTCTGATGTTACTAAAGAAGAAAATTTGAAATTAAAACTGGTCGAAAAGATTAGTCAGTTGAATACGATTTTGGAATATTTGCCGATAAATCTTTATATGAAAAATGCACAAGGGGAATATCTTTTAGGTACAAAATACGCCAAAGACTTTGTAGATAATGGCGTTGATGCTTATTCAGGAATAACCGTCAATATGGATGACGCGGAAGAACAAACGTTGAGCGAGGATTCCTATGTCTTAACCAACAAAAAGCCACTGAGTGGAGAAAAAACTGCTCAAGATTACAAAGGACAAACCCATTGGTACAGATATCAAAAAGTTCCGATTTTGATGGATAATAATGAAGTTTCAGGTTTAATTACACTTGTCAAAAATATTGATAACGAAAAAGTTTTAGAAAACCGCAAAAACCTTTTCTTGGCAACTCTTAGTCATGATTTGAAAAATCCGCTTTTGGCTCAGATAAGTTCGCTTGATTTGTTTAGCAAAGGTACATTTGGCGAATTGAACGAAACACAAAAGGAAATGATTGACTTAATTTTGGAATCTTCAAAATACATGCGCGATATGCTTTATTCGTTGTTAAAAGCTTTCAAAGACAATCATGGCTCAATCAAATTTGAAAGACGGAATTTTGATGTTTACAAATTGGTTTCAAAAATCGTCAAAGAAATGAACGATTTGGCTTTGGAAAACGATATCAAAATCAATTTTGACTCAGCAATCCTTGATGAAGATAAAATGATTTATGCCGACGAAATTCAACTAAGACGTGTTGTTGGCAATATTTTGAATAACGCAATCAGCTATGGTTATAAAAACACTGAAATCAATGTAAAAATGTGGACTCAAGGTCAAATTTTGAAGATGTCATTTGAAAATACGAGCGATGTTATCCCTGACGATTTGAAAAATATTATCTTTGATAAATATGTTTGCGGTAAAAATGTCACCGGCGGATTGGGTATTGGTTTAGGTTTGTATTTTTGTAAAAAAGTTTTGGAAGCTCACGAAGGGAACATTCACCTTGAAACCAACGGCAACCACAACAAATTTGTGATTGATTTGCCTATGCTTGATGAAAATACAGTGACAATCAGCGAAATTGTACTGTAAAAGCAAAAGAGTTATTTACCTTCTATCTCCCATTTTTTAGAAGTATGTAAAACTCTCAAAATAAAAATATCATTTCCTTTGACTTGATACGGCACAATATACGGATATTTAGATATTACAAGTTCTCTTGTGCGCAAAACTCTTCCTGCTCTGCCTGCTGATGGCATTTGCGGTAAAATTGTTTCTATCTGGTTGATAATATGTGCTACTACCTTCTTGGCAGCGATTTCGTTATCTTCATAAATAAACTTTTTTATTGATTGCAAATCTTGTGCAGCCGATATTGTAAATTTTATTTCATAGCCCATTAGTCAATATTCCAGCTCTTTTTAACATCATCTAGGGATAATACACTTTCATTTTCAACATCTTTCAATCCGTCTTGAATTGCGCGGATTTGCCATGATTCGACTTCTAAATACTTTTCGATTGCATCAATTGCAAGATATGCCTTAGTTCTGCCAGTAGCTTTTGCTAACTCCTCCAGACGATTTTTTGTATCTTTTGGGATTCTAAGAGAAAATTGTTCAGATGCCATTTGTTTTACCCTTTTTTGTATTACATATAATTACATTGTAATACATTGCAACATATTTTTCAAGAGGGATTGTACAGCACATCACTTTAAAATATTAATTAATAGTAGTATAATTACAGATATGAAAGATGAGAGGAACAAAATTTTAGCAAGAAACATCAAGGCTGAACGCTACAGAAAAGGGGTTACCCAGTCTGAACTTGCTGAAAAAATTGATGTCAGCGACAGCACAATCAGCCTTATAGAACGAGGGATTCAAACCCCTTCAATCTTTCTTGTGTACGACATTTCCAGATTTTTGCAAATTGATATAAATGACCTTTTGAAAAACTTAGATTAAGGATTGTGAACTTTCTGACATAAAAATTTTTACCACTAGCAAAAAAGTTTTTTCTCATGTATTATATTGTTCATACTCAATAAAATATGGAAAGAACATGCAATTGTTAATTGGAAAAGAATTAAACTCGAATGACAAAATCTATAAACCGGATTTTAATTCAAAGTCAGGCAGAGAATTATTAGCGTTTTATCTACAAACTAAATTCAGACAAATATTTTTGTTCGACAAAAAGCAAGAATTACCTATCATCAACAGTATCAACCCCCATTTTATAGATAATTTTTCGCGCAGATTGATAAACAAACCTGCAAAACGCCTTTTGATTGGGGTCACAGGCGAATCGGCATCAGGGAAGTCAACGATTTGTCACGAGATTAAAAACGTTATTGAGCAATTGGCAATGCCTGTTACTGTATTGAGTACCGACAACTATTTTAACGATATTTCTGCTTTAATCAACAAATACGGCTCTTTTGATAATTTACGTGATAACGGCTACGATGTAGATGCCCCAACGAGTTTCCAACTCGACACTTTGCGTTCGGATTTGGAAGATTTGTCTGACGGCTTAGACATCAAAGCTCCAATGTATTTGCCGAACGGAACAGGTGTTTCAATGCCTAAAGCTATTGATATTCCTGCCCAAAAAATTATCGTTGTTGAAGGTATCGCAACAATGTACGAATCCGTAAAAGATGTTTTTGACATCAAGATTTATGTTGAGACAGAAAACGAGTTAAGAAAAAACAGATTTATGACTCGTGCGGTTGAAGAACGTAACCAAAGTATGGATAATGCTGAAAAGCATTGGAATTATATCGCACAAGCAGGTGAAAAATATGTTAAACCATTCCGCAAGGAAGCTGATTTGGTAATCAATGGGAATTCTGATTTGAAATACTTCGCCCACATGCTTGAGTATATTTACGATATTACAAACAATTTCCAATAATAGATGTCATTCTGAACTTTACAAAGCGAACCGTTGAGCTTTGCAAAATGAGTGAAACTGCATACCATATGGCTGAGGAATGGGAGAGGTTTGATAAAAAACTTCCTCGCCCCTTGTGGGAGAGGAATGAGGAGAGGGGGGCAAGGTCGTTCAAATTATTCTTTTTCATGCACTCCGTGCAGGGGTGCTTTTGGTGGCAAAAGCACCGCAAAACCACCGACACGCCAACATTCACATCAAACTAAAAACTCGTACCATAGCCG
>CABUXT010000041.1 GCA_902495705.1 uncultured cyanobacterium
AAAATCCGACAATAGCCAAAAGTGAACAATCAAACAAAACGAGTAAACGACAAAAGCCGAATTTGTTTGAGGAACGAAAGTGACGAGTTATTCGGCTATGATACGAGTTTTTAGTTTGATGTGAACTTTGGTGTGTCGGTGGTTTTGCGGTGCTTTTGCCACCAAAAGCACCCCTGCACGGAGTGCATGAAAAGGTAATGATGACCCCTCACCCTGCCCTCTCCCTAGGAGAGGGTAAAAGTAAGTATATAATTAAAAGACCTAGCCCCCCCCTCTCCCTATCCCTCTCCCACAAGGGGCGAGGGAACTTCAACACTCCTCTCCTCATTCCTCAGCCATACGGTACGCAGTTTCACTCAACTCACATTGCTCATTGGTTCGGCTAGTGTCCCATCGGAGAGGGTAAACTGTTCACCTTTATCTACTGCACGAAGTTCACAACAGGGCGCTGTTGTTTATTGTTATAAATATTAAAATCAAATGTAAATATTATATCTACGGTTTTTCCTTTATATTCCTCAGGCAAAGGTCTAAAAGGTGCAGTTTTATACACAGCATCCAAAACAGATTTGTCTGCATTTTTATAACCTGAGCTTTGATAAATACTGCAAGCCACCAAATTTCCAGCTTTGTCAATTTTCATAAACACAGAAACCCTTTTTGAATCATAATTAACCGGAGGATGCCAATTACTTTTTATTCGGCGTTGAAGTTCTCTCATGTATGGGGCAAAATCAACTTCCGATGGATTATCTCCAATTTCTGAATATTGCTTTTGTTTTTGGCATATCAATTTTATTTTTATTTCACCTGAATTTGGCGGTAATAAATCTCTTGGGGTTGGTGTACTGCTTATTGCACTAATAAGTGTATCATCTACAATTTTTGAACCGGAACTCTTTATTACCTTGGTATCCTTAACTTCTCCATTAAATAATGTCAATTCAATTTCTGATACACCTTCAAAATCTAAATGCTCTGCAATTGAGTTGGTGAAATCCACTAAAAATGGAGAAAGATTGTATTTTTGTGGATTTGACAAGATTCTCCAACCAAAATTCTCATTTACAGAAGGTAAAACGGATTTTTGTGTTTGGCTCAATACCGGCTCAACTATTCCTAAAGAAGCATTATACCCTGAGCCTTCAATTCGTGGCAAATGGATATCTTCAGCCTGAACACACAAACCTGAAGAACTTGTCACCAAAAGAGCAAATATAAAAAATCGATTGCAACTCATCATACAATTAGTATACTCCTATTTTTTGATTACTGTCAACTTCATTTATATGGATGTATAAAAAAAAGTAAAAGTATTATAAAATTTTCTCATTGGAGTAATATAAGGATTAAATCTATGAATTGTTATTTAGAAAAAGTTTTGGATAATGCAAGCAAAAAAGATTGCCATGAAGTTGAATATTTGCAAGCAATCAGGGAAGTTTTGACATCTCTTGAACCAGTTATATCAACTCACCAAGAGTTCGAAAAACTCGGACTGTTAGAGCGTCTTATTGAGCCTGAAAGGGTTGTTATGTTTAGAGTTCCATGGGTAAAAGATGATGGACAAGTTGTTGTAAATCGCGGTTATCGTGTTCAATTTAACTCCCTGATTGGACCATATAAAGGCGGTTTGAGATTTCACCCAAGCGTAAACCTTAGTATTATCAAGTTTTTAGGATTTGAACAAATTTTCAAAAACGCACTAACAGGACTTCCGATTGGAGGAGCAAAAGGTGGTAGTGATTTTAATCCAAAAGGAAAATCTGACAACGAAATTATGCGTTTTTGCCAAAGTTTTATGACTGAACTTTACCGTCACATCGGACAAGATGTTGATATTCCGGCAGGGGATATCGGTGTTGGAGGACGCGAAATAGGTTATTTGTTCGGTCAATACAAAAGAATTCGTGCAGCCTATGAAGGCGGAGTTTTAACAGGGAAAGACATCAGCTATGGTGGTTCTTTAGCCAGAACCGAGGCTACAGGCTATGGCTTAGTTTACTTTATAAGAGAAATGCTAAACGCACATAACAACTCTTTAGAAGGCAAGCGCGTAACGATTTCCGGTTCAGGAAATGTTGCGATTTATGCTTGTCAAAAAGCTATGGCAATGGGCGCAAAAGTCGTTGCGATGAGCGATTCTAACGGTTGTATTTATGACGAAAACGGTATTGATTTAGATTTAATTAAGCAAATCAAAGAAGTTGAGCGCGGAAGAATCAAAGAATATTTGCGCGCGCATGCCGATGCAACTTATATGGAACACAAAGAGGGCGAAGACTCTCCGATTTGGACAATCAAGACCGACATTGCACTTCCTTGCGCAACTCAAAATGAATTGAAGTTGAACGGCGCAAAAGCTCTTGTTGAAAACGGTGTGATTGCGGTTGGTGAAGGTGCCAATATGCCGACAACTTTGGATGCAGTTGAATATTTGCAGCAACATGGTGTCTTGCTTGCACCTGCGAAAGCTGCAAATGCAGGCGGCGTTGCGGTTTCTGCAATCGAAATGTCTCAAAACAGCATGAGATATTATTATACATTTGAAGAAGTTGAGGCTAAGCTTGAAAATATCATGGTGAATATTTTTAGGGCATGCTCAGAATCGGCTAAAAAATACGGTCAAGAAGGTAACTACGTTGCAGGTGCTAATATCGCAGCGTTTGAAAAACTTTCACGTGCCATGGTTGCACAAGGTATCGTTTAGGAGAACGAGTTTCCGTAATTATAAATTTACCTATATAAAAAATTTATCCTTTCTTATTCAAGAAAGGATATTATTTTCTGCATTTCTGACATCAGCAATTGGGGTAAATTTTGCTTTTGTCATTGGGTGGGGTAAATGAAAGAGTTAAGTCTTTCAAATGATTGTTCACTATGCCATATATGGAATGTGAACGTATGTTGATTCGGTTTGGGTTGCACGTCTTTTAGGTGTGCATAGTATATTATAAGCCTTTGCAATGTTATAACCTAAAGCTTTGATAGGGTTTGATTGAACCATATCAGCTTTTCTTGTTTCGTGTAGGTCTTTTTCAAAGATGATTTTAGCATTTGGTTTTTTGTCTAATGACATAACACCTACTTTTGAGTTCAAGTTATTTAATTGGTTGTCACCAAATGACATATATTTTTTATTGTATGTTGTGTAATTGTTGTTTAATCTAACTGGATTTACTGTTATCATAATATCCTCCTTTTTGTTATTAAGTGTCGTTTGAACACTTCATCTAACACTTTCACTATAAACCATATTATTTTTTTTGTCAACCCTTACTGTGAACTTTTGTTAAGAAGTCCAAAACCTTGATTTTACAATATTTTGAGCATAAAGTGTAAAAAGTGCACTTATTGCTGGTTTTGCGGAGTTACCTTTGTAGTAAAAAGGTGAAATTTTTGTAAAAAATGAATTAATAAATCATCTAATCAGACTAGAATATTACCTGAATGGCTAATTGTTATAAATATATAGATGGCGTTAAATAATAGTAATCTTTTTCATACTTCCAGCTATTCTTAATTCCAATGCGGACTACCAAGTCCGCTTTTCTTTTTTGGATTGATGGGAAATAGTGAATGTAGTGTGGGGAAAACGAAGTGTCCCCACAAATTAATATTGTCGGCACGGCAATGCCGACCTACAAAGTAATTAATAGGCAATGTCATTCTGAAAGGATTAAAAATCAAGGAGCATTGCGACGTAGATTTTATCCTATTCAGAATCTATCAATGTTGATAAAAAACAATCTGTCACCCTGAATTTATTTCAAGGTCTCAAATATTACAAATTTCATATAAGACTAATATGTTTTATTAGAGATGCTGAAACAAGTTCAGCATGACTAAAATCAAATGGATAGACCCTGAATCTACGCAGTCGCATAAAACGTGACTCCACTTCGTTTCGCACTCTGCTCCTGCTGTTCAGGGTGACATTTTACCCTCTCCGAGGGAGAGGGTTGGGTGAGGGTTCGTCATTTCTTTTTTCATGTACTCCGTGCAGGGGTGCTTTTGGTGGCAAAAGCACCACAAAACCACCGACACGCCAACGTTTACATCAAACTAAAAACTCGTACTATAGCCGAATAACTCGTCACTTCGTTCCTCAAACAAATTCGGCTTTTGTCGTTTACTCGTTTTGTTTGATTGTTCACTTTTGGCTATTGTCGGATTTTTGACCTCAGTGTTTAATTAACAAATTCAAAATCGCACTACCTGCTGTTCAGTCGCGTTTGTGCAAATATATATCATATCCTAAAATATCAGCTATTTCGACAAGTTCTGAAACACGAAAAGTCTTATTTCTCAGCTTGTTGCTCAAATTCCTGTTGCTATCGGTTTTATTGTATTTTTCATTGACTTCTTGTTTAACCTTAGTCACAGTCAACCCCTCAAGAGCCGCAATATATTTTAATTGGGAGGCTAAATTCTCGGTTTCTAATTTTACAACTTTGTCCATTCCCTTATAATACTATTTTAATGAAGATTGCACCTATATATTGACATTGTTCACTATATAATGTATTAATTAATCATATAATGTAAATAATTATCGAAAGGAATTGTATGATTAAAGAAAAATCAACCGCTAAAAAAGCTTTCACGCTTGCTGAAACCTTGATTACATTGGGAATAATAGGGGTTGTTGCGGCTCTTACAATTCCAAATTTGATAACCAAATACAAAGCAAAAAGACTTCGCTCTCAGTTTTTGAAATCGTATTCTGTTGTGCAACAGGTGTTTAAGCAAATGGAAGCAGATGATGTGTCCCTAAATCCACAGGACTATAGAGATAATAATAACCCATTTTATAAAACATTTATAAAATATTTGGCAGGTGCAACTGAATGTGGCTGGGCAGGTGGTGGTGAGCAAAGTTGCCGATTGTATAAAACAGGCATTAATTATCATAACCTTACAGGTGATGCTGTAATTAGTGGTTGGTATTTTGATGATGGACAAATTTCGTTGTCTGATGGAAGTATTATGTACTTTGAAAATGATTATAGAACGAACTATATTTGGGTATTTGTTGATTTGAACGGTATGAAAAATCCGCCAAACAGGCTTGGGTATGACTTGTTTGCCTTTGAGTTTTTGGATGGCGTGTTGAGAACAATGGGCGACAAGGAAACGAAATATCCTAATACCGAGACATATTGCGATTTCAGTGGCAAATCAAGTATGAACGGAATGGCATGTGCGCATTTAGCCAAGACCGATACAAGCTATTTTGAAAGAGTGATTAAGAAGTTTAAGTGATGAGGTTGAGTTGACTGAACACATAGGGAAAAATCACGTCTGCGCGAAGTGCATGAAAAAGAGTAAATTGAAAAACATTGACCCCCTCTCCCTTCCCCTCTCCCACAAGGGGCGAGGGAATGATTGTCGCAGTTCATAGTTATAGCGATATGTTTATCACATTTATCAAAAATATCATCCGTTTGTATTATGACGTAAAAATAATAATATCATATAATAACCTTGAAAAAGAAGGTATTTTTATTATAAGAAATATAAAAGAGGACAGATTAATGAAGAAGAAGTTAGGCTTATTATTGGCAACAATAATGGTAGTGAACACAGTATCAACAATGGCTTTTGCGTGGGAAAATCCATTAAAAAAATACAACCTGTATGAAGATGTTACAGG
The DNA here is from genome assembly GCA_902495705.1 of uncultured cyanobacterium. GTDB lineage: Bacteria > Cyanobacteriota > Vampirovibrionia > Gastranaerophilales > Gastranaerophilaceae > Zag111. Next base: position 5,657 of record CABUXT010000041.1, read on the forward strand.
TGGAGGTTCAGGCAATGCTGAGGTGGAAAGAGCAATGGAAGAATATAACGCCAATTCTCTACGACCGGCAAGTGTTCCTTCTCAAAATCTGAATGCGTCAAGTTCAAGTTTGAATGACTATGATTTGACCAGTCTTTCTTCTCAAACAGAGGCTGAAGTGAAAGGGCGTAACGAAACACTAAGAGAATCTTCTCGAAATGTTTATGGTGACCCTGAATCAGTTCCGGGGTGGGAAGTTGGTCCTTCTTTCTATCCAAATCCGTCTTTTGATAGCATCAGAGAAAAATATCACAGAAGTGATTTCGCAGGATGTCTTCAAGAATGTATTTCTTATGTAAGATTACACCCTTATGATACTTTAGGGTTCTACTATTTAGCAATGTGCTATTCTAAAGTAAGTGACAAAGATAATGCGGTTTTGGCTTATGAAAAAGTTATTTCATTAAACGCAAATCCTATGATTGTAAAATATGCAACAAACGGCAGAAACTGTGTTATGGGCAACGATAGTGAGCAATGTTATCAAGATGTCAATGTTCCTGAATTGAAATATCCGTACAGAGATATGGTTAATAACATGAATCTTACACCGGTTGACCCACAAACTCTTGTTAATAGAAACTTGGCTAAGGTTAGAGCAAAATTGTCACCTGCTGAAACTAACGTAAACAACAACGACCCTAACAGCAAGGATAAAGATAAAGATAAGAATACAATTCAATTACCATTTGGTCAACAGGATGAAAAACTTGACAGATTCATCAATGCACCTTATGGCAACGGTTTGTCACCTGAATTGAACAAAGAATATAAACAACTTCAATTGAGAAAAATTCAAGAAACAATTAACACAGGTGATGATACTCCTGCAAAAGACCAAAATAACAGACAAGATATCAAGAAATTTGATAAACAAAAATCTGATGCAGGAACTATCAAACTAGCTTATGATGCTCCATCTGATGTTATGGCTGATTTGTCAAAAAATCCTGAATATATTCAACAAAAGAAGGAACTTGATGAACTAAATATGCTTTTGGGTAATGAAAAATCAAGTGACAGCAGTGATATGATGAATTTACTTCCATATATGTCAGAACAAGGAAATAAAAACTTATCACCTGAAGTTATTCAAGCAATGATGATGAAATCAATGATGGGTGGTTTGAGCCTATAAACGACGACAGCCGTACGACATTGGCAGGTTTGTTATGACAATGCATTATGAAGAAGTAAAAAAAGATTTTTTGTCAGGAAAAATCAAAGGTTGCAAAGCCTATTTTGAAAATAACAACTACTATGTCGAAGCAGGTTATTGTTGTATAGTTTTGGACGAATTAGATAAAGCAAAAGAGCTCTTTCAAAAGGTACAAGAGGTTGACACTCGTGCCAAATGGGGGCTCATTTTGTTACAGATGATAAAAGGTGATATTTTGACTTTTCCGACCTATTTCCAAATCCGTAATTTTTTAGAATTGGATTTGAGTATTTTAATCCTTTATTGTAAGGGTGAATATGTCGAAAAAATTATCAGATATGCTGATTTTATGGCATATTACAATCCTGAGTGTTACAAATTTATTGGTCGAGCGTTTTGGGCAAATAATCTGATGTCTGCAGCGATGTTCTTTTTGCGCAGAGCAAAAGATAAATTTTATCAAGACCCTGAACTTCATTATTTATTGGCATATATTTTTTATCACAATGACAGAAATATCGATTTGGCAAAGAAAGCACTTGGTGCTTGTCTTGGTATTTTGCCTGAATATGCCCCTGCTAAAAAGTTGTACGCACAGATTGTACAAGGGTAATACTTACAGATGGCAAGAGGGCAAGAAGGGCAGGATGTCGAGCTTTTTTATGTTGTTGTTTCTTTGTTAAGTGCGCCGTGGAAACGGACTTGCTAAAAAGTCAATGTCATTCCGAACTGACTAGAATATGAGTTGAGATGAAATCGAAACGTAATATTCTGTTCCTACTCGGTGTTTCGGAATCTCTAATATAACACAAGAATCTATGTCACCCTGAACTTGTTTCAGGGTCTTTTCCATAATTAATATTTAACAAATGTTACTATTGATAAATTTTGATTATTGAGAGTATACTGAATCTACGCAGTCGCATTAAACGTGCCTCCACTTCGTTTCGCACTCTGCTCCTGCTGTTCAGAATGACAGTTAAGTTTTTGTCATTACGAGGAGCTTTGACTTGCAAATGTACCAATGGTTTTAACGGAGTGACGTGGTAATCCACAACACATAGGTCCTGTCCCCCTCCTCGAAATCAAAGATTTTGGTCCTCCCGCCAAGGGAGGACATAGGGCGCTATGCGCATGAGACATTGTATTGGCTATTATTCTATTTGAAATAGAATCTCAAGTCGAACACCCCTCTCCCTAACCCTCTCCCACAAGGGGCGAGGGAAAATGTGTCATTCCGAACTTGGTTCGGAATCTCAAATTAAACACGCCGTTCACTGTCATTCTGAACTTGTTTCAGAATCTTCAATTGAACACTTTAGGCTTATGCTTAATTAGTTTTATAAGAGACCCTGAACCACCGAGTAGGAACAGAATATTACGTTTCGATTTCATCTCAACTCATATTCTAGTCAGTTCAGGGTGACAACCTTACCCTTTGTTGCCGCGCTCGCGCACAGAAATCCTTATCGGAGTTCCGAAGAACCCGAAAGCCTCACGTAATTTGTTTTCCAAATAGCGTTTGTAACTGTCTTTTAGCAACTCTTCACTATTTACAAATAATACAAAAGTCGGTGGTTGAGTTTTGGCTTGGGTTACATAATAAATTTTCAAACGTTTACCTTTAAAGCTTGTTGGCGGATTTAGTGCATAAGCTTCACTGATAACCTTATTCAACAAACCTGTAGAAACGCGCTTGATACATTGTTCGTACACTTCTAAGCTTTTGTCAAAAATCTGTCCTAAGCGCTGTTTTGTTACTGCGCTGATAAAGATTTTTGGCGCAAAGCTCAAAAATGGAATGTCTACCGCTAATTCTTTTTCAAATTTGTTAATGGTGTTTGCTTTTTTGTCTTCAATCAAATCCCATTTGTTGATTGCGACAATTAGACCTTTGCCTGCCTCTGTTACGATTGAAGAAATTTTCTTGTCTTGGTCAGAAATTCCTTCTTTTGCATCAATAACAAGCAATGCCACATCACAATCCCTGATTGAGCGGATTGCGCGGTCAACGGCAAATTTTTCTACGCCGTAATCAACTTTTGATTTCTTTCTGATACCTGCGGTATCAACGATAATAAACTCTTTGTCTTTGTATGTTACATAGCTGTCGATACTGTCACGTGTTGTACCTGAAACATCTGAAACAATTACTCTGTCTGCATTTAATAATGCGTTTACGATAGATGATTTCCCTGCGTTTGGACGACCGACAATTGCAATTTTTATGCGCTTGTCTTCTTCTTCCTCTTCAAGGATTTCAAAATCTTCTGTAACCAATTCTAACAAGTCGCCTACCCCACCTGAACCGTGTAGTGCCGAGATTCCGACAGGGTCACCGAGTGCCAATGAGTAAAAATCACTGGTCATCATTAATGATTCAGGGTTGTCGCATTTGTTTACGGCAAGAAAAACTGGTTTGCCTGATTGACGCAATACATTTGCAATATCATAGTCAATCGGATTTATTCCATCTTTACCGTCTACAATAAAGATAATTTTTTCAGCTTCTTCGCAAGCCAATCTTGCTTGGTCAAAAATTGAAACCATAATATCATCTTCGTCCCCCGGAATAATACCACCGGTGTCAATTACGGTAAATTGTTTGTTTTGCCACTCTACATCAAAATAAATTCTGTCGCGTGTAACCCCAGGCAAATCGTCTACAATTGAATGTCTTGCACCCACAAGACGATTGACAAATGTTGATTTACCTACGTTTGGTCTTCCGACTATTGCTACTATTGGTTTTCTTTTCATAGGCTCATTCTATCATGGAAACAAGTGAAAGTGAAGATAAAAAGTAAATAAGCTTAAAGCTTTGTAAATTAAGACTTTTGCCCCCACTTGAAAAATTTTAAATAAGTAATAAAATTGATATATCAAAATAAAAGTAAAAATAGGATTATAAACATGATAAAAACTGAATATTTAAACAGGGTAAGAGATTTTCTGACCTCATCCAAAACAGTAAAATTGTTTTACTTAATCACTTTTACGGTTTTGCTTACTGCGATTGTTGCATCTCAGAACTTCTTTTTCCAAAGTATTATTGAAAACGGAATCAGTAAGAAAGATATCGTTGCTCAAAAAACTTTGACGGTAGAAGATGTGAAACGTACGGAACAGCACAAAAGAGAAGTAGCCCAAAAGGTTGAACCTATTTTGGTTCCTGCAGAAGATGATTTTATTAAATCAAACCTTGAAACTATCCAAAATTCAGTTCTTCAAATCAGAAAGAAAAATTCAACCGAAAAAGAAAAAATTGATGAATTGAACATTCTTTTTGACTTGTCTGATAATCCTAAAAAAGATTTTATAATTGACTTTTTACTTCACGTTGATGAGCCGAGTTTGCGCGAAGCCTTTGATAAAGCATCTTTGTCTTTGGTAAACATTTTGCAAGTCGGTATCACTGAAAACGATTACGAAAAAGACAATATCAAATCACTTATTCAAAACAATTTGGTTACAAATGTTTCAAAACGCCAAATTTCAGTTATTACAGCGTTGTTAGAACAAGTTATTGTGCCGAATCTTGTTGTAGATGATGCGGCAACAGAAATTGCAAAAGTCAACGCACAAGAGGCTGTGAAACCTTATAAAGTAACCTTCCAAAAAGGTGAAAAAATTGTATTTGAAGGTGAACCGGTAACAAGGTTAAAACGAGATGCCCTAAGAGAGGCAGGGTACAATGTATATGAGCTTAATTGGCAGGGAATTTTGTCAATTTATATTCTTGTATTGCTTGTTACACTTATCTTTATAGCATATTTAAAAGTCTTTGAAAAGAAACTTTTAGAACCCAGATATATGTCGCTTGCAGGCATGTTGACTATATTAACATGTATTACTGCGGTTGTATTGCCAACAGGTTCTTCTCCATATATATTGCCGATTCCTGGGGTAATTATTATCTCTGCGATATTTTTAAACCCAAGAGTTTCATTTTTGTTGGCGACCTTGCTACTAACTGTATTAACGGTTGGTATGCAGTATGATGCTCAATTTATGATTGTATTTATCATCCTTTCTTTGATTGGTATGATTACAATTTCTAAAATCAAATATACAAGAAGGGTTGACCTGATTAAGGTTGGTTTGAACCTTGGTATTGCAGGTGTTTTGATTATGCTCAGCTTGTATTTTATCGACAAGTGTTTGATTGATGTAAGTAATTATTTGATTTTGCGCAATTGCGCTTATATCTTTGTAAACGGTGTGTTAAATTCAATTATCGTATTAGGGGCATCTCCGATTTTGGAAAACACTTTCCAAATTATTACACCTTACGGTTTGGCTGAATTGGGTGACCACAACCAGCCATTATTGAAACGTTTGCAAATGGAGGCTCCAGGGACTTATCACCACAGTTTGATGGTTTCAACATTGTGTGAAGCAGCAGCCGAGGCAATCGGAGCAAATCCGATTTTGGCAAGGGTTGGTGCGTTTTATCACGATATAGGAAAATTAAAACGCCCATTGTTCTTTGTAGAAAACCAATCATATTTCGGTATAGAAAATCCACACAACAAACTTAATCCGAGGTTGAGTAAAATGGTTATCACCGCACACCCTAAAGACGGTGTTGAACTTGCAAAGAAAAACGGATTGCCTAGCGTAATTTGCGATTTTATTTTGCAACACCATGGTGAAGGTTTGGCTAAATATTTCTATAACCAAGCAGTTCAAGAAGAAGGTATTGAAAATGTTAAGGAAGAACAATTCCGTTATACAGGTCCAAAACCTAACACTAAAGAAACTGCAATACTTATGCTTGCAGATGCGGTTGAATCTGCAGTGCGCGCGATGAAAGGTGCAACTTCTGAAGAAATCGAAAATATTATCGACAAAATTATTGTCGAAAGATTGAATGACGGTCAACTTGCAGACAGCCCTCTGACATTGAAGGATTTGAAAGTTATCGCGCTTACATTTAGCAGAATTTTAAGAGGTATGCAACATAACAGAATCAAGTATCAAGAAAATATTGCAGAGGAATTTGCGAAAAACAAAATTGAAATGCCAAATAAAATTCTTGATGAAGATTTTGAAAAGAAAATAAAAGAACTTGAAAATTCTAAACAACCAAAACCGAGTGACGAACCTGAACCTAAAAAACAAGAAGGTTCAAATAATGAAAACAAGGATGCATAATGAATTATAACGTATTTATCGAAAACGAATATCAAGACTGGGATGTTGATATAGAATCTGTAAAAACATCTGTACAAAAGATTTTTGATTATTATATGACCTGTCCTGAAATCGCTGATAATTGCTGTTTGCAAGGTTATGAATATGATTCTGTTGCGTTTGATATTTTATTTACGGATAGTAAAAAAACTCATCAAATAAATAAAGAATATCGCAACAAGGATTATCCTGCTGATATTATTACATTTGCGGTATTTGCGGATTCTTCTGAAGATGAAAGGTTCGTTTTGGACTTGGAAATTAATTTAGGAGAGATTATAATAGGATTAGACAAGATAATTGAAGAATCTGAAAAGAAAGAGGTCTCAAAAGAAACAGAATTGGTGTTTATGATAAGCCATGGAATTATGCATTTGTTGGGCTTTGACCACCAAACACAGGAAGAATTTGATTTTGTAGTTGCTCACCAAAAACAAGCACTGGAAAGTATGGGGATTAAATATGACAAAATATAAGAAACAAAATTTTTCTAATACATTCAAAAATGCGAGAAAAGGTATGCGTTTGACATTGAAAAGCGAACGTAATTTGCGAATCCATTTGTTTGTCGCATCATTGGTTTTGGTGAGTGCATATTGTTTGAATTTTTCTATTAACAAATTTTGTATTTTGTTGTTGACAATTGCCGGAGTGATTTCTGCAGAGATGTTCAATTCTGCGATTGAATTTTCGTTGGATGCGATTTTTCATAATAAATTTAATAGAATGGTCGGAATGGCAAAGGATATCGCAGCAGGCGCAGTTATGATTGTGACTATCAGCGCAGTGCTAATTGGTGTACTTCTCTTCGCCCCTCCGTTGATTCAGTTGATTGTTGGATAGTAATCCATAATGATTAATTTGTAATTGTCACCCTGAACTTGATTCAGGGTCTTTTCCATAATTAATATTTAACAAATGTAGTTATAGATAAATTCTGATTATTGAAAAGATTCCGAAACAAGTTCGGAATGACACCTGTTCCCTCGCCCCTTGAGGGACACTAGCCGAACCAACGAGCAATGCGAGTTGTGTGAGACTGCGTGCCGTATGGCTGAGGGTTAGGGAGAGGGGGCAAAGTCCTTCAAGTCTTTTCTTTTTCAAGCACTCCGTGCAGGGGTGCTTTTGATGGCAAAAGCACCGCAAAACCACCGACACGCCAACGTTCACATCAAACTAAAAACTCGTACCATAGCCGAATAACTCGTCACTTTCGTTCCTCAAACAAATTCGGCTTTTGTT
>CABUXT010000042.1 GCA_902495705.1 uncultured cyanobacterium
AAAATCCGACAATAGCCAAAAGTGAACAATCAAACAAAACGAGTAAACGACAAAAGCCGAATTTGTTTGAGGAACGAAAGTGACGAGTTATTCGGCTATTGTACGAGTTTTTAGTTTTATGTGAACGTTGGTGTGTCGTGGTGCTATTGCCACCAAAAGCACCCCTGCACGGAGTGCATGAAAAATAAAGACTTGAAGGGCTTTGACCCCCTCACCTCACTCCTCTCCCACAAGGGGCGAGGATGTCATTGTCACCCTGAACTAGATTCAGGGTCTATCCATTTGATTGAAAACAAAAGAAATCAGCATTGATAGATTCTGAATAGCAAGAAAATTATGTGCTCATACTTCGCACAAATTTTCTAAGCTTTCAGAATGACAAATCCTATGTTGTCACAATGCTGACCTACAATCTTAATATCTTTATTCAGCCTGCCTTCCAGCCCTCTGAACTACTGCTTAGTAAATACCCAAAATCCTTTATTGTTGGTGGACATTATTACCCTGCCTGTTGAAGGCTTTCTTTCTTGTTTTTCTTCCACCACTTCTTTTTTTTTTGCGCAACGGTTTGTGATTTTGGCTTTTGCTCATTAAACACACTTGCCATCAATGTTGAGGCATAAACCGGTGTTGTATGTGCGTAGTCAAATATAATAACTCCATTTGCATTCATTATTCTGGTTTGATAAATTTGTCGGATTAAATCTTCCGGTGCGCCACCCATAAACGTTACAAACAACCCTGCATAAAGGTCAGTGCAAGGTGCTTTGATTCGCATAACATCGTTCATCATAGATGCAAGCATTTTGGGGTCATAGGTCAAAAATAGCGGAGTGAAACCGTCAATATAACTGTTTGCTGACCAAGTTCTCCAATCTTGTTGTTTTGATGCTAAAGCAGATGCCAAATCTGGGAAAATAACAGCGCTGATATACACCTTTTTTTCTCTTCCTAATTTGCCGACCTTTTTCACAAAATTAGTGATGTTGTTTCTGCGGTATTGATTCCAATCGTACCAACTTGCATCTGCTGTTGTCAAATCTACTGGGTCAACTCCATAAACTGATTTGAAGTCATTCCTTGCGTATTCAGTGAAACCCCAAGCATTTTGGTCGTTGCCTGCTGTTGCGTTAGGATATCTGATATAATCAAGGTTTATACCATCAGGTTTGTAAGTTGTGATGATTTCATCAAGCAATTCAAGCAAAAACTCCTGAACCTCAGGGTTTGCAGGGTCGATAAAATAGCCGTTATGTTCTGATACAGATTTTGTCGCGGTTGGAGATGATGCAAATTTCTTTGTCTTGTTTCCCCAATCCGGACGAACTGAAAGTATACTTGACGGATTTGATTCAGGTGGTTGGTTCCCAACATAGAAGGATTGGAACCAAATGTGGACTTTGATATCTCGTTTGTGAGCCTCTTTTATCCAAACATCAAGTGGGTCAAAACCTTCAAAGTTTTCATTTTGAACGGTAAAGCCATATTTGTTCATTGTTTTGCTTGGAAAAATTGTTTTTCCGTGGAAATAAGTTTCCAAAAATACACTGTTAAACCCTTCGGCTTTAATGTTGTCAAGAGTTGCTATGATTTGTTCTTTAGAGGTTTCTGTAGGTCTAATCCAAGTGCCTTTTAATTCTGTTTTAATGTATGGCAAAGATGTTTTGATTGCCATATTAGCAGCATCAATTGCCTCTTCTGTGTATTGACGCAAAATTGTACTGTTTTGTTTTTCGTTATCTGCAATTTTTAAATAATTTTCTGCGGTTTGAATGTGACTTTCCGGTAGTTGGTGGTTGTAATTCGGAACGGTGCTTTTGTAGTAATCAATTATTGATTGAGCCTCTTTAATTTTCGCTTTTGCCTCATAAGTATAGCTGTCGGAGGTTGTGTATACGGTCAAAGTGCTGTTTAAGATATCGACATATACTTTTGAACCGACTGTAATATTTTGGGTAATCCAATTTTTAGCAACGCCATGACCGCTTATTACAAGTCCGTTTTTCGGGATAGTAGAATCAGCACCGCTAAGAGAGGTAACTATATTATCTTCAACGATTGCCTCTGTCCCAAATTCGTTAGTTCCTGTGTGGATACCGAAATTTGGAGTGTATACAACAAGTTTATTCGCTCCGCGCCCTCCGGGGTAGAAACTTGCGCTATAACTGGGGTCAATAGAATTTATTTTAGTTGTACTTTTTTTGAATACGACTTCATTTGAATCAATATTTAGAGGAGCAAAAGCGTTGACTTGTTCTGTTATATCAAGCGGAAAGTTTACTGTAGGGTAATTATCTTCTGCTTGGGCGCAAGGGTGGACAGAAAATAATGCGATAAGTAAAATTGTTAAATATATTTTTTTCATTATTTTGTCCTTCTTTTGCTATAATATCCCGAATTGCGGTATTTAATCTCTTCAAGTTCTCTGATTTTGTCAGGAAGTGCGCTACTATTTGGTTTCATCAGATACGCTTTTTTATAATATTGGTTTGCTCTTAGCAGGTCTCCCAGTTTTTCGTACATCAAAGCCATTTTGATTAGTACATTGAAATTTTCTTTGCTACCATTTTCAAAAGCTATGTTATAAAAGTATAAAGCTCTTTTGTAATCATCCCTAGAATAATAATATTCCCCAAAGTAGTAATTTGTATCTGCGTTGAGTTTATCTATTTTCAGAGCTTTGAAAAAGTAAGCTTTTGCATAACTGTTTTGGTCTTCATAATCGTAAACCCTTGCCATTTGGACTATTGGGTACAAATCTTTTGGGTCAATTTGAGTAAGTATAAAATACTCACCGCTCGCTCTTAATAAAAAATCTTTCTTTTGGTTTTCGTCTCTGGTTGTTAGTGCTTTGTTAAAATAATAATCAGCTTTTTTCAAAGTTTCAGCTTTATCAATTTTAGAATAATCAATAAAATTATTGTTATATTTTATCACACCATATTCAACCGCATAACTCTTATCAAAACTGCAGGTGCTTCCCAATAGAAGAAAAGCACCGAACAGAATTGTTAAAAACTTTTTATTATAAATCAGAGTATTTTGGTACTGCATCAATGTTGTGATGATAGAATGAATAATCCTCTGCTGCAGGGTCTGTATATACATACAATTTTCTCCAGAATCTTACGAATTTATTTTGTTTTTTGAAAGCTGCTTCGTCTTTAGTGTAATATTCTTGACCCATAGCTCTGGCTTTACTCATATTTACCATATTGGTCATTTCTTCAGAGTAGCCGTTGTTTTGCAAAACTGCAGGGTTTGATGCTTGGTCTACAGAAACTGCTGCGCTTGCGATTGTAGGAATTGCTGCTGCGATTGCAATCAGTAATAATTTTTTCATAGTCACCTCTTTTTTATACCTAATTATATTTTTTTTTCATAACCATTGCAACAATATTATAATTTGTTTACAAAAAAGTGTCATATATTATTTGTATGATTTTGTAATAACTTCTTCAAGTTTATCCAAAAGTTCAGATTCCGGAACTTTTGCAATAATCTCACCTTTTTTAAATATATAACCTTCGTTGATGCCGCCTGCTATACCAAAGTCAGCATTAGCAGCCTCCCCAGGACCGTTTACGGCACAGCCCATAGTTGCAATTGTAATATTTGCATCGAGGTTTTTAAATCTGTTTTCAACTTTTTTAGCAAGTTCAATCAGATTAATTTGAGTTCTTCCGCAAGTTGGGCAAGATACAAAATTGACTCCGTGTTGCCTTATTTTCAAACTTTTTAAAATTTCAAATCCTGCAAAAACTTCTTCTATCGGATTTTCTGTCAAAGAAACTCTGATTGTATCGCCGATACCTTCTGCTAAAAGTGTGCCAAGTCCGACAGCAGACTTAATTAATCCGTTTTTCAAAGTTCCTGCCTCTGTAATCCCAAGATGGAGCGGATAATCAACTTTTTGAGCCATAAGACGATAAGCCTCAATAGTTGTCAAAACATCGGATGATTTCAGTGAAATTTTAATTTGGTCAAAATCCAAATCTTCTAAGATTTGAATATGTTTCATCGCACTTTCAACCATTTTTTCAGAAAGCGGAATATCCTTTTCTTTCAGGTCTTTTTCTAAAGAGCCTGCGTTTACTCCGATTCTGATTGGAATGTTTTGCTGTTTGGCTAAAGTTACAACTTTTTCCACATTTTCACGTTTGCCGATATTCCCAGGGTTCAGTCTCAGTGCTGAAATACCGTTATTAATACATTGAATTGCTAAACGGTAGTCAAAATGAATATCCGCAATCAACGGAACAGGTGAAGTTTTTACCAAAGTTTTTATTGCCTCAGCCGCATCTTTATTAAGTACGGCAAGTCTGACAAGCTCGCATCCTGCATCAGCCAGTTCTTTGATTTGGTGTGAAGTTTGTGCAATGTCTCTTGTGTCTGTGTTGCACATAGATTGCACACTAATCGGATTATTATTACCGATTTTTACATTTCCTATTGAAATTTCTTTCGATTTTCTTCTTTTTATCATAAAATAATTGTATCACATAAAAAAGAGAGGGAAAGATTTATGAGAATTGCGGTATTATCTGACTTACACGCTAACGCGCAAGCACTTGAGGCTGTTATGAATGATGTAGTTAATCAAAATTGTGAGCATGTATTTTGCTTGGGTGATATCGCACTGGCAGGTCCTCAACCTAAAGAGGTTACGGATTATGTAATGGCTCAAAATACTTGGACAGTAATCCAAGGTAATACAGACAAAATGATTGCTCAGTACGGTCCTGAAGTTATTGATTTTTTGGAGGCTCAATATCCTGTTATGGCAAATGCTATTGCTGACGATGTTTTGGCTTTGGATGATGCGCATAGAGCATATTTAGCTGAACTTCCTCCAATGTTGAGTTTTGAAGTTGAAGGTTGTACGGTTTTATTGGTTCACGGTTCCCCTCGTGCAAATAATGAAGATATTTTGCCTGAAATGCCAATTGATGTGGTTGAAGAAATTATTCAAGGTACTACAGAAAAATTGATTCTTTGCGGTCACACACATGTCCCTTGCGGATATCAAACAAATACAAATCAAACTGTTGTAAATGTTGGTAGTGTAGGACGTCCAATGACCCCTCAACCAAAAGCATGTTATGCTATTGTCGATTTTTCTCAAGGTTCATTTGAGGTTCGTCACAGATTTGTTGATTATGACAATGTTTTGGCTGCTCAAATTATGTCTCAAAGAGGATTTGTCGGAGCAGACAGACTTGCTGATTTGTTGTTAAATCCGATTGAACGTCATATCTAAGTGGTGTAGTGATGGAAAATTTGACCTCTCATTTAGCTGACTTGCAGGCAAATTACAGGAAAGTTTTTCTTGAATTTGCAAATAGTTTGTTGGTTCAAATTGTGGAACTCAGACCAAAAAGTTTGAATGGTGAAATTTTTGACAAATACCTTCAAGGTTCTGATGGTAAGACTTGGCAATTATCCGTGTTGAAACTTATAAATAGAGAACTTTCAAAAATTCCTAATGAATTGCAGTCTGTGAAAAGTTTGCGCAAAAATTCTCACTGTGTTGGTTGTGGGGTTTGTTGTAAATTTGCGGTGAGTGAGTTTTCGCCTGTTGAATTAAATCAAAAAGCTAGTCAGGGCGATAATTTTGCCTCTCAATTTGTAAAGACTTTCATCCCTTATGAGAATTTGGACGCAGTCAAAAAGGTTTTTCCTCAGTACGTGGAATTTTTGCAAAATAGCGAAACTGATGGTAAATATTACTTTTACCATTGTCCAAAAGTTGCAAGTGATAACAAATGCCCTGATTATGAAAACAGACCGCAAATTTGTCGCGACTTTCCTGATAATCCTATTGCCTTTCTGCCTTTAACGTGTGGGTATATGGATTGGAAACAAAAATCCGAACTCAAAATGCTTGAACTCAATGCAAAATCTGAAATTCTGAATTTTTACAAAGCCAAACTTCTTGAGATTGTTTAAATATTTTTAGCATGTGATAATTGAAGTATGGAAACTTTATCAGGATTAAATTTAAAAGAAATTGAAAAAATAACCGATTCACTTGGTGCGACTAAATTTAGAGCGCGTCAAATTCACAATTGGATTTACTTAAAATCAGTCAAAGATATTGATGAAATGACCGATTTATCAAAGAAATTTCGTGAAGAATTAAAAACTGTAGCAAATGTTACTGATATAAGAATAAAAGTTAAACAGGTTAGTTCTGACGGAACTATTAAATATTTGCTTGAATATCCTGACGGAGAATGTGTTGAGACAGTTTTGATGCGTTTTGACAATCGCGCAAACTTGACGGCTTGTGTTAGTTCTCAAGTCGGTTGTGCTGTTAATTGTTCGTTTTGCGCTACAGGCAAACGCGGTTTTATCAGAAATTTGTCTTATAAAGAAATTATTGAACAGGTTTTGACAATCCAGCGAGATACAGGATTGAAGGTCACAAATGTTGTGTTTATGGGACAGGGTGAACCTTTGTTGAACTTGGATAATGTTTTAAAAGCGATGGAATTATTTAACGAAAGTTTTCAAATCGGTGCAAGACGTTTGACTGTATCAACATCAGGTATTATTCCGCAAATCAGAAAACTTGCTGACCTTGATATGCAATCAACATTGGCACTATCATTGCATGCATCAAACCACGAAACGCGTAAGAAATTGATGCAAATTGAAAATAAATATCCGATGGATGAACTGCACAAAGCTTTGAAATACTATGTAGAAAAGACCGGCAGAAGAATTACTATCGAGTATCTTTTGATTAAGGATTTGAATGACACGGTTGAATCAGCAAAACAACTTGCTGCGTACCTAAAGGATATCAAATGTAATATCAATTTGATTCCGTATAATCCGACAGAAAAGAATGATTATAAGCGTCCATCAAATAATTCAATTATGAAATTTAAGTCATTGATGGAGCATTCAGGCAAAAAGGTTACTGTGCGACTCGAACGTGGTGCTGATATTGATGCTGCTTGCGGTCAGTTGCGTGGAAAAGTGGATTAGGGCAGTATTTTATACCCTCTCCTAGGGAGAGGTCCAGGGTGAGGGGTTGATAAAACATCCTCGCCCCTTGTGGGATACTAGTTTGAACCATTGAGCTTTGCGAAATGAGTGAGACTGCATGCCGTATGGCTGAGGAGTGAGGAGAGGGGTTCAAAGACTCACAAATATATTCTTGCATTGTCCGAACCCTCACTCGAAATTGTAGTTTTTCGCGTCCCACTCAAAAACAATTTCGGTCTCTCCCATCCGGAGAGACTGGACAAGTAGGTTATTGTCACCCTGAACTTGATTCAGGGTCTATCCATTTGATTGCAAAATAGTACGCTAAAGGCAATTTTTTTTATCAACATTGATAGATTCTGAATAGCAAGAAAATTATGTGTTCGTGAACTCACACAAATTTTCTAAGCTTTCAGAATGACATTTCCTCTTTTGTCACTCTGAACAGCAGGAGCAGAGTGCGACAATTGAACAAGTAGGTCTTTGTCATTCAGAATTTGTTTCAGCATCTTTAATTGAACATATTAATCTTGTTTATCCGCGTTTTTTGTATTCAATATCATAATCCAAAATATCAAGAATAACCTTAAATTCTTCATATTTCAACGTTTTGCGGGCAAGTTTGTCGGAGATTACTTTGAGGTTGTAGGGATAGCCTGTTTTTTCTTGCATTTTCTCGGCAAGTTTTTTCATCGTCATTGCCTCTTTTGCAAGTAGCAACTTAACATCTTCTCTAACGCTCATTTCTTCCTCCTGCTATAAATATACACATTTATCTTGACTATGGGTAAGTCATGTGCAATAATGGGAATACATGTGTAAAAATACACAACAATATTTAAGTTTGTTAATTGGAGGTTGTATGAGTTTTAATCGGAATGTTTTTGAAAATAAATTTGGATTTACGCTAGCAGAGGGTGCTATGCACGTAAATTTGCCACTATCTAGAGCTAGGTTTGGTTTTACTTTATCGGAAGTATTAATAACACTAGGAATAATCGGTGTAGTTGCTGCGATGACAATACCAAATCGGATTACGAATTATCAAAAACATGTAACTGTAACCAAGCTCCAAAAAGCAATTTCTGTGCTAAATCAGGCATATAAGATGTCGTTTGATGAGGTTGGTGAGCCATCACTAACGGAATCTTTTGCAATGGGTGGGCAAGAATATTTCAACAAATATTGGGCACCCTATATCAAATCCTCAATATATTGCACAACTTATCAACAATGCGGATACAAATCATCTCAACCTTTTAAAGATGTCAGTGGAAAATCTATAGCTACTGCTGTTGTTTCTGTCAGAGAGCGTGCAACATTTTATACTCCTGACGGATTTTTGTATATTTTGTTTACTTCAGGTGGAAATGAGAATGGAGAAGTTATTGAAATACATTATATTATTGTAGATATAAATGGTGCAGAAGGTCCAAATAGAATTGGGCGAGATGTGTTTTATTTGACTCGTGTAAACGAAGATGGTGCCGGTATTCAGCCTTATGGGTATACTTCAAATAGGGCAACTATAGATAAATATTGTAATAAGACAAATGGAGGTGGTTCTTGTTGTGCAGAGAAAATTCGCCGTGCAGGTTGGAAGATTGATAAAAGCTATCCGTGGTAATTGCAAGAGGCTCAGAAGGCAAGATGTCAGGAAGGCAAGCCTGTTATTTAGGTTGGCATGACAATGCCTTATAACCTTTTACCCCTCCACAGGTATTTTTATTTCAAATTGTGTGAGTTCTTTGGTGGATTTGGTTAGTGTAATTGTGGCATTTTGACTTTCTAAAAAGCTTTTACACAGCGCAAGTCCGATACCGCAACCGTTTTTCTTTGTCGTGTAACCTTGTTTGAAGATTTCTTTTTGCTTTTCTTTTGGAATAGGTTTGCCGTTGTTTCCGATTTTTATTGTCGCAAAATCTTCTTTAACTTCTGCCAAAATTTGGATTTTTCCGCGCGTTTCAATAGATTCAATGCCGTTTTTTATAATGTTTACAAGGCAGGCCAAAAATCTGCAATCATCAATTTCAATATTTGCACTATTTTTTATAAAAACCTCAAAATCGATATCTTTTTCTGTCGCGTAGGCTTTGCCCATTTCGGCACTTTTTTCAACAATATTTTTTAAATCAACAACTTTTGGTGCGTAGTTGTTTAGTGACTTCAAATCAAGCAGATTCGCACCAATAATTTTGACAGAATTTTGGATGCAGTTGATAGCGTTATCAATAGAGGAGTTCTCTATCCCTGATTTTTCAAGGTTCCTTTTGATTATTTGAGAATACATATCACAGATTGAAAGGTGGTTTCTTATTTCGTGTGATACGCATCTGATTTGTTGTTCAAGTTGGTCTTTGGTTAATTCTATAGTCATAATGCCTCTAAAAATAAAGGGTTCGGCTAAAATAGCAGAACCCTTTTACTATATCTGTCAGATTATTATACAGCACTCATAGCTTGTGTTTTTGCTGTTTTGTTGCTGGTTTTGAAACCGTGGCTGATTGCGTATAATACAGCGTTTGTTCTGTCATTTACTTGTAATTTTTGGAAAATATTATTTACGTGAGTTTTAACTGTAGTTTCAGAGATAATTAGTTTTCCTGCAATACTCTTGTAGTTAATACCTTCGGTTAAAAGTTCAAGAACTTCATTTTCTCTGATAGTTAAGCTTGAAAGCAAGTTTTCGCCTTCTGTATTTTTTGATTCTTCTTTTGCTGTAGTTTGGAAGTATTCGAAAAATCTTGTAGATAAAACTGAAGGAAGATAAATTTTGCCTGCTGCAACTTCTTCAATCGCATTGATAAGTTTTACTGATGCCATTGTTTTTAGAACATAACCTTTTGCGCCTAATTTCATTGCTCTATAGATTAAATCTGAATCATCATAACCGCTCAAGGCAATAATTTTTGTTGAAAGATTTAGTTTTTCGATTGCTTGGATAGTTTGCAAACCGTCTTTTTCCGGCATATTGATATCCATCAATACAACATCAGGATGATATTTTTTAACTAAATTGATACCCAAGTTTGCGCTTGTTGTTGTTCCTACTACTTCAAAACTGCTTTCAAGGTTGATTAATTCTTTGATACCTCTCAAGTGGTTTGCATTATCATCTATAAGTACAACTCTCAATTTTTTGTTAAAATCTCTCATTATTTATTCCCCCACGTTTATTTAATGTTGCTCTCTACACTTTATATACTAATCTTTTTAGAGGGTTTTTAAATCCATGCACTGATTGATTATTGATAAATCTAAGATTGAAGGACTTATCTAAACCTTTCGATTTAGAAAATCTCTCAATCATGCTCTAAATCATGCTTTGACCGCATGGTTGATTAATTTCGTTGTCAAATTTTTAATAATTTAATCGGAGGATGTCACAAATGAAAAAATCCGACAAAAGGATGGGAGTGTCGGAGGGTGGTGATGTCAGTTTGTAGCTTAATGGATTGCCGCAGTCTTGCAAAGCTACGTATACTTAACTGTCATTCTGAACCGCATGAGCGAAGTGTGGCAAATGTAGATTATTGTCATTCTGAAAGGATTAAAAATCAAGGAGTGTAACGACGTAGATTTTATCCTATTCAGAATCTATCAATGCTGATTTAAAAATTTGACTTTCGTGTACTATTTTACAATCAAATGGATAGACCCTGAATCAGTCTTGGATTATTGGCGGCTCGACCGGCTCAACGCAGCTCTCGCCAAGACGTGCTGGGTTCGCTACGCTCACACGGCGCACTTGCCAAAATCCGCA
>CABUXT010000043.1 GCA_902495705.1 uncultured cyanobacterium
ATTGGCGGCTCGACCGGCTGAACGCAGCTCTCGCCAAGACGTGCTGGGTTCGCTACGCTCACACGGCGCACTTGCCAAAATCCGCAGTTCAGAATGACATAGACCTATGTGTTCGTTCAGCCTGACAATTCCACTCTCTACATTAGTGGGCGGTGCCGAACTTCGGAGTATCAAAAGCTAAACCGCACATGTCATAATAAGTAAAAGCTGAACCTGCAGGAATTTCACACTTTTGATATAAATCACTGTCATAAGTTTCAGGATATATTTTATCCTTGTTGAAATTATACAACTGTGTACCATTACGCTCCATAATTTCTCTTATGTAGTCATTATATGTATATGACAGAGTCTTTTTGAACTTTGTATTTGTATCTGATGGAGAATACCAATGCCAAGCAGCATGTTTAGCTTGCCTATAGGAGTAATACGGTGAAAAATAAATTGATTTATTTTCTCTATACGAAATTCGTGTAGGTAAAAATTTCGCATCATATTCTGCTATACCCATCGGAATTACATCTCCTGTCGGAAGAATCGCAAACGCAAACACGTCAGGCATTTTTTTCTTCTCTTGGTCATATTTAATTGTGTGCGCCCTATTTGGATACTCCGTACCATTAACATCAACATAAACCATGAAAAACTGTAATGTAAAATCAGGGGTTTCCGCATCATAATAACTTCTTTCTTCAACTGGAAGTTTATCGTCAGTAATTAACTGCGAAAAATAAAACTTCATGCCCGTCAAAGATTCAATATTAGGTGTCAAGGTTTTAAAATCAACATCTTCATTTTTCAAATAAGTCACATTATTTGATAGTGCAGGAATTCTGCATGCCTCTGAACTATTATTTACATAACTGGCAATTTGTTTACAAAGTTTTTGATAATGATCTGTATTACCTGTATTTTTATCCTCTTCGGTTATTATAAACGGATTTGTTTCATCTTTATATACCATATCAAAAGCCGCAATATTCAATGCATCATAAGCTGTAGCATACTTTGTCTTGACAGCCTTTTGGTCTAAATATTGTTTAGGCTTAGTTGTGGCAAACATTATTGATATGACTGCAGCAGTAATCATCAAAAACAACATTACTTCTGCTAAAGTGAACGCTTTTCTAAAATTCATAAATCCTCTATTTTGAAATTCTTCTTGAGTTCTTTAAATATTGTTTTGCAATTTCGTCTTTGATATACAATTTGCCTGATGAGGCTACATAAATATCAAAAACATCCGGCTCTTTACAATTGCTATCACCTTCATGACAATTTGGATTGTTATCAGGTCCGTTTACATCCACTCTAATATGTTCTTCACCTGAAAAGTTACCTGAAGAAGTTTTCGGAGGGAAGTACCATGCAATACCATCAAGTGTGGTAAAACTTGGACCATCTCCGACACTACAATTTGGAGTATCAACAGTATTTACAAAATTTGCAAAGACCTTACAAAATTTTGAAACTCCTTTTGGCTTTTCGCCATTAATTATCTCAGAAGATTCTTCTAAATTACTCAAAGAGCCACCTTCATAATATACAGCACTTTGCATCATTTCATAAATTGTAGTAGAGGTAACATTATAAGCCTTACGGAACATTACCATATTAGAGTTTGGCTTGACTCTGATTACTGACAGAAACAACGCTGCTAACGCTGCCATAATAGCCAAACATACCATCATTTCACTTATTGTAAAAGCTTTTTTCATCATCTTTATTTATTATCCTTATTTATTTTTATGTTCAAGTTTTTCAACTCTTTCTGCCAAAGCTTTAATCTCAGCCTGCTGCTGTTCAATTGTTTTAGCTTGAGCCTCCAAAGCTTGAGTGTGCTCATCCGCCGTAGCCTTCAAAGTCGTAACATCTTTTGCTATAGCACAAACTTTTGCATTCAGTTCCTTAATCGCATTAATTGCCGCATAGAACATATCGTCCCAACGAATTTGCAACCATCCTTCAGAATTTTTAGTTACAGCTTGTGGGAAAACTTTTTGTAAATCTTGAGCCATTACACCAACTTGCGGTTTTTGGTCTTTATCATCTTTGAAAGTATAGTGATAAAAGTTCAACTGTTCTAACTCGTTTAACCCAGCAGTAAAATCTGCACCAACATTTTTCAAACGGCGGTCTGACAAACCTGTCTTATAGGCATCATAATATTTTTTACCACGATACCAACCAGGTTGAGCAGAGATAGAATGTCCACCCAATTCAACGTTGCCATCATCAACTAACCCAAAGTAAATACTTCTATCATGACGGTTCCAAGACTCTTCATTATCACCACTTAACTTATCAGTTTCAAATCCGGCATGAGACCAAACAGGGAATAGCAAACGTTGATATTGAGCTTTACCTGCCAATTTGCCATTTTCTCTCAATATTGCATAACCGCCTTGTTTTCCACCAAGAACTGATATTTTATCAACAATCAAATTCCCCGGAATATAAACAGTTGAACTTTCCGTACCTAAAACAATATTATCTCTTTTGTCAGCTCTTGCATTATATCCGATAGCGACAGAATTTTCTGCAGATGTAGCAACATATGCACCATATCCGATAGCTACAGAATTTACTGCAGCACTGGAGGAATTCCAAAGACCTGTCCAAGAATTTGCACCAATAGCTATAGAATTTTTTGCCTGAGCTTTAGCATTGTAACCAATAGCTACAGATTGAAATGATTGCGATAGTGCTGATGCACCTATAGATGTAGTATTATTACCCTCGTTGATAGCTTCTCGACCAATTGCAACAGAATCACCTTTTGCAGCTGCACGATATCCAATAGCCACTGAACCCAACTCATTCTTTGTATCAAACCCAATACCAATAAGATTTGCAGCTACACCATCCGAAGAATTACTAACCGTATTTTTTCCAAGCAAAACTGAATTTGCAGGAATAGTTACGCCGGATTCTACAATGCCAACATAACCATCTTTCCTACCATTCATAAATATTCGCTGTCCACGACCTTTAATATATTCGACAGCATTAGTTGGGTCAGAACTCAATGCATCAAAAACTCTATCTGATCGTTCCCTTGAAACTTTTCTTGTTATCATTGGTGCACTTGCTGCCAATACAACCGCAATCAAAAGCATAACAATCATCATTTCTACTAAAGAGAAACCCTTTTTCATCTTAAAATCCATCTTTGTCAAAGTAAACTTCCTCAAATATATAATTAATACATACACATGATACAGTATTTTTTACACTTTTTCAATTAGCTATTCAAAAGTTTTACAAAATATGTACACACAACAGAAAAATAAGGTGCACCAATACGGTACACCTTATTTTTACTTTTCAAGCTATTGCTTTGATTTATTCGTAAATCCAACCGTTAGTAAGGTCGATTTTCAAAGGTTGAAGAAGTTTCATATTAGCAGTACCTTCAGCAGGAACTTCTAATTTTTCACCCTTGAATGCCCATCTTACAAACTTCATCCACCAATTACGATCTTTTTTGATTTCACCAATTGCATTAAATGCTGTTGTTTGATCATTATCAGTTGTAATAAGTGCGTTTTTCAAAACTAAAACACCATTTCTTACAAAATATTTACCAGGACGAACATCCAACAATTGACCGCTTAGTCCGGCACCTTCTCTTACCAAAATATATTTATCTTTAGTTACATAGTTTTGAGGAACAGCAGCTGTATACATAGCTCCACCTTCTGAAGTTTGAGAGCTGATATAAGTTTTTAATCTTACAGGAACAACTGTACCTGCAGGAATTGTACCAACACTACCTTGAACTGTAGCATCATCAATAACAAAACCTTCACCTGTTTTCTTTCTCATAGCTTCTGCTAATTTTGCATTTGGATTAAGTTTTGCTTGTTCCATCATTTTGAACAAAATCGCAGCAACTTCTGCTCTTGTTGCTGGTCTATCAGCCTCTAGTGCTGTTTTTTTAGCAGATGGAGCTACAACAATCATGCCCAAAATTTCAGCTTTACCTGCCGGAATCAAGAACCATTCAGGAATTGTATTTGCATCAATGTATCGTCTTTCAATAACTTCTTTTGCTTTATCAGGACTAATTGTTTCTGTAGTCAAAGCATTAACTGCAACGGATAGAGATTCTGCTCTTGATACAGAATCTTCCGGTCTAAACAAGTCATTTTCTTTTGAATTTGAAATCAAGTCAAAATAAACAGCTTTTTGAATATCTTGATATGCCCAATAATTTTCATCAACATCAGTATAAGTGATAGGTTGAGCAATTTTTGTATGCTGTTGACCAAGTGCTCTAATTGCCATTGCTGCAAATTCTGCTCTTGTTACATTTGCATCAGGTTTGAATGTTCCATCAGGATAACCAACAATTACACCTTGTTCTGATAACAAATTGATTTGAGATGCCGCCCAATAATCTTTACTAACATCAGGGAAAGCTAAAGCCGGCATTACACCAATTGCAATTACCGCAACTGATAGAAGTGCTTTTAAAATATTTTTCATATACCCTCCTTTAACTAATAATACACCCTCAAATCTAACATACTCATAAAAATTTTACACTTTTAATTTTACAATTGTAACTTTCTGTTACGCACAAAAATTTTAACAAAATAGCAAAATATTTTTTTAGAGGTTTTTATACGGTCATTGAAGTTAATTTCAAAGGATTTTATATGCAAATTCAAAATATTTCTGCCTACAAAACTCAAAATTTGCCACAAACTTCATTTTGTGCAATTCATCCGACAAAATATTATGTAAAACTTGATGATGGCGCGTACCACGAAGTAAGGTCTCAAAAGCTCATTAAAACGCTACAACGAAAAATTATAACTTGGTTAAACAAAGATTATAACTCAGCGCAAAAAAGTCAAAAACCAACCAAAGAAACACCGCAAAGCAAAGCATTGCGCGAACGTATTGTCAGATTTTTTAACAACCGTGACACCGACTACAGAAAAAAACCTTATACAAGGTCATTCTATCACACAAATAGCCTTGGCTACGTTGATACATATATATTAACGGGCAAATCTGCCGAAATCGTAGAAAATGCTGCAAAACCTATTGAAGACGTAAACAGAAGTATAAAAAATCGCGCCGATGCTATTGCAGATTTTGCCGGCATGGATTACACTACAGCAAAGAAATTTGCCACAAATGAATCCGAATGGGAACGAATGATTGCAGCTAGAATGTATCATGACAAAGCGCGCGCGACAATCAGAAATATTTTATCAAAATATTCCCCTGAAAACTCTCGATTTGATGCATTTTTTGTACCACAGACAAAAGGAAACAAAATATCTTACGAACTTGTGGATGCAAAATTTGACGGCAGGTAAACTATTTTATAATCTTGCCTAACACATTAACAACTTCATCAATTTTAGCTTGTTTGTCTTTTTCATCATTGCTTTCAAAAGATTCTTTAACGCAATGAGAAATATGTCCTTTCAAAATTTCTAAATTGACCTTTTTCAACATAGACTGACTTGCCAAAATTTGAGTGCTTATATCTATACAATATCGGTCTTCTTCTATCATTTTTAACAGTCCGTCAATTTGACCACGAACAGTTTTTAAAAGTCGTGTTACCTTTTGTTTATCTGCATGCATTTTTTGCTCCTTATAAAATAGAAATTTTTATCGACAAAATTATGCCGACAAATTTATTAAAAAGGCACTCAACAAAATGCTTTGAAGAGTGCCCAAACCCTGCTTATTTACAATTGCATTTTTGTTTCTTTAAGAAACGTTTTTTTGAACATTGTTTTGCAGTTTTGTCGCATGATTTTTTGCAGCAATCACAAGATTGTTGGCAGTTTTTGCAACATTCGCAAGTTCCATTTTTACAACAAGGACAGTTGCTGTCACATGTGCATTTTTCGCCTTTGTGACAAGGACAAGTACATTCTTTCGGACAAGTTTGTTCTACCGCTTGTGCAGTTTCTTCTGTTGCTGTTTGTTGAACTTTTTCACAACAAGTTGTCTTTGATTGATTTTGAACAGGACAAGCCGCAAATGTCGCATTCATTGTAAATAGCAATGCTCCTGCTACTAACATACCCATGATGAAATTTTTCATAATATTACCTCCTTTTTATGATTGGGTTTACATTTCATTTTCGATATTATCTTTGATTTTATTTCGATTTTAAACTTAGATATCGTTTTGAGATACCCTCACTGGGTGTAGGTGTATAATATGCCTAAATTTTTTCATTGTCAAGAGGTAATTTCTAAATTCCAGTATTTTCCCTAATCCAATCAATATATGGTTTTGAGCCTTCTGAGATATCAAAACTTATTATTTCAGGAGTTTCATAAGGATGAATTTCTTCGATTTTATTTTTCAGTTTTTCAAACAAGGATTTTTGAGTTTTTATTATCATCAAAACTTCGCTATCTTCAACGATTTCACCCTTCCAACTATAGATAGAATCGATTTTATCGACAAGATTTACACAAGCCGCAAGTTTGCCTGATACAAGCGTTTTTGCCATTTGTTTTGCGCTATCTTTTGAATTTGACGTACATAAAACGATAATATATTCTGACATATAAAACTCCTTTTTCTTCATTATACAAAAAATCTTTTATTGAGGTGATTTTATTTTTATTATAATCTGTAATTACTGAGGAGAATCAAATGTTAAACCAATTTTCAAGAACAGAATTATTATTAGGCAATGAAGGTATCGAAAAGCTTTCAAAATCACGAGTTGCCGTGTTTGGAATCGGCGGAGTCGGCGGATATGTCGTAGAGGCTCTTGTTAGAAGCGGATTAGGCGCAATTGATATTATTGATGATGATAAGGTATGTATCACAAATTTGAACCGTCAACTTTTTGCAACACGCAAAACTGTCGGAAAACAAAAAGTTGATGTCGCAAAAGAAAGAATTTTAGACATTAACCCTAATGTTGATGTAAAAACTTATCAAACATTTTATACTCCGCAAACCGAAAACGAATTTGATTTTTCTCAATATGATTACGTTGTAGATGCGATAGACACAGTTGTTGGCAAACTTTCACTAATCGAAAAAGCCAAAGCTGCAGGAACTCCGATAATTTGCGCAATGGGAGCAGGTAACAAAATGGACCCTACAAAATTTGAAGTAGCTGATATTTCAGAAACTTCCGTTTGTCCGCTTGCGCGCGTAATCAGAACAGAATTAAGAAAACGCAAAATATCAGGGGTCAAAGTAGTTTATTCTAAAGAAATTCCGATAAAACCAAAAGAAGACACTGCTATCAGCTGTAAATACCACTGTGTTTGCCCTCCGGGAACTGTCAGAAAATGTACCGCAAAACACCAAATTCCCGGAAGTAACGCATTTGTTCCGCCTGTTGTCGGCTTAATCATTGCAGGTGAAGTTATTAAAGATTTAACAGGATATAACAAGTAAATTTACAGAACTTTACAATTTGAGCAATTTCGCACATTCATCTGTTTTACAAAAAGAAAAATAGGAGTGTGTATGCAAATATCAAATTATTCTGTTCCAAATTTTCAACCAAAAGCAGCATCAAAACCAAGTTTTGGCGGAAATGCCATACAAGAATTAACCGCAATTATCCCAAATACAAAAGTTGCGAAAAACTTGACTCAATTAGACCTAAATGCGTTTAGTCATTATATTTATGCCAGAAAATTTCAAAACGGAATAACCGCAGAAGATATAAAATCAATTTCAAAATTTGAAGGTTCTGATTTTATGATGCAGGCTTATGAACTTTTAACTAAGAAATTAGGACTATCAACAGATATTCGACCACCATTTTCAGGAGTTCCTCAAATTCAGGGAGAGGCACTTGGTGCTTACATGCCAACTACAAATATGATTGTAGTTGATATGTCAAAAATGCAAAACCTAAAAATTTCAAAAGGGAACATTTTTGGATTTATTCGCCACGAACTCCAACACTTTCTACAAAATGCGGCAGTTCTACGCCATGAAACAATCGGTGAACAAGCAATTGAAAAAATGAGAACAAATTACATCAATGCAGAAAAAACAACTGCAAT
This sequence comes from uncultured cyanobacterium, assembly GCA_902495705.1. Taxonomy (GTDB): domain Bacteria; phylum Cyanobacteriota; class Vampirovibrionia; order Gastranaerophilales; family Gastranaerophilaceae; genus Zag111. The sequence goes on from CABUXT010000043.1 coordinate 8,026, forward strand.
AAATGCGGTTAAAATGGTACCAATGGAGCAATTAGAACAAATACTTGCAAATAACAATGAAACCCTAACCCACCTTAGAATGGTAAAAGATTGCTTAGAAAAGGGAACTCTTGAAGATTTGGAACCATATTATGAAAAAATGGGAAAAGAATATACACAAAATCTCATAAATCTAAGACAAAAATTAATCGATAAATTAGGCTTGATTAAAAAAGACAGCAAGCAAACCAAAACAATTCAAACCTATTTCAATGAATTTGACAAAGTTGGGTATTATAATCATGACGGTCAAATTGATTTGGCAAAATACCTAAAATCAAGAACGGAGCAAGAGGCAATGGCATCTCAATTGCAAGCTCAATTTGAATATTCGCAAGAACCTTGTTTTATGCACTATGCAAAAACAGGATTTTTGAAAAGTCTTGAAAATCCTGACTCTTTAAAAGACATTGAAAGGATTCACGAAGCATCCAAAAAAATCGAAAAAGAAAGTTTAGCATAAGGTTTAGACAAATGCTGCAAAGAAAGTATCGTCATTCCGAACTTGTTTCGGAATCTCAAATATAGCACATGGGGCAAAAGACTTAAACGACCAATTTGAGACCCTGAAACGAGTTCAGGGTGACATGGTCGACAGAAGAAATAATCGCCGTGCTGTCATTCTGAACAGCAGGAGCAAAGTGCGGAACGGAGTGGAGTCACGTTTTATGCGACTGCGTAGATTCAGAATCTATCAATGCTGATTAACACCAACCCATTTATCACCTGTGATAAAGTAGGTTGGGTTTACTAACCCAACAATCAAATTTTGTCGGCTTGGTAAAGCCGACCTAGGAAACTATACAGAAAGACATAGATGACGTACAGTCATTCCGAACTTGTTTCGGAATCTCAAATAGAGCACGGGGCAAAAGATTTAATCGACCAATTAGAGACACTGAAACGAGTTCAGGGTGACATAGTCTATATTGTTTAATGAAAATTCAGAATGGCAGTTACAACTTTGTCCAATCGATTTCTTCTTGATTGTGAGATTTTAAAAACTTGTTGCACTTATTAAAATGGTCACACTCGATAAATTTTTCATCACCTTTATTAAAACTGAAACTTGATGGGTGTGACGCCGTCAAAACCAAAACATTTTCACCGCAGTTTTCAAATACCGGTTTATATTTTTGAGCCTTTTCCCCCCACAGCATAACAACCAGCGGTTTATTTCGATTTATTATTGCTCCGAAAACCCTATCGATAAACTCTTTCCAAATTTTTATCCTGTTAGAAAGAGTAGATTCTTTGTCAAAAGTTAGTGAAATATTAAGCAACAAAACCCCTTGTTTTGCCCAACCTGTAAGGGTGTTTGTCGTAAACTCATGATTTGGAGCGGCAACTTCAAAAATATGTTTAAGTGAAGGCGGTCTGCGTTTGTATTTGCTTGAAAACGACAAGCCATGCGCCGCATTAGGGTCAGGGTATGGGTCTTGCCCAAGAATTAAAACTTTCACATCTTCAAGCGGAGTGAATTTAAAAGCATTAAAAATATCTTCTCGCGCAGGAGTAAAAAAAGTTTTATCCTGCAAAGCTTTTTCTAAAGCCGATTTAGCACAATTTATGCCATCATCACCTAATACTTTATCCCAACTTTCACTAATAAAATTTTCCATAAAATCCTCTCTATTATTATTATGGCAATTGTGCCATGGAAAATTTTTCTAATCAAGAGGAGAGATAATTATTTATATATAGCCTTAATATGTTCTGTAGGAGATTCTGAACAGGATAAAATCTAAGCCAAACAAGTTGGCAAGATTTTTAACCCTTTCAGAATGACAGTATCATTTGCAGGACGTCACTCCGTAAAAATCAATACGACATTTGCACTTCAAGGCTCCTCGTAATGACATGATTTTGTGACACTTCGGTCAACAATCCGACAATAGCCATAAGTGAACAATCAAACAAAACGAGTAAACTACAAAAGCCGAATTTGTTTGAGGAACGAAGTGACGAGTTATTCGG
>CABUXT010000044.1 GCA_902495705.1 uncultured cyanobacterium
GGATTTTGGCAAGTGCGCCGTGTGAGCGTAGCGAACCCAGCACGTCTTGGCGAGAGCTGCGTTGAGCCGGTCGAGCCGCCAATAATCCAAGACTAGTTCGGAATCCTTTCAATAGTTAAGATTTATCAATAGTAATATTTGTTGAATTATTAATATGGAAAAGATTCTGAATCAGCTCAGCCTGCGCCCGCATACAGGCTCACACATTTCGCTCTAGCTCAATGGTTCGCTTTGTAAAGTTCAGAATGACAGTTACGTTTATATATTGTTTCTTCGTATGTGAGAGACAAAATAAACTCAATTGTTAATTTTTGGTTAAAAAAGGCGGGTTTTTGCAAAAATGGAACAATAATATAAGTGTAGTTGATAAGAGAAAGAAATTGAAAGGAGTCGATTATGAGATTTTTAGTTAAAAGAACACCGGACAATTTTATTAAATCCGTTAATGATGAAATTAGTTCAATTTTGAACAGACATTTTGACAGTTATTACCCAGAATTTGGTTATGACGAAGATATGGATAAATTATCAATGCCTGTAGAAGTTACTGACAAAGAGAAAGAATATGACATCCGTGCAGAATTGCCAGGTGTTAAAAAAGAAGACTTAGATATTGATGTTGAGAAAAACACAATCACCATAAGAGCCAAAAAAGAGGAAGAAAACGAAGAAGGCTCAAAAGGTTACAAAAAATCTGAATTCAAATATGGTGAATTTTCAAGGTCAGTATATTTGCCACAAGATATAAATATTGAAAAAACTGAAGCTAAATTAGAACATGGTGTTTTGAAAATTCAAGCACCTAAGATGTACGAAACAAAAGAATCAGTTAAGAAATTGACTGTTAAATAATTTTTCATACTCTAAATAATGGTGTTGCGGGCGGAGAAGTTTACTTCTCCGCCCGCTTTGGTATAAATGAAATTCTAAACCCTTACACCATAAACTTATCATTTTCAATCAAGGTTTTGGTTTCGCCGGTGGTTGGGTTGATTGCGGTTATTTTGACGTTGTTTCCGCCGACCATAAAATCTTTATGAACAGGTGATATGTTGATGTGTTCTTGGTTTAAGAATTTTTGGCACTCTTTATAATCTGCAATATCGCTTGTGCCTTCAATACAAGAGCTATAAGCTTTTCCTAAAGCTAAGTGGCAAGTTGCGTTTTCATCAACCAATGTTGTATTGAAAAATCTACCTGTTTTGGCGATTGGTGAATCTGCTACAAGTGCGACTTCTCCCAGTCTATCGGCGTTTTTGTGTGCAGAAATAAATTCTTTCAACACATCTTCATTTTTATCTGCGCTGACTTTTACAACTTTTCCGTCTTTAAATTCAAGAGTAATTCCATCCACGAGTTTTTCGTTTATCAAAAGCGGTTTTGTCACGGCTATTTTGCCGTTTGCAGAATTTGCCAGCGGTGCAGAAAAACTTTCTTCTGTTGGAATATTAGGGATGGTTAAATGGTTGTTTTTCTTATATTCAAGAAGTGGACCTGTAAACATTGATTTTGGCGAAAGTGTGACGTCAAAATTTGTCTTGCCGTCAGGTTTACCTGTTTTTGGGTCGAAACTTTCGTAGTGGAAGGTTCTGAACCCTTTTTTTACAAGGTCGTTCATTTTGTTTGTCCTGTCGATTAAATTTTTTCTGTGTTCTCCAAAAGCTCCTGTTCTGTTGATTTTGTTTGCCTCGATATAGGCGGTTTCAATGGCTTTTAGAGGGTCTTTGATTTCAGGATAAGCCGAAAGGCAAGTTTTTGTTGTCGGAATATAATAAATGAGCCATGGGGTTTCGTTGAACCTGATATTGCGAGTCTCTGCCAATGCTGCACTTCTGGTTTTTGACCATTTGGTTATTCTTTCTGTCGGAACGCCTTTCATTGCATTTTGAAATCCTGCATTTATTTCTAAATAAGCAGTATCTCTTTTGGTAAACTCTTCATTTGCTAATTTTTCAATAGTCGGAAATTCCTCTAGGACACTATCTTTAGCGTGTTTTAACATACTTACGTTTTCATCACCTGAAATACTTACGTTTACCAGTTTTGTTTTATTTTTTGAATACAGGTAATCAACAAGTTTGGTTACGAAAGGCAAATGTTCTCTTTCTGCAATGATACACACGGATTGCCCATCTTTTAGGTCAAGTGCATCTTTGAAAATTTCTTGCGGATTGATTTTGAATTTGTCATAAATTCTTTGCGGAATTTTTGACTGAACTTTTTCAACTTCTTTTGCCTCCTCTGTGGAAGTTAATCCTGATAATTTGTAAGGATTATTTTTTGTTGAAAAGTTGAAGAATAAGGCGTTTGCTCCTTTCAAGGTTTCTTTTTGAGTTTTTTTGTAGTCAAAATCTTCTGTGATATTGTATTTCTTTTTCAGTGCCTCAAGTTCAGGTTCTAAAATTTGGTATTGAACTTTGCCTGAACCTTTTTTATATGCGGTTTCTGATAAAATATTCATAAATGGCAGGTATTTTGAATCTGCGGTGATAAAGACTTTTTGATTCTCTTTTAAATTTGTCAATAATTGCTCAGCATACATTCTCATTTTTGTATTCGGTGAAATTTTAACCAGTCCGCTAAAAGACACATTGGCTAAAGAAGACAGCCCATTTGCACTTGGCGCATTAACAAAACTGTTATGTGCTGTTTTGTGATTAGTTTTGATATTTATTTTTGAATTATTTTGAGTTTGTTGTATTGCAGATATTCTCATTATTTCCCCTTTTTTATTCTCCTAAAACCGTTTTTCTGATGAAGTCATCTGCGCCATCCAAAACCAATTTTGTCCAAGATGTTTTTTGTCTTCCATCAGGCAATTTGGAAATTGTGTTAGCTAAAGAGCCTCTTACCATATTGTCTGCGCCGTCCAAAAGTTGTTTCACCATATCGTCGGTTTGCAAATATTTTGGCAAAGATGTAATATTTTCTGCCAAAAATTCTTTTGTAACTTTGTCTTTTGACAGAACAAGTTTTTCAAACAACGGACCTCGAAGTTCTTCATTTATGAATGGAATAACTTCACTTAATCCTGTTGTAACCTGTGAGCTGTCGCAGTCTAATAGTTTGTCAATCCATTGTTGTTGAAGTTTCGGATTTTCGTTTAACAAGTCTATTGAACGCGCAAGTGACGTATTAACCATGTCGTCATTTTTTGAGAAGAATTTTTCAAAATATTCGCCAAAATGACTGCTGCTCATATATTTCATAGAGTTAATCAGGGCTACACTTGCGTAAGGGTCAGCGTTTTCGGCAAACGTGTCATATATGTGTACACGATTTGGCATATTTCTGTAGTATTGGTTAATATTTCTTGCCAAATATTTTATTATCGCAGAATGTTTTGTGTCGGTGTATTCTTCAAAGAATTGGTGGCGCAATTTGTCAGGAATGTGTTTAATTTCCTTTGCGATATTTTCTTGCGCTTTGATATCATCAACATTTGTCACGAGTTTTTCAATCAGTGGTGATAGTTCAGGATATTTGTCGAAATATTTAATACACTGAATTAGTGCGATATTCACCCTGTGACTGCCTAAATTATAACAATCTTGATACAATTTAGCTTGCATTTCTTCCGGTAGGTGTTTGATACTATGCACAAGTCCGATAGCCTTGTCTTTAAATTCATCAGAACCGTCATGTTGAGCCATAATTTGGTTAAACAAGTTTATTCTTTCTTCAGGTGGAGCATATTTTATTGTAGAGTGAACCTTTTGTGCGGATTTGTTACCGATAAGGTTGGAAATAGTTTCAATTCCGCCGTAATCACAAATCCAGCCGTTTCTTCTGTTTTTCGGAAAATCATCTCCATAGCCGATACCATAGTCGCTCAAATCTGTTTTGTGCAAAGGTGCTTCTATCGTGTCAGGCAGGTATTTTACGGTCATTAAACCGTGTTTTGTATCTCCATAAAAATATTTAACAAATTCTGTTGAATCTCCTGCGCAGTCTTTTACATATTCTGCAAGGTTTTGTTCTGTGTGGTTGCCATGATTTTGTAAAAAGTTGTTGTTATGCTTGAATAACTTTGTGACAACACCTGTGTTTGGGTCATTCCCTATTCCGATTCTATAAGCCCATGCTTGGAATCCGTGCCCAATGTATTTTACTGAAAATGGAGTTTTTTCATCAATAATTCCATGTTTTTGGAATAAATCTTTTAAACCTGCTTGTAATTTGTCCGCATCTGCAAAAGCTCTTTCTTGTTCAAAAAGTTTTCCAAATTCGATGATAAAATTATCTTTATCAAATTTTGCAGGGTCTTTTATTCTGCTAATCCATTCTTCCGGCAATCCTCGTCCTGCGGTTATTCCGCCTGCACCTTCGTGAACTTGAGACAGGTTTGTGACGTGACGTTTTGAATAAATACGTTTGCCCATATCCTTTGTATATTTGGCAATTTCGTTCCAATCAAGTTTCCCGCGGAAAGTTATATTTGCCATATAGTTTGGCGCAATGGCAGGCAGGGTGTATGCTTTTGGCGTTGTTATCGTGTTAGTTGAATAATCTTGTTTTAAAGTTTTTGGTTTTTGTGTGTTGAAATTTTGAATGTTATTTGTGTAAAATCCGATTTTTGTTATGTTCATTTTTATCCCTAATGTTAAATATTTTCGCGAATATTGTATTAAAACAGGTGATAAAATTTTTTGCTAGTTAAAAATAAAATAGCAAATAGAACAAATGCAGATTTATAAATAATTACAATAGTAAAAAATGCCCTAATCGTACTAGGACATTTAATACTTATTATTACAAGTCTATTGTAGGGATTGTGCAAGAGGTCGAAAGACCTCTCCCTACTCTTTTATTATAAACTATTTTTTACAATTTTCAACCCCATGGGTTGAATGAATTTTATAGCCAATCTTTTAATTCTTCATGAACTTTCTTTAGGTGTTCTGTTCTTTGTTGCTCTTTTAGTTTTTCTCCTAACATTAGATTGCGTTTATATTCTAGACTAGCATCAGTTAATTTTCTAATATTTTGTTTTAATCCATTTACAGATTCATATAAATCTGCTTTTGAAGAGAAATACGTACCGTCATCAATAAAAATTTCTTCAATTGGTGGTTTTAAAGTAGTTTTATTTATATGGTTTTCAACTCTTGGAGCTTTATTTTCATCTTTACCTATTAACCAATTTTTTATTTTATTAAATAATCCTTTATTTTTTGTTTCTTTTTCTATGATTTTTTCAGGTTCTTTGATTTCTTTTTGGATAGTTTTTTCTACAGGATTTGGATTATATTTTATTTTTAAACATGCATAAGGTTCTGTCTTATAATAATAGCCTCCGTGACTTTCGGCAAATTCTGCAATTCCATCGTATTTTTCAAAAAATCTTTTTAGGGGTTCGGATTTTTTAAATTCTAATAAAATTTCTGCATCCTCAAGTGATTTTTTAGGATTAAAGTCATATAAGAAATTAATCTTTTTTAATGCAGTAAATTTTGGTTGGTTGTTAGTTTGTGGTATGTTTCCTTGATATGCGCTATGGCTATTAATACTATTTATTCTCATATAATCCTTTCAAAAATTTTTCTAACATCTAGTATTAAACCCTATCAAAAAAAATTTTGCTAGTAAATTTAATAAATAGGAACTTGAGGATTTGGTAGCGTTAAATTGTATGTAAAACCTCAAAAAAATATCACCCTTATCAGGTCCTCTCGCAAAACGTGACATTTAGTCACCTTTTGCTCGGCAGAGTGCTCATAACCACGCACTGAATACTTAGAGTACGTCCCAATAGCGCAGATACAATGTTTCAAAACTCAAAACAACAGATATTAAAAAAGACTCCATTAAGGAGTCTTTTTTAATATGGGCCGCAGTGGACTCGAACCACCGACCTCACCCTTATCAGGGGTGCGCTCTAACCACCTGAGCTAGCAGCCCTTATGTTTTGCGTTAGTCTTTCCGCATGAACAAATGTACTATAAACATTTTTTAAAATCAAGCCCTTGTTATCATTTTCGTAATATTTTCATCAAAAAAGCTGCCAAACTCTCACTTGGCAGCCTTTTTGTAACAAATAACTAACTAAATATTCATTTGTCTTTCAAAGTTTTTTCTGATTTTTGTTTTTGCTCTTTCCAAGTTTTTGATTTTTCTTTCAGCATATTTGATTTGTTTTTTTGCTGCTTTTCTTTCGGATTTTACTGTGTTGTATTTTGAATCTACTTCTGTATAGTTTGTTCTGTAGTTCAACAATTTGTTTCTCATTTCAACTTGTGCATTATCAATTTGCAAAATAGCGTTTTGCATTTTTGGACCGGCTACAACTTGGCTTGGTTCTAACAAATCAGTCTTTTTAGGTTCAGTACCTGAAACTGTTGATGAGCTTGTTGTTGCTTTTACTGATGAGCTGTCGCTAAAGTTTAGCGGTGTAAATTGAGTTGTTTCTGCCATTGCTACTGTGCAAGAAACCAACACTAAACCTAAACTAAGGGTAAAAAGTTTAGATAAATTTTTCATAAGTATATTCCTCCATCGTAGTTGTAAACTCTATTTGTATACAACATTTTAGATTATTTTTTACAAAATAAAAAGAAATTTACATAATTTAATATCCTGAATTTCTGTGCTATCATTTTATTAATAGGGACTTGGGAATATGAAAAAAGAATGGATTTTAGAAGATAAAAACACTAGTGAAAAATCGTTGGTAAAAAGATTACTATTATCGCGCGGATTAAAAACAGAGGACGAAATTAACGAGTTTTTGCATCCGCTTGAGATGAAGTTGACTTCACCTGACGTTTTTACTGACATGAATAAAACCGTAGAACGTTTATCAAAAGCGATTGACAACTCCGAAACAATCATCATCTATGGCGACTTTGACGCTGATGGTGTGACTTCTACTTCTGTTCTATATAAAACACTGAAATTTCTGGGCGCAAATGTTCATTACTTTATTCCTGATAGGGAAAATGAAGGTCATGGTTTTGACAAAAAGGCTCTAATCAAGCTTATGACAACAGTCAAGCCAAAAGTGATAATTTCTGTTGACTGCGGAATTTCAGATGTTGATGCCGTAAGATTTATCAACAGTTTTAAAATTATAGATGTCATAATCACTGACCACCACGAAGCCCCTGAAGAATTACCGCCGGCTTATGCGATTATTAATCCAAAAGCTCCAAATGCCTTGGATGAGAGTTTGTCTGCACGCCAAATTGAACATTTGACCTATCTTGCAGGTTGTGGGGTGGCATTCAAGGTTGCTCAAGCGCTATTGACCAAATACAACAAAACTGAATTTATTTACGAAATTCTACCGTTTGTCGCAGTTGGAACGGTTGCGGATGTTGTGCCGTTGTTGGGTGAAAACAGGTATTTTGTGACAAAAGGGTTGGATTTGATTTCGCGAGGAAAGCATCATGGCTTAAAACGACTTTTGGAAAGTGCCGGATATGATATTACCAAAGGGGTAACTTCTGAAAATGTTGCGTTTGGAATTGCTCCGCGAATTAACGCATCAGGCAGGTTGGATACTGTTGATGCAGCGTTAAAAGTTTTGATTTCTGAAAATCCGCAAGAAGTTGAAATGGCGGTCACTACCCTGAATGAGTTGAACAAGGTTCGCCAAACTTTGTGCCAAGAAGTTTTTGCGCAAGCTGATGCGATGGTTCAAAAAGAGGGAAACAAAAATCCTGCAATTGTTTTATGCAGTGATGCTTGGCATATCGGAATTATCGGAATTGTGGCATCAAAGTTGGTTGAAAAGTATTACAAACCGACATTTTTGATGACTTATGTCAAGGAAAAAGACCAATACAGGTGTTCTGCAAGAAGTATTGAGGGAGTGCCTTTGTATGATGTTATTGCCGCAAATGGTGAATTATTTGACGGTTTTGGGGGGCACACGCTTGCTGCAGGGTTGAGTTTTACAGGTGAGAAAACTCCGTTTGAAATAGTCAAAAAAGCTTTGAATGAAACCGTTAGAGAGTACACCTCAACAAAAGAATTAAAGCCGTTTGTCAAAATCGATTTGTTGGTTGAGCCGCAAGATGTGACGGTTGACTTGATAGAAGAAATTTCGCAACTTGAACCTTTTGGCGCGTCTAATCCAAGTCCGATTTTTGAAATGGATAATTTGAAGGTTACCCAAAAAAGGCTTATGGGGGCTGATAATTCACATTTGCGCCTGAATGTATCATCAGGTGCGAATGATTTCACTGCGATTTGGTGGAAAAAGGGTGATATCGGCTTGTCAAACGGTGACAGTTTGGATATCGCGTTCCATCCGCAGATAAATGAATTTAACGGCAACACTTCTGTACAATTGATTGTTGATGATATTCATTCTGATGCGATAAAAGAAGAAATTCCGTCAAAATGCAATTACAAAATCTATGATAACCGCACCAAAACAGGCATTTTGGCTAATGTGAACGACTATATCAGAAATTCAAAATTGAATATAAGAGTTTTTGCAGAAAGTAAGTATACTTTAGATACTATAAAATCGTATGATAATATTTGCTCAAAAAGCTTTACCAGACAGGATATTCCGAAGTGTGACGTTGTCATGTTTTTCGATTATCCTGCAGATAGGCAAACTCTTGAATTAATTTTGGAAAAATCACAGCCAAAAGGGATTCATTTTATGAATTACGAGCCTAAAATCCTTGATGAACAAGAGTTTTTGAAAATTTTTACAGGCATGTTGAAATTTGCTGCTCATAATAATGGTGGAAAGGTTGAACTTGTACGCTGTGCAAGCTTTTTGGGCAAATCGTTGAAGATATTTGAAATGTTGTTGGCATTGTATGAGGAAGTTGGATTTATTAAAATTTTGGATAAAAATTCTGCGTTTTATACAATAGAATTTTTAGGCGTCGATGATATTTCAAAAGTTCTGCATAGCGCGAAGTATTCTCAGATTTTTGAATTGATTATTGAGTGCGAACAGTTCCAAAAGAGCCTCTTGGAGGATAATTTGGAAGATTTGCTTGTCGGAATGTAGGCGTTTCTGAGGGCAGGAAGGCTGGATGGCAAGAAGGCAGGCTATTTAAAAATTGTAGGTCGGCATTGCCATGCCGACAAATTTAAACAGGTGGGCTAGTTAGCCCACCCTACTTTAGCTTTTGCCACCAAAGCACCCCTGCACGGAGTGCATGAAAAAGGTAATGATGAACCCTCACCCTAACCCTCAGCCATACGGTACGCAGTCTCACACAACTCGCTTTGCTTGTTGGTTCGGCTAGTGTCCCTAGGAGAGGGCACTTATGTCACCCTGAACTTGATTCAGGGTCTATCCATTTGATTAAAAGTAATGCAAAAAGGTCAATTATTAAAATCAACATTGATAGATTCTGAATAGCAAGA
>CABUXT010000045.1 GCA_902495705.1 uncultured cyanobacterium
TTCGCTTTGCGTTTCATTTGTTCTGAATCATTTGCTTTGAATTAACAAGTTTGTTGTTTGTCACAACTTTCGTTTCAGCTATTCTGTTTTCAATGTTCATTTTCTCGACTCCAACGCTTTCAACTAACTAGAGTTGATTTGCTATCGGGGTAATTCTCAACCGATTTCGCTCGGTTCCTTTATCTTACTACGTGAATTTTTATTGTCAAGTAGCTTTTGAAATAAATTTTAAAAATCTTTTTGCTGATTGCTATTTATATTTTCAAAACTCATTTTGTCTTTCGACGTCTTTAAGTGTAAAACAAACAATTTTAAAAATCAACCCCTTTGTCCAATATTTTTTGAATTAATTTAATATTTTTTAATAATTAATACAAAAACGTTGATTTTAGAGCATTTTAGGCGCCTTAGATTTAATAAAAAATACCGTTATTCGCAAAAAAATTCCAAAATTTAGCATGTAATTTCAAAATTTTTTCATGATTTTTTATAAAATTGATAATTAATATTAGAAAAATTTTCAAAGAAAAAACAAAAAAGGTGCAAAATGCACCTTTCTTATGCTAAAAATTATATGAACTTATGCAGTTTCAGATTGTGGTTAGAGTTGGAATAAAAACAAACATGCATGGAGTGGATGAAAATAATTTTATCAATAGATACATTTGATTAATCATAATTGTGGAAAAAATTCTGAATCCGTCTTGGATTATTGGCGGCTCGACCTATTTTGTTCGCATTAAACGGCATTGATTTATTTGTTTGTCTCTCCGGATGGGAGAGACCAAAATTGTATTTGAGAGGAACTCGAAAAACTACAATTTCGAGTGAGGGTTTGGACAATGCAATTGTTGTTCTACTGTGTTTAAAACCCCTCACCCAGCCCTCTCCCTTGGAGAGGGTACTTTTATTACCCACCTCTCCCTACCCCTCAGCACGCAGTCTCACACAACTCGCGCTGCTCGTTGGTTCGGCTAGTGTTCCACAAGGGACGAGGAAGCTTTTATAAAAAACCTCTCCCTAACCCTCGTACAAATTTTTCTTTTGTTTTTCGATATTAATAATTTTATAGGTGGGCTAGTGAGCCCACCCTACTTTATTTATATTACAGAAATTGACCGATGTGTTTGATTTGAGACCCTGAAACACCAAGTAGGAACAGAATATTACGTTTCGCTTTTAGCTCAACTCATATTCTAGTCAGTTCAGGGTGACAGAATTTTCCATGAACATTAATAACACAAGGGGCGCGTGGAACACGCGCCCCATTCGGTAAATCTATTATTCCTTAACTTAAGATTAAGCAATCTCTCCGTTATCATCATCCTCTACCGGAGGAGCTGAATTTACAACCTGAACCCCAAATCGAGTTCTAAATAAGTGCTTAACTGTATCACTTTGGATTTCGTACATCATTTTGTTAAACAAATCATAAGCCTCTTTTTTATATTCAATCAATGGGTCTTTTTGTCCATAAGCTCGAAGTCCGATACCGTCTCTCAACATATCAATATTATGTAAGTGGTCAATCCATTTGTTATCAACAACTTTAAGTAAAACATCTTTTTCCAATTGTCTTACGATATTGTTTTCGGTGAAAGGCTCTTGTAGTTCATAATTTGCACCATACTGTTGGACAACTTGGTTATAAAAATTGATAATTTCAATTTCGTGGGTTTTGTATGCCTCAACAACGTAATCTTTGATTTTGTTGAACATAGGTTCAAAACGCATATTTTGAATATCTGAAACTTCAAATGATGAAAGTTGCGGAACAGTTGAATGAAGTTCTTTAATCATGGTTTGTAAGTCTTCATAAACATATTCTTCAACCTTTTGTTCAGGTGAAATATAACTTCTCATCAATCGGTCAACTTCGCGTTCCATCATATAATAAATATCATCTTGCAAACCTTTGCCATGAAGAACTCGACGTCTTTGTCTATAGAATTTTTCACGCTGAATATTCATTACATCATCGTATTCAAGAACAGATTTTCTCATATCAAAGTGGAAAGTTTCAACTTTCTTCTGAGCAGATTCAATACGTTTTGTAATAAGTGGATGGTCAATTGCCATATTTTCAGGAACATTCAACGCTGTCATTAATTGAGTAATTTTTTCACCGCCAAATATTCTCATCAAATTATCTTCAAGAGACAAGAAAAATCTTGTTGACCCAGGGTCACCCTGACGAGCCGCACGACCTCTCAACTGGTTATCAATACGACGTGATTCGTGACGCTCGGTACCGATTACATGCAAACCGCCAACTGCAACAACTTTGTCATGCTCGTATTCTGTGATACCTCTAGCCCTTGTCAAAGCCTCTTCTTTCAATTTTTCGTAATCAGGATTGGTTTCATCAATGCCTTGTTCTTCAAGTTCAGCCTTTGCCAAGTATTCAGCGTTGCCACCAAGCAAAATATCTGTACCACGACCTGCCATGTTTGTTGCAATGGTAACTGCACCCAAACGACCTGCCTGAGCAATGATATGCGCCTCTTTTTCGTGGTGTTTTGCGTTCAAAACATTGTGTTTGATACCTCTTTGTCTCAACAATTCTGAAACATACTCTGATTTTTCAATACTGATTGTACCGACCAAAACAGGTCTTCCGATTTTGTGTTGCGCAATGATATCATCAACAACCGCCAAAAATTTCTGAACCTCTGATTTATAAATAACATCAGGGTAATTAATTCTGATATCAGGTTTGTTTGTCGGAATTGTGGTAACTTCCAAGTTATAAATTTTACCAAATTCAGCCTCTTCAGTCATAGCCGTACCTGTCATACCTGAAAGTTTCGGGTACAATCTGAACAAGTTTTGGAAAGTTATGCTTGCCAAAGTTTGGGTTTCATCTTGAATTTCAACCCCTTCTTTAGCCTCAACAGCTTGGTGCAAGCCGTCTGACCAACGTCTGCCTTCCATCAAACGACCTGTAAACTCATCAACAATCATTACTTCGCCGTTTTTAACAACATAATCGGTATCTTTAACGAACAATTCTTTCGCCTTCAAAGCCTGTAACAAATGGTGAGCGTACTGTGTATGAATATCAAACAAGTCACTGATTCCGATAAGCTCTTGAGCGTGGTCGATACCTTCTTCTGTCAAAATTACGTTCTTATTTTTTTCATCAACGGTATAATCAACTTCTTTAGTCATTTGCGGTGCAATTTTTGCCATAAGCTGATAGGTTTCGGCAGATTGAGCAAGTCTGCCACTGATAATTAACGGTGTTCTCGCCTCATCAATCAAAATACTGTCGACTTCATCGATAATAGCGTAGTTGAAAGGTCGTTGTACAAGCATTTCTTCACTGCCTGCCATATTATCTCTCAAATAGTCAAAACCAAATTCATTGTTTGTACCATACGTGATATCACATTGATATGCGTGACGTTTCAACTCAAAATCTCTTGCACCTTCGCCGTTTGAAAGTACAACACCAACAGTCAAGCCTAAAAATCTGTAGATTTTGCCCATCCACTCACTGTCACGTTTTGCCAAATAATCGTTTACGGTAACAACGTGAACACCTTTACCTGTTAAAGCGTTTAAGTATGCAGGCAAGGTTGCTACAAGAGTTTTACCTTCACCTGTTCTCATCTCTGCAATGTGACCGTTGTGCAAGAAATATCCGCCAATCAACTGAACATCGAAATGGCGCATATTTAAAACCCTTTTACCAGCCTCACGAACAGTCGCAAAAGCTTCCGGTAAGATTTTATCAAGGGCTTCTTTTTCAAGTTTCAAATCTTCTTTAAAATTCTTTGAAGTCGGACGTTTTGCCAAAATATCTTTAAATTCCTGAGTTTTAGCCTTCAACTCATCATCAGTAAGTTTTGCAAATTCAGGTTCTAACGCGTTGATATGCTCAACAACCCCCATCATTGCCTTAACTTTTTTTTCGTTAGGGTCTCCCAATAATTTTAGTAAATATTTTAACATTAATTAGTACCTCTCCAAGTCTATCATTGCTTAAAGTGTAACATAAACATAATATATTGGTGAAATCTTAATGAAAAATTAAGGATTTGGTGGGGGCAGAGGGCTGGAAGACAAGATGGCAGGAGGTCAAGCGAAATAGGTTTATGTCACCCTAAACTCGTTTCAGGGTGACACTTAGGCTAAATTGTTCAGTTTGAAATTCTGAATAGCAAGAAAATTATGTGTTCGCATCGCTCACACAAATTTTCTAAGCTTTCAGAATGACAATATTAAAAAGACCATGGTAGGTCGGCATAGCAATGCCAACCTACCCTAATTCTTTGTACCTGACCTATTGCAAACTGCCACTTACGCAGACAATGTAAAGATTTCGTAGATTTCCTCGTCTGAAAGTTCTGTAATAATCTTTTCGCCTTCGTATACAGCCAAATCTGCAAGCTCTTTCTTAGATTTCAACATTTCGTCAATCTTTTCTTCAAAAGTTCCGAGAGTAATCATTCTGTGAACCATTACGTTTTTATCTTGACCGATACGATATGTTCTATCTGTTGCTTGGTCTTCAACCGCAGGGTTCCACCACAAGTCGTAATGGATAACATTTGTTGCACTTGTCAAGTTCAAACCTGTACCACCGGCTTTCAATGACAGAATCATAACTTTTGCCTCAGGGTCAGTTTGGAATCTTTCAATCAACTCTTCCCTTTGAGGTACTGTCAAGCTGCCGTGGAAGAACAATGGGTCAGTACCGCACTCTTGATTGATAACTTTGCACAAGATATCACCCATTTCCTTGTATTGAGTGAAAATAAGAGTCTTTTCGCCGTTATCGATAATACTTTGTACAAGGTCGATACATTTTTCCATCTTACCAGACAATTCTCTGCCCATTTCACCTGACTTCAAGAACTGGTATGGGTGGTTACAAATTTGTTTAAGCGCAGTGATAAGTTTGAAGATATTGCCACGTCTGTTTACACCTGTAAAACCACTGATTTTTGTCATCATTTCGTTTAAAGTCTTTTCGTAAAGAACAGCTTGAACTTTTGACAAGTAGCAGTATTCGTTTAGAACCATCTTTTCCGGCAAATCAGAAATTACGTGTTTGTCAGTTTTCAAACGTCTCAATACGAATGGAGAAATTGACATTCTCAACTTGTTAGCCCTTGAATGTTCCTTGAAACGTTCAATAGGAATTGCATAACTCTTTTGAAATTCGCGAAGTGAACCCAAGTACCCTTTATTAATAAAGTCAAAAATACTCCAAAGTTCTGTCAATCTGTTTTCTACAGGAGTACCTGTCATAGCGACTTTGACATCTGCCTTCAACATCTTGATAGCAAGAGTTTGAGCTGTATCAGGGTTTTTGATATTTTGAGCCTCATCAACGATAATCATGCTCCAAGCGTGTTTTTTAAGCTCTTCAACATCAATTCTCATGATTGCATAAGTTGTCAAAATTACATCATGATTAACATCAAGTTGTCTATCCGGTCCGTGATAAATAACTGCATCAAGATTTGGTGCAAACAACTGCAACTCTTTCATCCAGTTACCCATCAATGTTGTCGGACAAATAACAAGGACAGGCTTTTTAAGTTTGTTTTCTTCTTTCATTTTCAAAATCAAACTGATAACCTGAATAGTTTTACCTAACCCCATATCATCTGCCATACAAGCACCAAAACCTTTTGAAACGTTTGTCCACAACCATTTCAAACCGATTTCCTGATATGGTCTCAATTCGCCTTTCAATGTTTTTGGAACAGTCATTTCTACAGGTTTTGTAAAGTCAGCAAGAACCCTTGCAAATGCTGCATCATAGTCAAAATCATATTGGTCAAGTTGACCTGATAATGACGCATGAATAAGTTCCATTCTTGACATTGATTTAAGGTTAGATTTAGCAATTTGTTCAAAAATCTTTTTGCTTTCTTCTTGGTCAATCAAAACATATTTATTTTTGTATTTGATTAAGCCGTTATTATTTTCAAGCAATTTTTTGTATTCTTCGATAGAAATCTTTTCATTACCGATTGAAATTTCATAAGAAAATTCCAAAATATCATCCAAAGAAATTTTTGAAGACGGAACATTATTATTAATCAAGTCAGCCAAATCATCAGCCCTTGATTCTTTAACCTTGGCATTGATAGATGCACGAGGAATAATAATATTGTTCAATTCTTCAGGCAAAATAACCTCAATTTGAGCTTTTTGAAGGTAGTATGCAGTTTGAGTGATAATCTTGTATACTTCATTCAAGTTCAAATCAAGATATAACTTGTCTTCATCATCAAATAACTGTTCAAGTTCAGGCATATAGCGCAAAGCGTAGTTCAATTGTTTTTCTACGATTCTTGAAATGTCAGATGCTTTTGCACCAAAAACTTCTTCATCCGTATAAAGTTTGTCAATCAAAACGCTTTCGTTAGTTTTGCGGTTTTTAATATGAACTTTTAATCTGAATAATTCATCTTCAACTTTTTCAATCTTGAAGAACGGAATAACATCATATTTACCCAAATAAAGTTCGTCAAACCACTGAGCAAAGCTTTCCGCGATATCTTTACCTTTTAGAACAGCTCTTTGTTCCAAATCTTTCAACAAATATGTACCTGATTTAACATCTTTAAATCTGTACATCTTAATACCCAAGAACTTATAAATAACATAGTTCAAATAAGTATAAATAAATTCATAAACAAAATCTTTTGGTTTTTCACCTTCGATGAACAAATCTTCAGGCATACATTCTTCAAACATGTTCACGATTCTAGCCATTTTTTGGTTATTGATAATCGGTTCGTAAACAATGCGAAACATTTGATTGTAACGTTTTACGGTTGGGATGAAATATAATTTTTCAATCAACTTCATTACAAAATAAGTCAACTTGTTCAAATAAATGAATGTCGGTGTCAAATCAGCAAGGTCAACAACATTGCCAAATCCGCCAAAATAATCCATTACCAAATCCCAAGCCATAAAATAACCAACTTGGTCTTTATATACTTCTGATTTAAAACGGAATAATGAACCTTTAGATTTTAAATAATATTGAAAATTGTTTGTCGGAGTAACAAAGAATGATAGATTTTGACCGTGAATACTTTTTGTCGGACGATTTATCAAATAGAAATTTGTGTTACGAGTAGGCGCATTTGGGCTTAAAAATACCCCGGCAAACTCATCTTCTATAATTTGATAAATCATACTCAATGTATAGCGAAAATCTTTGTTTTTAAAATTTTCTGGGTTTTCGCTCAAATTGAAAAACAATTCATCTACATTATTCTTTTTAAACGAAAAATCAATATCTAAATCTTCAATCTTATTACTCATATTTTTCCTTTACTTCAAAAGTGGATAAAAATAAGAATTAAAGGAAATAAGTCCGCAATACAAGATTTTGAACTTATTTCCTTACCTTATTTTCTTACTTAATTAATGATTTGCCTGTCATTTCAGCAGGTTGTTTAATTCCTAACAATTGCAAAATTGTTGGAGCAACATCACACAATGCGCCTGAATCTCTCAATTCAGTACCTTGAGGAGCATTGATTACAACAAACGGAACTTCATTTGTTGTGTGTGCTGTTTCAGGAGCGTGTGTAGCCTCATCATACATAACTTCGGCATTACCATGGTCTGCTGTCAACAACATAATAACGTCGTTTTCTTTACATGCATCAGCAATTTTACCAACACATTCATCAACAACATGGCATGCTTTTGTAGCTGCTTCAATAACACCTGTGTGACCTACCATATCAGGGTTTGCAAAGTTTACTAAAACGAATTGGTATTCAGGATTTTTAACTGCACCCAAAACATTTTCACAAACTTCTGCAGCACTCATCTCAGGTTGCATATCATAAGTTGCAACTTTTGGAGATGGAACAAGAACTCTTGTTTCGTGAGGTTGCGGTTGGTCAATACCACCGTTGAAGAAGAATGTTACGTGAGCATATTTTTCAGTTTCAGCTGTTCTGAATTGATGAATACCATTTGCCTCCAAAACATCGCCCAAAATGTTCACTAATTTTTCTTTAGGGAATGCAACAGGGTATGTGAAAGTTGCCTCATAACTTGTCATTGTTGTGTACAAGATATTTTTAAGAACTTTCTTTCTTTTGAATCCGTCAAAATCAGCGAAGTTAATAGCTTTGGTGATTTCTCTTGCTCTATCGGGACGGAAGTTGATGAAGATAATAGAATCATTGTCATGGATTCTTGATTCTTCACCGCCGATTACTGTAGGCAATACGAACTCGTCATTTTCACCTTTTGCATAAGATTGTTTAACACCTTCAATAGCAGATGATGCGTGTTCGCCTTCACCAAACAATAAAGCGTTATAACCTTTTTCAACTCTATCCCAACGGTTGTCTCTGTCCATAATGTAGTAACGACCGATGATAGTTGCAACAGGAGGAAGATTGTATTTTTTAAGTTCATCTTCTACAACTTGCAAAAATTCACAAGCGCTTTGAGGTGGAGTGTCACGACCATCCAAAAATGCGTGTACATAAACTTTTTCCAAACCGTTTTCTGCAGCCATTTTAATTAATGCTAACAAGTGGTCTAATGATGAGTGAACACCGCCTGTTGAAACAAGTCCGTAAATATGTAATGCAGAATTGTTTTTCTTAGCATGTTCCATAGCAGCCAAAAATCTTTCATTTTTGAAGAATGAACCATCTTTGATTGCATTATTAATTTTAGACAAATCTTGATAAACGATTCTACCGGCACCCAAGTTAAGGTGTCCAACTTCTGAATTACCCATTTGACCTGCAGGAAGACCTACAAATTCGCCATCTGCTCTCAAGTGCATAAATGGGTCATCTTTTTCTAATTTCATAACATGAACAGGATGAGCAAGTTTAGTTGCATCATATTTTTCAGAACCTTTTGAGATTCCCCAACCGTCCATTATACATAGCAAAACTCTTTTAGCCATTTTTAATCCCTTCTTTCTAGCAATATGCTAGCGAAATATTACCAAGAACATGTTTTTTTTTCAATAGCAAGGAATAGAATAGGTCTATGTCATCACTGAAGGATTTAAAATCATTTCATTATGAGAAAAAACATAACTGTCATTCTGAATTGCGGATTTTGGCAAGTGCGCCGTGTGAGCGTAGCGAACCCAGCACGTCTTGGCGAGAGCTGCGTTGAGCCGGTCGAGCCGCCAATAATCCAA
>CABUXT010000046.1 GCA_902495705.1 uncultured cyanobacterium
CAAAACCACCGACACGCCAACGTTCACATCAAACTAAAAACTCGTACCATAGCCGAATAACTCGTCACTTTCGTTCCTCAAACAAATTCGGCTTTTGTTGTTTCCTCGTTTTGTTTGATTGTTCACTTTTGGCTATTGTCGGATTTCAGAGCTATCTGTTAAATTATCCTATCATTATGTGAAAAATAATGACTTATTACCTTAAATCTTGACCAAATCATCCTTAATCAAACTATAAAACTTTTCACTGATATTATCCAAATCAATAATATCAACCATATACGGAAAAGTTGAATCATGGAAATACGCCTTTAATGCCAACAATTGCTCAAATGGAATTTTTTCATCACTTTTTAGCGCAATATCAACATCAGAATATTTCAAAGCCTTGCCTTTAGCCCTTGAACCATAGATATAAATATCAACATCTGACAAGAATCTTTTAACAGCAGAGATTATAAAGTCTTGATATTTTTCTTCTAAATCAAGATTTGCCATTAGCCAATGTTCCTTCTCAAGTTTTTATGCAAAAAGCTAATTTCTTCATAAAAATCAGGAACAATACTCACAACTTGCAGAGCAACATTTTCATCATAAGTATGAGAAGTTAAATTTCGCATTTCTCTAAACTTTGTCCATTTTTCTAAATCCGACTTAATAAGATTCATTTGAGATGCAGTTCTAATCATGTCATTGAATGAAAATTTATTGACATCATCCACAATAAAAGCTCGTTCAATAAAATATTTGCGCAAAGTTTTTAAAGCAATAGAATATGTAAATTCAAAACGCTGAATAACAGAATCTCTTATAACATCATCATTTTTCGCATTTTTGTATCTGTCTAAAACTTCTCCCAAACGCTTAATGGAGTTTTCTAACGCTGTCAAATCAAGATTTTCCATACAGAAATATTAACATATTTGTCCACAAATAGCAATAAAAAACGATACAGCTTGAACACTGTACCGTTTTTATTTTGTTATAATAATTTTTCAAAATTACTAGCAAATACCTTCACGAAGTCTTACTACTGCAGCGCCCCATGTCATACCTGCGCCAAATCCGCAAAGAATAGCTGTTGAACCAAGTTTGATTTTACCTTTTTCAACACCTTCTGCTAACGCAATCGGAATAGATGCAGCTGAAGTGTTTCCATAATATTTGATATTTGAGATAACTTTTTCATCAGAATATTGTAATCTTTGTTGCAAAGCCTCAATAATTCTTTGGTTTGCTTGGTGAGGAATTAAATAATTAATATCTTCTGCTTTCAAACCTGCAAGTTCAATCGCTTTATCAACATAGTTTGGCAAAGTTGAAACAACAAACTTGTAAACATCACGACCTGCCATGTGAACTTTTGAATCAACAACATCACAAGGTTCAACAAGCGGACAATTTTCACCTGCCATATTCAATGAGATATACTGACCGATTGAACCGTCAGCTCTGACATCAAGTGACAAAATGTCATCTACGCCGTCTTCTGCCTCAGTAACAACCATAGCGCCTGCACCGTCACCGAAAAGAATTGAAGTTCCTCTATCTTTCCAGTCAACCAAGCGTGAATTGTTATCCGCTGCAACAATCAAAATATTTTTATATAAACCTGAACCAACTAAACCTCTTGCAACTTGCAAAGCGTAAATCAAACCTGTACAAGCAGCAGTCAAGTCAAATGAAGGTACAAAGTTTGGAATACCCAATCTTGTTTGGATATCACAAGCCAATGCAGGATACAATTGTGGTGGAGCTGAAGCAGCAGCGATTACACAATCAATATCTTCTGCTTTAAAACCTGATTTTTCAAGAGCGTTTGCAGCAGCCTTAACACCTAAATCTACAGCGCTTTCGTTACCTGAAACAACTCTTCTTTCTTTAATACCTGTTCTTGTATAAATCCATTCATCAGAAGTTTCATACAATTTGGTTAAATCATCATTTGTTATAACTGTATCAGGCACACTGTACCCAACACCTGCAATTCTTAGTGGTTTAACGTTTTTTGACATATTTATTTCCTATCTATTTATATTTTCCGCAATTTTAGAGTTGATATCTTTGTTAAGCACTCGAACTGCTGCTCTTACTGCATTTTTCATTGCATAAGATGAACTAC
Organism: uncultured cyanobacterium; assembly: GCA_902495705.1. Taxonomy (GTDB): domain Bacteria; phylum Cyanobacteriota; class Vampirovibrionia; order Gastranaerophilales; family Gastranaerophilaceae; genus Zag111. Next base: position 2,123 of record CABUXT010000046.1, read on the forward strand.
GTCCGTGAGCAATAACAGAAATTCCTTTTACTCCTAATAATAACATTCCACCAAAATCTTCCCAATTAGTTCTTTTCAAGATACGTCTCAAAAATGGTTTTGCTAACAAACCGATTAAACAACCAAGAAAATCTGATTTAAACTCGGTTGAAATCATTTTTAACAACATAGATGCCGTACCCTCGGTAACTTTCAATGCAACATTACCGGCAAAACCGTCACAAACAACGACATCACATTTATTTATAAAAAGCTCTTTTCCTTCGATATTACCGGCAAATTCAATTCTACCTTGTTCATGTTTTTCTTTTAACAAAGGATAAGTTTCTTTAACCAAAGCATTACCTTTGCCTTCTTCTTCACCGATACTCAAAATTCCAACTTTAGGATTGTCAACTCCAACGATGTGTTTAGCATAAACCAAACCCATTTCTGCAAACTGAGAAAGCATTTCAGGAGTACAATCGCTATTTGCACCGCCATCAATCAATACAACAGGCTTTTTCATTGTTGGTAAAGTTACGGCAATCGCAGGTCTTGTAACACCGTGGATTCTGCCTAAACCAAACAAACTTGCTGCCATTGCTGCACCTGTAGAACCTGCTGAAACAACAGCCTCACATCTGCCTTCTGCAACAGCTCTGACTGATGCTACGATTGATGAATCTTTTTTCTTACGGATAGACTGTCCAACAGCCTCACCCATACCAATAACTTCAGAGGCATGCGTAATTGTATAATCGATTTTGTCCAAATCGATTTTAATTCTTCTTTTGTGACCTTTTGTACCACAATCAGAATAAATACAACCTGCAGATTTAATTCTGTCAAGCTCTGCTTGAATTTCATCTTGTCTTCCGACTAGCTCAAGACCGACACCATATTCTTGTGCCGCCCATAATGCACCTTCAACTATTGCTCTCGGAGCGTAATCACCGCCCATTGCATCTATTGCTATTCTTGACATATCCTTCTCTCTCCAAAGTTTGGTTTGAAAATCAGAAGCGGCAATATTTTATTGTCGCCTCTGATTTTGATTTATTATTCTTCTGTTTTTTCTTCTGCTGTTTCTTCAGCTTTAACTTCTTCTACTTTTGTTTCTTCTTTTTTAGTAGATTTTTTAGCTGCTTTCTTAGCAGGAGCTGTTGCAGCAACTGCAGCTGCTTTGTCAGCCAATTTTACAGGTTGACCTTTGTAAGTTCCGCATGCTGTACATACTGTATGAGTTAAAACTGTTTCGCCACAGTTAGGACATTTTGTTGTTTCAGGCTTTGTAGCTTTCCAATTAGCTCTTCTGCTGCCTTGAGCGGAATGTCCAGTTCTTTTCTTAGGTACTGCCATTTTTGTTTTTCCTTTTTATTTCTTGTACTAACTAACTGTTTTTGGGTTAATTTGGATATTTTTAAAGACGTCCAGTCTTGGGTCGGTGGTATCTTCTTTAGAAAGAAATTCCCTTCCTTTACAATTAATACCACAAACTTTTTTATTTGGAAGATTTAATATTACAGATTGATACAATAAGTCATAAATGTCAATCTCTTTTTCTCCATTCAAATCCGTAACAAATTGTCCGTCTTTGATTTCAAACTCTTGTCCTGACTCCTCGTATTCGCCAAGCAGTGAGCCTTTTGAATACAATTCGTCAATGTCAAAATCCATATCATATTCATACTTATCAAGACATAAATCACATTCCAAATTAACTTTGCCTTTCACATTGCCTGAAATTTCCACAAAATCACCAAGCGATTTTGCACATAATTCGGCATGGATAGGGGTAACACAATCTATACCTTCGATTTTTTCATCGAAAGTGCAATATAGTGTTTTGTTTTCGGCATTTTCTAAATCTTCCAGTGATAATATTTTTTGCATTTTAAGTTAATGAATTTATACGTATTGTTCTTCTTGAATTGCAAGTGCTGCAATTTGGTTAGAAAGGAAACAAACTTTTTTCAACGGTCCTTCTGTTTCTTTTTCGATTAAAACAGAATTGTTTGACTGCATTCTCTCAACAAGTTCCTGATACAAAGCTTGAGCCTCTTTCACATACAACACCAACGGCGCTGTTGACCCTTTGATAAATACTAAAACTGCATAGCGTTTTTTGATATTTTGAGCATTCATACCTTGTGGATTGAATTGTTGAGCCATAGTTTTCTCCTTTTCCTATATCTTAGCGAAAAATCCTATTAAAATCAAGAGTTATGAAATTTCAATTCGTGTTATACTTAAAATCACGAGGAGCGTCACAAATGTGGGACAAGTTAAAAGAACAACTCAATATCTTAAAATTGGAGAAGAAAAAATTATTTCTTATTACAAACTCTGACAAATTTTTGTCAAAAGATGAGTTTTTGGATGCAATCGCATCTGCCCTGCAAGGCGGAGTTGACATTTTAATGCTCAGAGAAAAAATTATCCCTGACAACGTTATTGTTGAACTCGGACACAAACTAAGAACCCTATGTGACGAATTTGGAACAACTTTTATAATAAACGACAGAGCTGATATCGCGCATATCGTCGAGGCTGATGGTGTACATCTTGGAGAAAACGACATCAGCGTACAAGATGCAAGAGAAGTTCTCGGACACAATGCAATTATTGGCAAAACCGCAACAAATCCTGATGAAGTCATTCAAGCCGTAAATGATGGGGCTGATTATGTAACCATAGTGAGCGAATCAATGGATTTTAAAACAATCCAATGGCTATATGAAAACATTGATATTCCGATTTTTATAACAGGAAGTATCGGCACGGATAATATTTCAGAACTCGTATCAAAAGGGGTTCAAAAAATCGCAATCACAGAACCGATTATGTATGCCAAAAGCCCTGAGCATGCCGCAAGAGAGTTTTTAAGGCATTTGCCGTAAGGTGGGATAAGAAGGCTAGATGACTAGCTATTACAATCATGTCATTACGAGGAGCCTTATTTTACAAATAAAATAATAGACTTTACAGCGCGACGTAGTAATCCCCTGCATGTCTTGTTGTGGATTACCACGTCACTCCGTACTAACCAATAAAACATTAGCAAGTAAACTTTCCTCGTAATGACATGATTTTTTAAAAACTTAACTGTCATGCTGAACAGCAGGAGCAGAGTGCGAAACGAAGTGGAGTCACGTTTAATGCGACTGCGTAGATTCAGGGTCTATCCATTTGATTGAAAACTGTTCACTATGGTCAATTTTTAAAATAAACATTGATAGATTCTGAATAGGATAAAATCTACGTTGCTACGCAACTTGATTTTTAATCCTTTCAGAATGACAATATTTACTTTGCTTGGTTAATCCTGTAGGGTGGGACATCAAATTTGTCGGCATAGCAATGCCGACAAATTTAATAGCCTGACATCTTGCCTTCTTGCCATCTATCTTAACTTAACGCCTTAGTATTCTAGTGACTTCAAAATCTACACATTTGTAGTCAAAGATGGAGCGATGGAAATAAATTGACGAACCAAATCGCTATCCCACTGAACGCCTGCACCTTCTCTTAGGATTGCACAAGCCTTTTCAATTGGCATACCTTTTCTGTAAGGTCTATCACTAACCAATGCGTGATAAGCATCCGCAACAGATACAATTCTTGCCTCAAGCGGAATTTCATTACCCTTCAAACCTTCAGGATAACCCTTACCGTCGATTCTTTCGTGGTGGTATTTCACAATCGGAATAAGGTCTCTTAGAGCTTCATTTGGAGCCAAAACCTTTTCAGCACCGATTGTTGGGTGCTGTTTCATGATTTCCCATTCTTCATCCGTCAACTTACCAGGTTTTTTCAATACGCTTTCAGGAATACCGATTTTGCCGACATCATGAAGTAATGCACCTATTTTAATTCTTTCAACTTCGTGTTCAGGAAGATTAACCGCACGCGCAAGAGCCTCTGCGTATCTTGAAACAGAAGTAGAGTGACCTTTTGTATAAGGGTCTTTGGCATCAATTGCACCTGCCAAAGATGTAACCATTTCCATCAAGTGGGTGTGGTTCATAATTTCTTCGTGGTTAAACTTGTGAACCAATTCTTCTTCAAAATTGATACCGATTTGAGAGTGACGTTTTGCCAAAACTTCAGCAAAAGAATTAAGCGCCATATCATCCCAGAAATTGAAGTCAGCAGAACTTACAATAGCTGACATGCCTTCTTTGTAGCCTTTTGCTTGAGAAATGAACATTGCTTGTTCTGCCAAAATCAACAATTTTTCTTGGTCCATCGTACATTCAGGGAATGTTGAAATACCGACAGAAACCTTGATAGGTCCGACATCATCCACAAAACAGCAAGACAAACAGTATGTAATATATTCTGCCAAATATTTTGCATCTTTTGTGTTGGTTTCAGGCATAATCACAGCGATTTCGTCTCCGCCATATCTTCCGGCAGAATCATTTGCCCTGATATTTTGTTTAATTTTTTCCGCAATAGTTTTGATTACTTCATCACCTTTTGCGTGTCCCAGTTCTCTATTAATTTTAGAAATGTTGTTTACATCAAACATAACAACAGAAAGTGAAGTATTTGTGTCTTTCGCTTTTGCAAGTTCTTTTGCAAGAATTTCTTGGAAACCTCTGTGGTTATACAAAGATGTCAGTGTATCAGTATTGGCAAATTTGTTTGTTTGCTCTTGCAACTGGATATTATGGATAAACATTCCCATATAATTTGAGAAGAAGTTTACAATATTTGTGTTGATATTTGAAATATTTTGCCCAACAAGCATTACACCAATGCATTTGTTAATTGAAATCATTGGAACAATTACAGAACTTGACTTTGCAAGATATGGAATATTCAAATAATTGATATTATCTTTATCGACAATAGATTTATTTTTGAATGCCTGAATGATTGGATTGTTATCATCTGACATAAAAATCTTTGAAGAATAAGTGTTTCCTGCTTTGCTATAAATTTTTAGATTGATGCATTTAGATTTTTCATGGAAAAGACCAAAACCTACAAAACTCCATTTCAATTGATTGACAAAAATATTATTCAATTTCGAGAACAAGTCAGTCATGCTTTTGTTGTTTTGAAAAGCATCCGAGATACCTTTCATAACCTCAAAATAATTGACATTAGGATTCAATCTGTTATTTGTCACATAACTGTTTGAATAATTTCTAGGTTTTGATTTCGTTGTATTAAAATTGTTGATTGTCTCAACAATACTGTTTAAACTTGATTCTTCTGCAACAGAAAGTGGCTTGATTGTGCTATCAAGCTTTTTGGTAGTCTTTTTTGTATCTCTTGTTTTTTTAGGTGCTTTTGGTTCAACAGGAGCAACAGCATCTTTAGGGACTGAAATCATTTTGAGACCTTCAACAGGCAGTTTAACTTCGCCTATCGGGTTAGAACTCAATTTGTTCTGTTCCTTTGCTTTAGTTTTGTTATTTAGTTCTTTACTGTTTACTTTTTCCAAAAGAATCTACCTACAATTTCTTTATATAAGTTCTGTAAAAAAATTAATTGACTTAACTGTCACAAAATTTTACATTCCTAAACAATTCTACCTCATATACAAGTAAAATCAATACTTCAAACAGACGGCAAATTCGCAAATGCAAATGTCGTCAAAAAAGTCCTTCATACCAATTTCTACTACACTCATAGTATAATACATGTTTTTGGTTTTGGCTAGTGAATTTGAGGGAAATGTTAATTTATGTGAATGTGCTTGCAGGTGGCAGGAGGTCAAGAAGGCAGACTATTTAAAATCGTAGGTCGGCTTTACTAAGCCGACAAAAGCCGAATTTGTTTGAGGAACGAAGTGACGAGTTATTCGGCTATGGTACGAGTTTTTAGTTTGATGTGAACATTGGCGTGTCGGTGGTTTTGCGGTGCTTTTGCCA
>CABUXT010000047.1 GCA_902495705.1 uncultured cyanobacterium
CAAGGTGAAATCGCGGAACAAGGCACCCACGACGAACTTCTCCAAATCGAAAACGGCGCATACAAAATGCTATACGATATGCAGTTCAAAAAACAGGAAACTCAAGTTTAATCGTTGTTGAAAAATTACAAAAGTTCCTTTGTGATATGATGGCATTGGAGGATGAATTGTTATGTGGATGATTTATGCTATCGGAAGTGCATTATTTGCCGCACTTACAGCCATCACCGCAAAAATTGGGATTGCTAATGTTGATTCAAATTTGGCGACCGCTATCAGGACTTTTGTAATTCTTTTAATAACTATTGGAATTGTTCTTTGTTCAAAAACTTTCCAACAAATTCCAACTATTACTCAAAAATCGTGGATATTTCTGATAATTTCAGGTGTGATGACAGGTTTGTCTTGGTTGTGCTATTTCAAGGCATTACAACTTGGCGAAACCTCAAAAGTTGTAACAATAGACAAGTTTAGCTTGATTTTTGTCTTGTTATTATCACTTTTTATTTTGAAAGAACACGTCACAATGAAAATGTTTTTAGCCGGAATTTTGATTACTGTTGGTACCGTAATGATGGTGATTTAGTACGTGAAAGAATCTATATAATATGAGCCGTCACCCATCGGTGTAAGATAGGTATCAGTGTATTTCGGTCTTCTTAATTCGTCATTTTCTTCTTGTTGCAACTGGTTTTGGATTTCCAAATTTCGATTCATCCTTTGTAATTCTTCCAAACGCTTTTGTTCTGCCAGTTGACGGTTTCGTTCTTGTTGTTCAAGAATTAGTCGTTTAGTTATTTTTTCTTGTTCTAAAGTTACATGGTTTAGGCAGTTTTTTAAATTGTTTCCGCTATATCCTGTTGTGCAGGCATGAATTTCGTTGTAAAAATCGTTGAATCTTTCGTTTGATACACTTTTTGTCATAAGTTTTTTATCAGCTTTTGCAATTGAGAACCAATTTGGAGCTTTGAAAAATCCTTGGATTGATTTTTTACAAATGTTTTCAAGCTTTTCTTGTTCAAGTTTTGCAATTATGGTATTTAGCTGCCAAATTTCATTTTCATCACTTGTTTCACTTTTTGCAATGTTATAAAATTTGTATTTTGTATTACTGTCATTTGTGGATTCTGCGATATATCTGCTTGCCTGACCTTTTGACGGGTAGCTGTATGAAAATAATTCATAAGCAATTTTGTTGGCATCACTATTTTTATTTAATTTTGTATAAGCAAGATATTTGTTAAGTAAAGCTATTTTGTAAGACTCAATGTTGTTTTTATTTACCTTGTTTGCCTCAATAATCGCATTGTTGTAGTCTCCGATTTTGTAATAACAATCGGAAATAACTGCTCTAATTGAATCTGCGTCAGGCTTTTTCTGTATTATCGGAACTAATTTGTAAAGCGCTTTTTGATATTCGTTGTTGTTGTAATATAAAACTCCGATTCTGTAGTCCAGCAAATCCTTGTTAAATTCGTTACTTGTATCATTTTGTTTAATTGATTCCAAATAATTTATTGCATCTGAGTTTGCACATTTTTTATTGTAATATTGATAATATTTTAATAGGGTCGGAATGTAGGTATAATCTTTGCGGTAAGCTTTATCAAGTTTGTTTTTCGCCAAATATCCTTCTATTTTTTTGATGTTTTTGTATTCTAAAGATTTAGATTTTGTCAAAGCTTTTTCATCAGTCTTAGATAGCGGTAAAAATCTCATATTGTATAAATTATCATCATTTGTTTGTTCGATTTTGTAATAATCAAAATAATATGGGCGTGATGTTGCAGTTTGTGCAAGTTGGATTTGTGAATTTTGTTCAACTGTATCAAGCCCAAACGCAGGAGCTATGCTCAAAATAACAAATAAACTTAAACAAACACCAATATATTTTTTCATTCTTAATCCCTTTCTAATTTCCCAAATCTTAACATATTTTTAAGAATTTGTAAATCGTTTTTATGCTATATTTTACATAAAATATTGTGATATTGGAGGTTTTACGTCGATGTTTATCCGAAAAGCTGATATAAATGAAGTTGATGAAATTTGTGATATTTATGAAAAAGCGCGTAAATTTATGGTTAAAGCAGGTAATCCGACCCAGTGGGCAAGCGGTTATCCAAGGCGCGAACTTGTAATTGATGATATTCAAAAAGGCGAATGTTATGTTTGTATAGACGGAGATAAAATCGCTGCCGTGTTTAATTTCTTTGTTGGTCATGAACCGACTTATAATGTGATTTATGAAGGTAATTGGCTTAATAATGCACCTTATGGAGTAGTACATAGAATTGCCGTGAATGTTCACCAAAAAGGAGTGGCATCTTTTTGTATAAACTGGTGCAAAAAGCAGTTTGCGAATTTGAAAATTGATACACACAAAGATAATATCCCAATGCAAAAAACGATTTTGAAAAACGGTTTTGTATATTGCGGAATTATCAAAAAGCCTGACGGCAGCTCTCGATTGGCTTATCAAATGGCATAATTTAAAAAGATTAGACTTTTTGCTAATGTAACTATCTTCCAAACCTTTTATGATGTCTTTGTAGACTTATCGAAAGGAGTAAACAATGACAGATAAAGATTTGAAAGAAGAAAAGAATGAAACTTTGAAAGAAAAAATGCATAATGTGGCAGAAAATGTAAAAGAAAAAGCCGAACATTTGAAAGAAAATATGCATGATAATCTTGAAGAAGTAAAAACCAAAACTGAAATGATTAAGTGTGATTTGGAAGAAAAAGCGCACGATGTCAAAGAAAAAGTTGCAGAAAAAATAGAAGAATTTAAAGACAAAAAAGACGATAAAGAATAGATATTTTCTAATAAAAAGCAGAATTGATAATTATTTTCAGTTCTGCTTTTAAATTCTTTAATATCAATATGTTAAGATTTTATAAATTTCTATTACAACTGTCGCTTTTTAGGTTTTATTGTGTATAATCATGAGTGATTATGTGTTTATAGTATAAAATCAATTTAGTAAATAAAGGGAGAAAATTATGACAGAAACGTTGATGGACAAACAGGCTTACCCTGCGACATCTTTTGTTGGTGGAAAGTGGCAGCAGGAAATTAATGTAAGAGACTTTATCCAAAGAAACTACACTCCTTATGATGGGGATTCAAGTTTCTTGGCTGAGCCGACAGATGCGACAACAAAATTGTGGCAAGAGTGTTGTGACTTGTTGAAAAAAGAACGCGAAAACGGTGGAGTTCTTGATATGGACACAAAAATCGTATCAACAATTACATCACATGGTGCAGGTTATATTGATAAAGACTTGGAAACAATTGTCGGTTTGCAGACTGATAAACCTCTAAAACGTTCAATGCAACCGTTTGGCGGAATCAGAATGGCGGAAGGTGCTTGCAAGTCTTATGGTTACGAGGTTGACCCTGAAGTATCAGAAATTTTTACCAAATACAGAAAAACTCACAACCAAGGTGTTTTTGATGTTTACACACCTGAGATGAAAGCTGCAAGACATTCTGCAATTATTACAGGTTTACCTGATGCTTACGGTAGAGGCAGAATTATCGGCGATTACAGAAGAGTTGCGTTATACGGTATTGATAGACTTATCGAAGATAAAAAAGAACAGTTCAAATCTTTAGAAGGTGAAATGCGTCCTGAGCGTATTCAATTGAGGGAAGAAATTTCTGAACAAATTAGAGCCTTGGGCGAAATGATTGAATTAGGTAAAATATATGGTTTTGACATTTCAAAACCTGCAAGAAACGCTAAAGAAGCAATTCAATGGTTGTATTTTGGGTATTTGTCAGCCATAAAAGAACAAAACGGCGCAGCAATGAGTATTGGTAGAACTTCAACTTTCTTAGATATTTATATCGAAAGAGATTTGAAAGAAGGCATCATTACAGAAGCTCAAGCGCAAGAAATGATTGACCACTTCATTATGAAATTGAGACTTGTTAAATTTGCAAGAACTCCTGAATATAACGAGTTGTTCTCAGGCGACCCTACTTGGGTAACCGAATCAATTGGTGGTGTTGGTATTGATGGCAGACATTTGGTAACTAAAAACTCTTTCAGATATTTGCATACCCTAGAGAACTTGGGTACAGCACCTGAACCTAATTTGACAGTGCTTTGGTCAAAGAGATTACCTCACAATTTCAAACAGTATTGTGCGCATATTTCAATCAAAACTTCATCTATTCAGTATGAAAACGATGATTTGATGAGAGTAACTCATGGTGATGATTATGCAATTGCTTGTTGTGTATCATCAATGGTTGTAGGTAAAGAAATGCAATTTTTCGGCGCTAGAGCAAACCTTGCAAAATGTTTGTTGTATGCAATCAACGGTGGTGTTGATGAAAGATTGAAAACTCAAGTCGGACCAAAATATCGTCCTATAACATCAGAATATCTTGATTATGATGAAGTTATGGACAGATATAACGACATGATGGAGTGGCTTGCAGGCTTGTATGTAAATACATTGAATGTAATTCACTATATGCACGACAAATATTGCTACGAAAGAGCGCAAATGGCTTTGCATGACAGAGATGTAAAACGATATTTCGCTACAGGTATTGCAGGTTTGTCTGTTGTTGCGGATTCATTGTCTGCAATTAAGTATGCTAAGGTTAAAACAATCCGAGATGAAAACGGAATTGTCGTTGATTATGAAATTGAAGGCGATTTCCCTAAATATGGTAACAATGATGATAGAGTTGACCAGATTGCAGTTGATTTGGTTAAAAACTTTATGGCAAAAATCAGAAAACACTATACTTATAGAGATTCAATCCCTACAATGTCAATTTTGACAATTACATCAAATGTTGTTTACGGTAAGAAAACAGGTAATACCCCAGATGGAAGAAAAGCAGGTATCCCGCTTGCTCCGGGGGCAAATCCAATGCACGGCAGAGATTCAAACGGTGCTGTTGCATCATTAGCGTCAGTAGCCAAGTTGCCGTTTAACGACGCACAAGACGGTATTTCAAATACATTCTCAATCATTCCGAATGCTTTAGGTAAAGATGAAGTATTTATGGGAGATTTGAATATTTGTCTTGATGGTGGATGTTGCGAATCAAATTTATAACTTTTGTGTCCTCCCCTTGAGGGAGGACCGAAATCTCTGATTTCGAGGTTGGGTTATTATTTAAAAAAAGAAAAGGAAACAAAATTATGACAACAATGCAAGAAGAAAATTTAATAAACTTACTTGACGGCTACGTGGAAAAAGGCGGTCATCACTTGAATGTAAATGTATTTAATCGTGAAACTTTGCTGGATGCTCAGGCTCATCCTGAAAAATATCCGCAATTGACTGTGAGAGTTTCAGGCTATGCTGTTAATTTTATCAAATTGACAAAAGAACAACAAGATGATGTTATTTCAAGAACATTCCACAGTGCAATGTAGATAGCAAAAGTGATAAAAGTCTGCAAGTTTTTATAAATTTGCAGGCTTTTTGCTAAAAATAGGCAATTTTATTTCTCCAAATGTTTTTATATAAATATAACGGTTATATAGGGGAAATAAATATGGATAGAAATGATGTACTTGGTACAGCTCAGCTTGCCGGTGGTACTTACCTTGGCTATCAAGGGGTTAAACATGGTTTGCCTCGTGCTTTAGGTTTGAGAATAGAGTATCATACAACAAGTAAAGCTAATGCAGATTTAATCAAAAAAGCTGGGAATATTTTAGACCCTGCTTTTGGAGGAAAGAACGGATGGGCTCAAAAAGTTGGCATTAGTTCTTATGTGAAAAACTCCGAGAATTATATTCATATAACAGGATTGCATAAGGATTCTGTATTTAATGAGCTTTTAGCTAATAAAAAGTTAGAGAAACTTACAGCTCCAATTAGGACTTTACATAGAAAATTACAGTGCCTAATGTATAAAACTGTTGGTAATGTTGATATGCAAGAATTGAAAGAATTGAAGAGTTCAGGTAATTCAAAAGATGTTCTCAAAACTCTAGCGAAAGAATTTAAAAAAGGTTTATTTCATAACAAAACGAAGAAATTCTGTATCGCAGGTACTGATTCTTATTTTAATTCAAAATTTATTCCTGATGTTGATGATATTGCGTTAAAATCTGCGGATAAATTGAAAGTTTATAATAATAGATTTAGTGCGATGGTTGCAGGTCTTAAAAAGTTTGGACTGAAAGGTGTTAAAGAAAATAAAGGCAGAGTTGCTTTTGGTGTTGGTCTTATGGCTTTGGGTACTTATGCTGCAGCAAAACTTATTAAAAAAGGTGTTGATAATATTTGCCAAACCTAACTATATTATATAAAATATAATTATGGCAGAGCAAATTTATGGTAATATTCACTCAATAGAAACTTGCGGTACGGTTGACGGACCGGGGATAAGGTTTGTTGTTTTTACACAAGGGTGTCCTATGAGGTGTCAATATTGCCACAACCCAGATAGTTGGACGACTGAGCAAAACAAAAAACTCTCGGTTGATGAGATTTTGCAAAAATATGACGGCGTGAAAGAATTTTTGCGCAATGGCGGACTCACCGTGACAGGGGGCGAACCTTTGCTGCAAATTGATTTTGTGACGGCGTTATTCAAGGCTGCTAAGCAAAAGAAAATCCATACGGCGCTTGATACTTCAGGTGTTTTGTTTAATAGGAAAAATACATCTAAAATTGATGAACTTTTAAAATACACAGATTTGGTAATGCTGGATATAAAACATATTGATGATGCTGAGCACAAAAAGCTTACCGGCATGTCAAATGTGAATATATTAGATTTTGCAAAGTATTTGTCCGAAAAAAATATTCCGATGTGGATTCGTCATGTGGTTGTTCCAAATATTACTGATAAGGATGAATATTTGGAAAAGCTTGGGAAGTTTTTGGCGACATTGAAAACTGTTCAAGCCTTAGATGTGTTACCTTATCATGATATGGCAATTCCAAAGTATGAAAATTTAGGGTTAGATTATCCGCTGAAAGGTGTGCCACCGTTGACTAAACAAGAGGCAATCCGCGCTCGTGATATTATTATAAAGGCGATGAAAGATGCTCGGTTGTAGTGTTGAATTGCGAATTTGACAAGTGCGTCGTGGAACTTGCAGGGGATTACTACGTCACTCCGTCAAGACCATTGATATATTTGCAAGTCAATGTTTCTCGTAATGACATGATTAAAAAATATTAATTGTCATTCCGAACTGCGGATTTTGGCAAGTGCGCCGTGTGAACGAAGTGAACCCAGCACGTCTTGGCGAGAGCTGCGTTGAGCCGGTCGAGCCGCCAATAATCCAAGA
>CABUXT010000048.1 GCA_902495705.1 uncultured cyanobacterium
CTGAAACAAGTTCAGCATGACTAAAAATCAAATGGATAGACCCTGAATCTACGCAGTCGCATAAAACGTGACTCCACTTCGTTTCGCACTCTGCTCCTGTTGTTCAGGGTGACATAAACCGTTTTAAAAAGTCATGTCATTACGAGGAGAAATGTTGAACAAGTAAGACAATAGATTATACAGCGCGACGTAGTAATCCCCTGCAAACAAGACGAGATGTTCCCTCTCCGATGGACACTAGCCGAACCAACGAGCAATGCGAGTTGAGTGAGACTACGTGCCGTATGGCTGAGGGTTAGGGTGAGGGGTCTTTAGCATATTTGAACAATATTTGCCTTGTCCGAACCCTCACTCGAAATTGTAGTTTTTCGAGTTCCTCTCAAATACAATTTCGGTCTCTCCCATCCGGAGAGACATACAGGATGACATGCAACCCAAGAGCCCCTTCAAAAGATTGCTGGAATGACGTAGTTTCCTCGTGCTTTCAAAAGGGCTCAAACTTTTATTCAATTGTATTTTATCTAGCCGATGTGTTCTTTATAATCCTTGCCACCGACAATTCTCAAGTGGCGGCTTTCGCCTTCGCCAATTGATTTACTTTCAAGATTGTGTTGTTCAACCAACTCGTGTTGCAGTTTTCTGATTTGTTGGTTTTGCGGTTTCAACTCAACATCTGTCGCACCTGCCAAAATCTTTTCTATAGCGGATTTGGCTTCATCAAGTGCCTTTTCGGTTATATCGTAAAACGTTTGGCATTCATTTACTTCCGCGATATCCAATGCCTCTTTTATAACCTTTTGGATTTGCGCCATTGAGTTTGTTTTTACATAGAAAATTTGGATTCGATTTTCTTCTGCAGTGCTCAAAACCTTAGCACCACCTTTGATAAAGTTTTTGTGTGCAATCACAATATCTGCATCATCAAGATTACGTGTGATTTCTGCATTCAAATCAAGTCGTTCAATAACCTTTTCTGCGATACTTCTTGATACCGCGTAAAGGTAGATTTTTTTGAACTTTTTGACATCTTCAACATATTTCTGACGAGAAAAACTGAATTTCAAGCTTTCAGGATGTTCAATTTTGTCATCTAACGCATTGATTTTATCAAGTACAGTCGGAGCTTTGTCTGCAACAGGTTGAACAGGAGTGCTGAAGTTATAAACCTTGTCAACCTTACGGATTTCAGGTCTGATTGGCCATCCGCGCAAGATATAGTCAACTGCCTCTGCCGTATCCTTGTATACCGCCAAGGTATTTCTATCAAGGATTTCGATTACGATATCGAAAGTCGGCTGTTTCTCCCTTTCTAATACAGTTTTCTGTGAAGAACGACGTTTTGCCTCATCATCACCCAATGTTACGGACTGAATACCGCCGACTAAATCTGATAAAGTTGGATTCTTGATTAAACTTTCTAAGCTGTTACCGTGAGCGGTTGCAATAAGCATTACACCACGTTCAGCAATTGTTCTTGCTGCTTGTGCCTCAGCCTCTGTACCAATCTCATCGACTACGATAACTTCCGGTGTATGGTTTTCTACCGCCTCAATCATCACATCTTTTTGAAATTCAGGTTGTCTAACCTGCATTCTTCTGGCATGCCCAACCGCAGGATGAGGAGTATCACCATCACCGGCAATTTCGTTAGAAGTATCAACTATCACAACTCGTTTCCCAAGTTCGTCTGCTACCAATCTTGAAATTTCTCTCAATTTGGTAGTTTTACCAACTCCGGGTTTTCCTAAAAATAATATACTTTTACCTTGCAAGCAGATGTCTTTGATGCAAGAAATAGTACCGGTTACAACTCTACCGATTCTGCAAGTAAGACCAACTACTCTGCCTTGTCTGTTTCTGATTGCACTGATTCGGTGAAGAGTACCTGCAATACCTGAACGGTTATCAGAGGTGAACTCTTGAACTCTTGAAGTTATATAATCAATATCTTCATACCCAATTTCAGAAGTCCCAAGATATTCAATCTTGCCGTTAGAATGTCTGATTTCCGGCAAACGTCCTATATCTAAGACAATTTCTATCACATCTTCCATTGCACTATAGTCGATAAGTCTACGAATTCTGTCGGGTAAAATCTCTACTAATTTGTCTAAATCATTCTGAAATTGTAAGTTGCTCATATATTCGCTGCCTTTCTATTTTGATTATAACAAAATATTTTTTGGCTATTAGTCGCGATTAATATTTGTGTATATCTTCTATATATATTATACTACATGTATCGACAAAATTGTCATGTTTCTTTACTATTTATGTAGCAATTTTAACAAAACTTTACATTTGCAAATGGGTTCAAAACGTGTAAAATCAACACTTTTCATTTTAAAAAATAGAAAAAAAATAAATCACTCAACCCATAGATTGAACTTTAAATCAGCTTGTTACAATCCGAAATAATAGACCCAATTTGTATTACAGGATATTTACAATTAAAACTATGAATTAATTGAATAACGATTGTAGGCACTCACAGCACTAGTGTATAATGTCGGAATTTGAGTCACTTTGTGCGACAAATAATACGGATTTGTAAACGCTGAAAACACCTCTGCACCTATCGCAGTAGAGGTATTAGCCGCAATCCTCAGCCCTCTATTATTGATATCAGTTTTGTCAAAAGTTCTTCTGAACGGGTTGTTGCTCTCGTACAAATCGTAAGTCACAGTGTCAATAACCTGATTTACAGGAGTTGAATCCACCCAACCTGACAATGCTGAAATATTTTGTTGAAGTCCTGATATACCAAAGATACTCATATATATATTAAATCAGAAAATAATATTTTTTGCGACAAAAAAGGTAAAGTCAAAAAACTTTACCTTTTTTATATTTAAGATTTGTTCTAAAACCTGTCAGACATCATCTGAACAGTCCGAACATCATTCACTATTTAACTTCTCTGAAAATCAAAGATGCGTTTTGTCCACCAAAACCGAATGAATTTGAAAGTGCTGCGTGAATTTCAGCTTTAACAGCTTTGTATGGAACATAATTCAAATCAGCAACTTCTTCATCTTGGTTATCCAAGTTGATTGTTGGAGGAACAACATTGTCATTAATAGCTTTGATACAAGCGATAGCCTCAGCAGCACCTGTTGCACCAAGCATGTGACCATGCATACTCTTTGTTGAAGTTACATACAAATCAGGGTTAGCTTTTCTGTCACCGAATACTTCTGCAACAGCGTGAGATTCAGCTTTGTCACCTAAACCTGTACTTGTACCGTGAGTGTTGATATATTGAACTTCACTAGGTTTCATACCTGCATCGTTCAATGCAAATTGCATTGAGTGGATAGCACCTTGTCCATCCGGAGCAGGAGCAACGATATCGTAAGCATCAGCTGTTTGACCGTAACCTACGATTTCTGCATAAATATGAGCACCACGCTTTTTAGCGTGTTCATATTCTTCCAAAATCAATACACCTGCACCTTCTGCCATAACGAAACCGTCTCTGTCTTTGTCGTAAGGACGAGATGCTCTTTGAGGTTCGTCATTACGTTTTGACAATGTTCTAGCAGCAGAGAATGCGCCAACACCAACATCACAAATAGTTGCCTCAGAACCACCTGCAACCATAACATCAGCATCACCGTATTGGATTGACCTAAATGCGTCACCAATTGAGTGAGAACCTGTTGCACAAGCTGAAACAACAACTTTGTTTAAGCCCTTGAAACCATATTTCATTGAAATGTTTCCTGATGGCATGTTTACAATCATCATTGGAACTGTGAAAGGAGAACATTTGTTTGGTCCTTTTTCAATGATTCTGATATGGTTTTCTTCAAATGTTTTGAACCCGCCTGCAGCAGAGCTAACAATAACCCCTACTCTATATGGGTCTTCTTTTTCTACATCAAGTTTTGAATCCTTTATAGCTTCATCAGCGGCAACCATAGCAAATTGGATGAATCTATCCATTTTCTTTGCAGCTTTTGGTTCCATGTATTCTTCAGGATGAAAATCTTTAACTTCACCTGAAATTTTTACGACGTGTTTACTAATATCTATTGATTCAGAAGTAGAGATGCCGCTTTTTCCGGCTTTTAGACTTTCCCAGAATTTTTCAACACCTACGCCAAATGGTGTTACTGCTCCCAAACCTGTAATTACTACTCTTCTTTTATCCATTTAAGATATCCCTTTTCCCTTTAATAATAAATATAATGCGAGAATGAAATTATAAAATCTCACTCTCGCATATATAAAATCCAGTTTTGAAGAAATTCAAAAACTCAAATTAGTGAGATAATTTGCTGTCAATGTATGATACAGCATCTTGAACTGTTTGAATTTTTTCTGCGTCTTCATCAGGAATTTCGCATTTGAATTCTTCTTCTAAAGCCATAACTAATTCAACTGTGTCTAATGAATCAGCACCTAAATCATCTGTGAAACGAGCTTCAGGTGTAACTAATTTTTCGTCAACACTTAATTGGTCTACTACAACTTTTTTTACTGTGTCTAATGTACTCATCTTTTTTTCCTCATTAATTAATTGTATTACTAATTTAGTTTTCCTGCTACATTATACCTTGTTAAATATTTTTTTGCAAGAAATTTACATTTTATTAAAAATTATATCATCAAGCCGCCAGCAACTTCAATTGCTTGACCTGTAACATAATCAGTATCAAGAGCTAAGAACTTAACAACCTTAGCGATATCTTCAGGTGTACCAAGTCTCTTCATAGGAATAGCGCTCAAGTAATCATCAATATTAGCAAGTTCTGCTGTCATAGCTGTTTGAATAAAACCAGGACATACAGCGTTTACTCTGATGTTTCTTGAACCAAATTCTTTTGCAAGAGTTTGAGTCAAACCAATCAAACCTGCTTTTGATGCAGAATAGTTTGCTTGACCTGCATTACCGTGACGACCTACGATACTTGACATATTGATGATAGAACCTTGACGAGCTTTCATCATATATTTGATTACAGCGTGAGTTACACAATAAGCACTTGTTAAGTTAATTTTGATAACTCTTTCCCATTGTTCCATATCCATTCTGATGAACAAACCGTCCTTTGTAATACCGGCATTGTTCAACAATACATCAATCTTGCCGTGTTCTGCAATCATTTTATCAACGTTTTCTTGTACTGCAGCAGCATCAGAAACGTCAAATTGATAGAAGTAAGCATTTGCGCCACAAGCTTTGATTTCGTCCAAAGCAGGTTGAGCTTTTTCAGCATCACAAATATCATTGATAATGATATCACAACCGGCTTTTGCAAGTTCTAAAGCACAAGCTAAACCAATACCACGAGAACCGCCTGTTACTAATGCAATTTTTCTTTCTGTCATTAATCTTTCTCCTTACTTATAACTTTGTCAAATTACTTGACCTGATATTCAGATACAATATCTATCGACAATTATACCATAAATACGTTTTTATCATATTTTGAACAGTTTTTTGTAACAATTATTACAAAACTAAGCTAATGCCATTTCTTCTTTCAAGGCATTAATTGTAGATTCCAAAGACTCTTTATCATAGATATTGTATGATTTTACGCCTGAATCGATTTTTCTGTTCAAACCTGCCAAAACTTTTCCCGGTCCGATTTCAATAAATGTATCAACACCGTCTTTAATCATATTTTCAATTGTTTGAGTCCAATGAACTGATGAATAAATTTGTTTAGGCATTTTGTTTTTAAATTCTGCGCTCAACATTGTTGCTTGAGCATCAACGTTTGTAAATACAGGAACTTGAGCATTTTCCAAATCCAAATCTTGAACAAATGATGCAAATTCATGACCTGCATTTTCCATAAATTTAGAGTGGAAAGCACCTGATACAGCCAAAGGAACAACTCTTCTTGCACCTGCTGCTGACAACAATTCGCCAGCCTTTTTAACAGCAGCCTCATCACCTGTAATTACAACTTGAGCAGGTGAATTATAATTTGCAACATCAACATAACCGACTTCTGAAGCCTTTTTCAAAGCTTTTTCCAAACTGCCTTCAGGAGCATTCAAAATAGCTGCCATAGCACCACCTTTTGTAGCACCCATCAAGTCAGCTCTTTTTTGAATAGCTTTTAATGTCGTTTCCAAATTCATAACACCTGAACAATACATTGCACAATATTCACCCAAACTGTGACCTGCTGTGAATGTCGGAGTGATATCCAATTGAGATTTCAAAGCCTCTAATGCTGCAATTGACATTGTTACAATACAAGGTTGAGTATTAACAGTTTGTTTCAAGTTTTCTTCAGGTCCTTCAAAACACAAAGTTGTAATACTTTTACCTAAAATTTTATCTGCGCTGTCAAAAACATTTTTTGCAGCCTCAAAATTATCATACAAATCTTTTCCCATACCTACAGCTTGAGAGCCTTGCCCTGGGAATAAAAACGCGATTTTTTTAGCCATAAATAACTCCCCTTCTTTTTCTACGTCTGTGCCCTAATTATACAATAAAGACAGGAAAAGTAAACCGACAGAACGGCAAACTTACATTACAATATATTTGTCAGGGTGACTTCAAAACATCCTCGCCCCTTGTGGGAGAGGAGTGAGGAGAGGGGGTCAAGGTCATTCAAATTATTCTTTTTCATGCACTCCGTGCAGGGGTGCTTTTGGTGGCAAAAGCACCGCAAAACCACCGACACGCCAACGTTCACATCAAACTAAAAACTCGTA
>CABUXT010000049.1 GCA_902495705.1 uncultured cyanobacterium
GATCGCCGTGTCCCGGTTGCGCTCGAAGCGGCGGACAATGGGATCATCGAGGATCTGCGCATTGGGTGTGGCAGCCGCATAAAGACCGTCAAGCGTCTTCTGCAGATGCACAAGGTCGGTCACGGATGCATAATACCACATCCTGCCGTCATAGACCCGCAGAAATGCGCGGCATTCGACGTTGGTCTTCATTTCCTGCAAAATACCGTCCGTATAGGAAATCACGGTCCGGCTGCGGTCCTCGGTGCGGACGTCAGCATAAAAACCGTTTTTGAATTCAATCATAAAAGAAAACCTCCTTCTCTTTGATC
The DNA here is from genome assembly GCA_902495705.1 of uncultured cyanobacterium. Taxonomy (GTDB): domain Bacteria; phylum Cyanobacteriota; class Vampirovibrionia; order Gastranaerophilales; family Gastranaerophilaceae; genus Zag111. Next base: position 312 of record CABUXT010000049.1, read on the forward strand.
AACTATGTTATACCACGTGAATATTAATAATTAAACACGTTTTTGTACAGAAATACATGAACAATATCTTATCTTTGAAAACCGTAGGGTTATCCTACGCCTCAACAAACTTGTCCTTTGCCTTCGCTCTATATTTCAATGTTTTATTATACCATAATCCTCCACTTTTTTCAATAACTTCGCCGCACTTGTCCAAATATTTTTTTGTTTGGGATTCAAATCCCCGTGGACGCCTACTCTCTTTTCGGCTTAAAAAGACGCTCCTTTTTGTTCGTCATTGACATTAAAGTAAGTCAAAAAGTCTTCTGATGTTTAGAAATATTTGAAGGCTTTTATTCATTTTTAAACTCTATTTAGTAAAGTTTTTTTGCTAAACAGGGTATTTTTTTATGAATTCACGTAACATATAGATGGGCACTAATCTGTTAAATATTACAATGTAAATAAAGTGAAAATATAATACCCTTTAAAAAAGTGCGAATTATGTCGAAAACTCCATATAAAAAAGTGTATAATATAAACAGAGGTGATTGCTATGTTTGAAAGAAAAATTTATAATGATATTGTTTCTTGGCATGAATCATTGAAAATTAAAAAAAGAGCTTTAATTATTAAAGGTTTAGACAAATTGGTAAAACAACAATTGTTAGAAAGTTTTATGAAGAACATTACGAAAATGTAGTGTATATAGATTTTATGCATAATTCTCTGTTAAGTCATTATTTGATAAAGATTTAAATGTAAATGATTTAATAATAAGTTTATCAGCATCTAACCTCGGTGCAAAATTTATTCCCTACAAAACAATAATTATTTTTGATGAATTACAAGAATGTGTAAATGCTAGATCTGCTATTAAACCATTTATGGAAGATGGTAGATTTGATCTTATTTGTACTGGATCACTTCTTGGTTTAAGAGGATATAATAAAAAAGTTTCAAAGGGAGTTTCCACAGGTTTTGAAAAAGTGATAACTATGAAGCCTATGGATTTTGAAGAATATCTATGGGCAATAGGATTAGAAAAAAATGTTATTGATTATGTAAAAACTTAACCATTGAAAAAAGTCAAATTGTATGGTATAATGAAGCAAAGTTGGCGAAAAGGAGAAATGTGAGAATGTGGGTTGTAACAAATAGGAAAAAAATAGTACTATACACTATGTGTACGTTGTTATTTTGTCTTGCTGGTGTATTTCAAGCAACGGATTCACTTTTGCCAGATTTTTGGCACGCATTATTTGCTTTATCTGCTAACACGATACTAATTTTTCTTGTGGGTTGCGTGGGGCGTTTCACTTATACACCGAATGGTAAGAAAAGATTTACTTGCATATTTCCTAACGGTTGCTGTACTAATTTTGTTTTTTCTTGTAGTTAGGATGATGAAATACGAACTGACAAAAGGTTTGGATAAACCTTTGCGCTATTTTTGGTATACATATTACGTTCCTCAAATGTTCATTCCCCCAACAATATTGCTTGCAGCGTTTAGTCTTGAAAATAAGAAGGGTAAGCCGCTTGCAAAAATATGGTATTTATTATATCTGCCAGCAATTATATTGATTATTTTAATTTTTACAAACGAAATCCATGGTTGGGCGTTTGCTTTGAATTTTGATGGTGATTTTTCATATAAGCATAGAATTGTATTTTACATTGCTCTTGCATGGGAAATTGTTGTAACTTTTATAAGTCTCATAGTTCTTATTTTAAAGTGTAGTGTAGCGGCATGTAAAAAGAAAATGTGGGTACCTGTAACTGCTTTCATTGTATGTTCAGCGATTTCAACTATATGTTTTTTAACTGATACAGCAGCTTTCAAAATTCCTGAATTAATATGCTTTTCAGGAATTGTCGTGATAGAAAGTTGTATTACTATTGGGCTTATTCCAACCAATGAAGATTATGAAAATTACTTTTTCCGCTCGGCTTATGCGGCCGTTATCACGGATGAAAAATTTAATGTGCTTTATAACTCTGAAAACTCGATTATTACGGACAAAAAACTGTTTCAACTTGCCACGAAAACGCCTATAATGATAGATAAAAGTACACGATTGTCAGCAGTAAAGATAAATGGTGGATGGTCATTTAGACTTGAAAATTTGGCTAGAATAATTGAGATAAATAACTCACTCGCGGAGACTAATGAAAGACTATCTGAAGAAAACTATATCATTGAAGCAGAAAACGAATTAAAAAAACAAAAAACACAGATAGCAGAGCAAAAGCGATTATATACAAAAATAAATGTAGCAACGCGTGAAGAGTTGAAAAAACTGAGTGCAGTTCTATCAAGTATTGACCAAAAAGAATCGTTCAACGATACAGAATATATTGCTGAAATGCGCTTTGCTTGTATTTTAGCAGCATACATCAAGCGTAGAAGTAACATTGTTATGCTAACCGAAAAACATAAGAATATTGATCTTGGTGAATTGTCTCTTGCCATCAAAGAGTCGCTCGATTATCTCTCACTTACTGGTGCAGAGTGTTCTTACGATTGTTTATGTCAAGGTAAAATTGATGGTAAAAAAGTAGGAGTTCTTTACGACTTTTTTGAGGAGTGCATTAATAATTACTACAATTTGCCGAATGCCATTATTGTTCGTTTATGTAATCAGGGAAATGATATTATTTTGCGGATTGAAAGTGATAGTGGGAAGGACGCTATTTCAAATAAAATAAAGTCTAAATTTTCTGAATATAACGTTAGTGTGGAAACTGATGATGAAGAAGTTTACTATTCACTACTATTACATCAGGGAGGTGCCATATGAGATTTATTGATGCACCACTTTGTGTAAGACAAATCATCATTGGTTCACTCATTCTAACGTTTGTTTTGGCAATTATTGGTCTATTTACGGCAGTTAGACTTTGTAAAAAACGTTCATATATAATGTTTTCATTGTTAATGTTTATTTTTTCTTTCGTAGTGGTGTTTTTAACAATGCGGGGAAGTTATTTATATCGCATAAAAATGCCAGTATTTGAACCATCATTTACAGTATTAAAATTGCCGATTTGGATATATTATGTTGTTTCATTAGTGCTTTTTGTAGGAACAATCATTGGGCTAGTTAGTGTAGTTAGATGGAGAAAAAATCATATTTCACCAATATCAATAAAGGAAAGCGCCGATACCCTTCCAGCTGGAATCTGTTTCTATGAACAAAGTGGCCTTGTCAGTCTTGTTAATACTGAAATGAATGACCTTTGTATTCTTTCAACGGGTAAAGCGCTATTAAATGGCAAAGATTTCTGGCTAAAAATTTCACATGGTGAACTTGAAGAAAATTGCCAATCACTTCAAATGGGAGACAAACCAATCATCAAGTATAGCGATTGTAAAATTGTATCTTTTAAAAAGTATACACACGAAATAGATGGTAAAATAGTTTATGAAATCGTTGCAACGGATATTTCTGAAAGATATCGATTAACACGAGAATTAGAGCAAAAACTCGATGAACTGAAAAAAATCAACAACAGACTTGTCGTATATGGGAAAAATGTTGCTGAACTTACAAAAGAAAAAGAGCATTTAGCAGCTAAAATTCGTATCCACAATGATATGGGTAAACTGTTGCTTACCACAAAACGAAAACTTAACGCTCCCCTTACTGAAGCAGAAGGGAAAGAACTTGTTAGCTTTTGGCAAGCTGAAATTGAAACTTTAAAATTTACACGTAAAGTATCAAAGAAAAGTAATCTAAAAGTTATTGAAGATGCAGCAAAACTTGTCGGTGTAAACCTTATTTTTGAGGGCGAGCAACCTGAACCTGATACGGTAAGAGAAAAAATACTTACGCAGGCAATGCATGAATGTCTTACTAATACTGTTTCTCACGCAAACGGAAAAAATATGACTGTTGTAGTGTCAGAAAAAAATGATGTATATACAATATCTATTATTAATGATGGCGAAAAGCCTAAAGGGGTAATCGTAGAAGGTGGTGGACTGACAGGTCTTCGATCTCTTGTCGAAAGAGAAAACGGCAAAATGACACTAAAAAGTACACCTCATTTTGAACTTTTGATAGAATTGTCTCAAGGAGAAAAAATATGAAAGAAGGAAAATATTCGGTCATGATAGTTGAAGATCAACAAATGCCTAAAGCATTATTTTCGCATTTTGTTGAATCGTCAGAAAAATTCTACCTAGAAGTAGCAATAGAAAACGCAACTGTTGCCGACATTGTTTGTGCACACACTCCTATTGACCTTATTATTATGGATGTGGTAACAGAAAATGGTGAAAGTGGACTTGAAGCAGCAGCAATTATTAAAAAGAAGTATCCAAAAACAAAAATTATAATTGTGACAAGTATGCCAGAATGTTCATATATAAAACGCGCCAAGCAAATTGGTGTAGAAGGATTTTGGTATAAAGAAGCAAATGAACAACCAATATTGTCACTTATGGAACGAGTTATAAATGGCGAAATTGTTTATCCAGATAAACTTCAACCCGTTAAAATGGGACTTGCATTAAGTACAGAGTTTACCGAAAAAGAACTTGAAATATTACGCCTAATGACAGGAGGTTACAGTAACAGAGAAATCTCTGAAAAACTCGGCATATCTTCTGGTGTTGTCAAAAACCATGTTGCGGATATGCTTGATAAAACCGGATTTCGTTCTCGCACGCAACTTGCTGTAAGAGCTAGAGAGTCAGGACTTGTAATATTGGATAAGATCAATGAAGATGTTTAATATACACAAAAATATAGCCAGCCGGTTAAATAACGGCTGGTTTTTATAAGCAAATTTAAAAATACAAAGGGGTGCCAAATGGCACTTCCTAAAAAACAAGACTTATGATAAAATGTAAGCATTAATTAAAATTGATCGTATTCTCATGAAACTTTAGACTTGTAACCGACAAGATTAATTAAATAAATAAAGTAATCTATTAAATTAATTTTCAAGGATTATAAAAAAGGTAATATAATTATTTCATATAAATAATAAATTACCCACATATTGTAGAAGGAGAAATGGTATTAGATGAAAA
>CABUXT010000050.1 GCA_902495705.1 uncultured cyanobacterium
TTATATTGGAGTTACGAATAATCTTTTAAGAAGAGTTTGCGAACATAAAGCACAAACAAATGAAAGTTTTTCTTCAAAATATAACCTGAATAAGCTTGTATATTTTGAATTGACTGACAATATAGAAGATGCATTAAATCGAGAAAAACAATTAAAAAATTGGAAAAGAAAATGGAAAATTGAACTAATTCAAAAAGAAAATTCCAGGTTTAATGATTTATCTAAAAATATTGGTTTTTCTGATGATTTAATGTGTCAATTTTTAAAATCAACATTGATAGATTCTGAATAGGATAAAATCTAAGCCAAACAAGTTGGCAAGATTTTTAATCCTCTCAGAATGACAATATTTCCATTGTTACTTCTGCCTAAACTTTTAGGCACTTAGTATTTTTATTCCCCTTTGCGCAAGGCAAATTTGCAACCACAGTAATTCTGTCTATACAAATTTAATGCCTTGGAAATTTGATTGGTTTTTAAAAATCCATCCTGTTTTCTAAAATTTGTAGAAAGGTATTCTAAGCCGTATTCTTTGGCAATCTGTTCACCGATTTTGGTCAATTTTTCATAATTTTTGTGCGGACTAATCACCATTGAAGTTGTAAAAATATCAATCCCTAGTTCTTTTGCCTTTTTGGCAGCGTTAGACAAGCGCAATTCAAAGCATTTGTCACACCTTAACCCTTTTTCAGGCTCATTTTCAAGCCCTTTCACACAGTCATAATAAACCTGTGGTTCATAGTTTCCAATTATCAACTCACAGCCAAAATGCTTGCATAAAATCTTTTCTGCCTCGAGCCTGATATTATACTCTTCTTCCGGAAAAATATTTGGGTTATAAAAATACACAACAACAGAATATCCCATATCCTGTAATAAAGATATGGGATAACCTGAACATATACCGCAGCAAGCGTGCAGCAATATTTTTTTATTAGAACATTTTGTGTTTTGATTTTCCACCGTTTTCCTCGATTAGTTTTTTCAATGCAGGATAACCGCCTTTTGGAATACCCATTTCAAATTTGCCGTTAAGTTCAAATGTCGGAGTACCGATTTGTTTTTTCGCAACGGCATATTGAATATCTGTTTGGATAATTTTGTTTACCGCATCGCTATGAGCATCTTTTTGAAGTTTATCCATATCTAAACCAAAACCTGATTCGCTCAAAACCTTGATTACATCTTCTTCAGTTGCAGGTTTTTTATCAAATAACAACGAATTAACTTCCCAGAACTTGCCTTGCAATTGAGCAGCTTCAGCATACATAGCCATTGTACAAGAACCATGGTGAAATTCTTGTTTCAAGTATGGGTTACAATCCATATCAAGCGGCATGCTGTGATGTTCAATTCTAACGTTGTCAAAATCTCTTGTAAGTTTGTGAACCATCATATTAAATACATAACACATTGGGCACATATAATCTGAATAAACATCAACTACAACGGCATCTTTAGCCTCTGAACCAAGAACGTTACCTGTAATTGCATATTTATTAGTTTTTGCATTAATAAATTCACCATAAGCACGTTGAGTTTTTAGAGCAGGTGCAAAACGAGCTGAGGTATAAGTCCAACCCAAGAACCCAAATGCAACAAGCATTACTACAGAAAAAGCTATTCTATAAGGAACAGGTTTTAGAGCCTCAACAAAGTCTGACCAACTTTGTTTAATTGCACCGACAAAGTTGCCCTTGATACCTTCAACAGCAAAAATACCAATACATAAATCTATCACATAAGTAATTGCACACATAACACAAAGCTTGTGAATTCCAAACAAGCTAACACATAACAAAATCATTGAAATTACAAACGAAATTAAACCAAGTGATGCAATGTAATGGAATTTATGTTTAAAAACTTCTAAAAATTTCAAGAAAGGAATTTTTTTAAGTTTATCAACACACAACAACATTGTAATAAATGAATATAAGAACAATCCCCAATATGCCAACGGAATACCAAAGAATTGAGATTCTGTAGTCCTTGCAACACCATCACAGTCAACAAAATCACTTATTGAACAGAAACTTGGTAATGCATATTGGTCAAAATTTGCTTCATAGTATATATATGCCAAGTCAATTGTTACTAATAGACCTAAAATCACCAAAATACTAATAAAAATGGTCTTTTTTAAATCTCTTCCACTATCAACAGACGTCATTTCTTCTGTTTCAGTGAGTTTTTTATCTTCTTCCATAATTTCTCCCTTCATACTTTTAGGTATATTTTACCTTTATATTGAGAATAAATCAACCAACTTAATAACTATAAAACTTGAACAAAATTTGCATTAATGCTAAAATACAATCCGAATGAGGGCTTATTGCGTGAAACGAGAATTTTTAAAACAATTTTTGAACAAAATCTCAAATTTTCCAAGCTGGGTAAAAGAAATTATTTACAAGAAATTATCCGAAGAACTTGAAAATAAAGAAAATCCAGCATATATTTTCGCATCTTACAAACCTATTTTGACATACAAAGGCCGATGTGAATTGGAATTTAGAAAATCAGGTTTTGATGACAATATTTATAATATATTGCAAAGTGCAGATTCTGATTGTAGCATATCAGAAATCACACTAAACACATATTTGTCAATGGAAGAACTTGCAAGATACTTTCTTTTTTGTGTAGATGAAGGTTGTTTTGAAATTCCTGACAATTCCCAAATTCTAAATATTGCAGGATTTTTGGCTGGCAAATATAACACTGGTGAATATTTTGTAAACAGTGGCACAATAACAGAAACTCAACTTGATGATGTTGTAAAAAATACAGACCCAAAAACTTCCAACAAAAATTTTGGACAAATTCTTGTTAATTTAGGTTTAATTACAAAAAAACAACTTGATACCATTTTAGCAATCAAAGACGAAGCAAAAAAACGCTTTATTCTTGACTACAACGATGTTCCAAAATTCAATTCCGAATACGCAAAAGAAAAAGACAATTACGAAAAACAGATTGAAGATTTGAAACAAGAAAACGCAATTTTGAAGAAAAAACTAGAACAATTATTAACAATGGTGAAACGAAATGATTAAAAAGAATACTGAACCTGCAAAACTTGTAATTTATAACAGAGACGGACTAATTGAGAAAGAACACTTTGGCTATGTTGTAAGATGTGACAGAGACCGTGTTATTGAAAAAATCGGTGATGATAAAAATTATCCGTTTTATATGCGCTCTTGTGCAAAACCGCTCCAAGCAGCACTTATGATTGATTATGAATTGGATAAAAAATTCAATTTGACAGAAGAAGAAATCGCGATTTGTGCAGCATCTCATGCCGGTGAAAAAATCCATGTGGATATTGTGAAAAGTATTTTTGACAAGTTTGGAATTTCACCATCAAAATTAAAATGCGGAAATCACGAACCGATTTCAAAAACCGCGCAGAATGAATTGTTGTTAAACGGAGAAGAACCTAGCGCAATTCACAACAATTGTTCAGGCAAACACGCAATGATGCTTGGGTTGTGCAAATTGAATGACTGGGATATGGACAACTATGACAATATCAACCATCCGTTGCAACAAGAGATTATCAAAAAAATATATGAACTTTGCGAAATTAAAACAGAATATCCGATAACAAAGGACGGATGCGGCGTTCCAATTCCTTCAATGCCGTTGGTTAATATGGCAAAAGGGTATTTGAACCTGTTCTGCAATCCAAAATACGCAAGACTTAAAAATGCATTTTTGAATCACTCTTACGTAATCGGTGGCGAAGATAGAACAGACACAATGATTATTGAAAACTCTGACAATTTGGTTGCAAAAGTCGGTGCAGGCGGACTTTGTATCGTTGTAAACACTGAACTTGAAGAGGCTTTTGTTGTCAAGATTTGTGATGCTGATATGACAGCTAGAGAATTTGTGACAGTGGATTTGATTAACAATTTACGTTGGACAAATATCAAACTTTGCCACGACATTGAGACAAATTTGCACGACAAAGTCGGCGAAGTTGTAACATTGTTGAAGTAGAGTTGCGTGCCGTATGGCTGAGGGCTAGGGTGAGGAGTTTTCAGAATCCCTAATTAAGCACATAGGTCATTGTCATTCTGAACTTGATTCAGAATCTATCCATTTTGATTTTAAAACTTGACGCATTAAATCATCAGAAAAACCAATATTTTTAGATAAATCATTAAACCCAGAATTTTCTTTTTGAATTAGTTCAATTTTCCATTTTCTTTTCCAATTTTTTAATTGTTTTTCTCGATTTAATGCATCTTCTATGTTGTCAGTCAATTCAAAATACACAAGCTTATTCAGGTTATATTTTGAAGAAAAACTTTCATTTGTTTGTGCTTTATGTTCGCAAACTCTTCTTAAAAGATTATTCGTAACTCCAATATAA
>CABUXT010000051.1 GCA_902495705.1 uncultured cyanobacterium
AACTTGATTCAGGGTCTATCCATTTGATTAAAAGTAATGCAAAAAGGTCAATTATTAAAATCAACATTGATAGATTCTGAATAGCAAGAAAATTATGTGTTCATACTTCACACAAATTTTCTAAGCTTTCAGAATGACAAGTATTTACAAAATCATGTCATTACGAGGAACATTGACTTGAAAATGTAGCATAGGTTTTGACAGAGTGACGTGGTAATCCACAACATATCGGTCATGTCCCCCACCTCGAAATCAAAGATTTCGGTCCACCCACCAAGGGTGGACATGCTGACATATTTGCAGGCTACTTCGCACTCTGCTCGGTTTGTTGTTTCTCGTAATGACGTGATTTTTTAATGATATTAAATAGCCTGCCCTCCTGCCCTCTTCCTCGCCATTCCAAAATTAAAAAACTCTGAAATTTAATTTCAGAGTTTTTTCCTACTACCTAACCTATATTTTTACTTATAATTTTACATTCTGACTTTCATACTCAATACCCATTTCCTTCAAGGTTTTGATGAAATTTTGAGCACATAGTCTTTGCGCTTCAGGTGGGACAATTCTCAAGATTTCTACTGTTTTAGAAATCACAGGGTCTTTGTCATACCATCTGTTATTTGCGTTCACAGGCTTAACCATTGCATAAAACTTGTCGATAGTTTCTTTTGAAACTTTTTCTTCAATCTTTTGCAAGAAAATTTCAGCCTGAGCTCTTAGTTCTGTTTGATAATTTCTCAAGAGTTCGATTACTTCTAATAATAATGGGTCATGATCATACCAACGTTTATAAGTAGGACTCATTATGTGTACCCTCCGTTAGGTTTACATGGGCATCGTCGTCTCTGCGCTCGATTTTCCCTCCTAACAATCCTAACTTATATTCAAAATTTTCGTATCCTCTATCTATATGATGTATTTTTTCGACAACAGAATTACCCTCAGCCATCAATGCGGCTACAACCAAAGACGCACCTGCTCTAAGGTCACTTGCTGTCAATGTTGTACCTGAAAGTTTTTTTACACCTTTTACGATTGCATGGTTTCTGTCTTGGTGAATATCAGCACCCATTCTGTTTAAATCAGGTACTTGCATAAATCTGTTTTCGTACAAGCTTTCTGTGATTATGCCAACACCGTTTGCAGTTGTCAAAAGTGTCATTGCCATAGATTGCAAGTCTGTTGGAAATCCCGGATACGGTTGAGTTACAAAGTTAATTGAATTTAATCTGTTTTTGCAACTAACTTCCATTGAAGTTGGGTCTAAAAGCTTGATATTTGCACCCATTTTCAACAATTTGTCTGTAAAGAATGTCAAGTGAGCAGGGTAGATATTTTTGATAATCCCTTTACCTTTTGTTGCAATGATTGCAGTCATGTAAGTTCCTGCCTCAATTCTATCAGGAATTGTTGTGTATTCTATTGGATGAAGGTCGTCTTGTTTTACGCCGTTGATGATGATTTCAGAAGTACCTGCACCAACGATATCTGCGCCCATAGTATTCAAGAAGTTAGCCAAGTCTACAATTTCAGGTTCTTGCGCTGCGTTTTGGATTCTTGAAGAACCTTCTGCCAAAACAGATGCCAACATAATATTTTCTGTTGCACCAACTGATGGCAAGTCTAAGCAAACTTCAGCACCAACAAGTTTTGGAGCTTTTGCATGAACATAACCGTTTTCAATTTTGATTTTTGCACCAAGAGCCTCAAGTCCTCTAATGTGGAAGTCAACTCTTCTTTCTCCAATAGCGCAACCTCCAGGGAGTGCAACTTTAGCCTCTTTGCATCTTGAAACCAAAGCACCTAACACGATGAAAGATGCTCTCATTTTGCTAACAAGTTCATAAGTTGCTGTAATGCTTGTGATATCAGTAGCGTCGATAGTTACTGATTTTTCCTTTTTGTCATAATGAGTTTTTGCACCCAATTGTTCAATAACGCTAAGCATAATGTCAACGTCTGTCAAATCAGGTACATTGTATATTTTTGATTCGCCTTTGGCAAGCAATGCTGCTGCCATTAATTTTAATACTGAATTTTTAGCGCCGCCTATTGAGACTTCGCCTTTTAATGGGGTTCCACCTTTTATATAAAATCTTTCTACCAAGTCTGCCTCCGAAAGAAATCTTTTGTCATATCTTCACTAATATAATAATACAAGCAGGGATATTTGTTGTAAAGAGATTACAATATGTAAAGAAAGGTTAGTTTAAATAGTGGGTCGGCATTGCCCTGCCGACAAATGAGTATTGTCATGCTGAACTTGTTTCAGCATCTCTAATAAAACATATTAGTCTTATGTAAAATTTGTAATATTAGAGACCCTGAAATAAATTCAGGGTGACACTTAGGCTAAAACGTTTAGTTAGTGAAATTTGTCAGCAAAACCAATCTGACAAAAATCAACATTGATAGATTCTGAATAGCAAGAAAATTATGTGTTCATCCTTCACACAAATTTTCTAAGCTTTCAGAATGACATTATTGTATATACATTCTTTCCTCAGTTTGTTAAAATATGTAACAAAACCTTTCCTTTTCCTAAAGATTTTCTATAACACATCCGATAACAAATCTGTAATCAGAAAAAACTTTAAGGAGTGTAGAAATGGCAGATAAAAAGATTATGGATGTTGAAGATTTGATGGTAGATTATGCTGAAATGACAAGTTTCGATTTTGGTGCTTTGTCAGATGAAGAAATGAATACCTTAAACAAAATTACTAACAATGAATATGCGAAAAACCCGTACGCATTCAAATATGGAAATTTCAAATTGGTGGACTTTTTCCATTCATTGTTGACTGACCAATAATAGCTGTTAGATTTTGGAGATATGTGATATGAACGAAAGAGAAATGTTTGAAAAAGGTTGTTTTCTACCAAGTTGGGCAGAAGATACAACAGAAGAGCAAATGCCTATTTCTACGGTGTATGCTCGGCACAACAAAGACCTACAAACACTTTTACAAGAACTTGATGGTATAAAAGACCGTATTCAAGAAATTCAGGCAAAGCAGTGGCATTTGGCACGGTTACTACACTTCCACGAAAACGAATTTGCCAAAGATTAACGACTACCAGACACATACATAATAAATAAAAAGCCATAAAAATTAATTTATGGCTATTTTTTTACTTTTTTAAAAGTAAGAAGTTGGTTCAGGGTTGTAAATTTCTAAAATTTAGGCTGTTTTTAGTTCACTTTCAGGCAAGCCCACTGTCTGAATTAGTGTGTCGATAACTTTTGGCATTTGGCAAATAAAAGAATAATGTCCGTTTCGCAATGAACATTTTTTGCAATCACAGTTTATTGAATAACATTCAAGTGCCTGTTCTGTCCAATTTTGGGTAATAGATACAGACATTTCTTCATTAGCCGGCATATACATATCTAAATCGTTTAGAAACCTTCTATCCATATAAACCTCCCAAAATTACTACCAGAATCTCCTAATAATATTTTAACCGTTTAACCACTTGATACCATCCTCTATTTAAAGGAGATTTTTTCATGTTATTATAAAATCGAAATTTAGAAAAAGGAGAGCCAATATGAAACTATTACATACAATGATTAGGGTTAAAAATGTTGATGAAAGTTTGAGATTTTATACAGAACTTTTGAACATGAAACTTGACCACAAAAAAAGACTTGAAGATTGTTGGTTGTATTTTTTGAATGATGAAGACGGAACAACTCAATTAGAGTTGACAGTAAACGACGAAACTCCTGCAAACGGTTATGAATTAGGTTCTGGTTTTGGACATTTGGCGTTTTCTGTTGATTCTTTTGACAAATTTAATGAAAAAATGAACTCTCTTGGGTACAAATATTTATATGAACCGTTTGATTTGAATGGAAAAGGTTCAAAAATTGCATTTGTCAAAGACCCTGACGGTTATGAAATTGAGCTTATTGAAAAAATTGTTTGGTAGGGGCTTGAAGTCATTCCGAACTCGTTTCGGAATCTCTAATAAGACATATTAGTCTTTTACAGAATTTGTAATATTAAAGACCCTGAAACACCGAGTAGGAACAGAATATTACGTTTCGCTTTTAGCTCAACTCATATTCTAGTCAGTTCAGGGTGACACAAGTTCCCTCGCCCCTTGTGGGAGAGGGGAAGGGAGAGGGGGCAAAGCCTATCAAATTATTCTTTTCATGCACTCCGTGCAGGGGTGCTTTTGGTGGCAAAAGCACCGCAAAACCACCGACACGCCAATGTTCACATCAAACTAAAAACTCGTACCATAGCCGAATAACTCGTCACTTCGTTCCTCAAACAAA
>CABUXT010000052.1 GCA_902495705.1 uncultured cyanobacterium
ATCCGACAATAGCCAAAAGTGAACAATCAAACAAAACGAGTAAACGACAAAAGCCGAATTTGTTTGAGGAACGAAGTGACGAGTTATTCGGCTATGGTACGAGTTTTTAGTTTGATGTGAATGTTGGCGTGTCGGTGGTTTTGCGGTGCTTTTGCCACCAAAAGCACCCCTGCACGGAGTGCATAAAAAAAAGAATAGAAGAACCCTCACCCTAACCCTCTCCCTAGGAGAGGGTAAAAGTATATAATTGAAAAACATTGCCCCCCCCTCTCCTCTCCCACAAGGGGCGAGGAAGTTTTAACCACCATCCTGTTCTTAGCCATACGGCACGCAGTTTCACTCATTTCGCAAAGCTCAATGGTTCGACTAGTGTCCATAGGAGAGGGTAAAATGTCACCCTGAACTTGATTCAGGGTCTCAAATATTACAAATTTCACATAAGACTAATATGTTTTATTTGAGATGCTGAAACAAGTTCAGCATGACTAAAATCAACATTGATAGATTCTGAATAGGATAAAATCTACGTTGCTACGCAACTTGATTTTTAATCCTTTCAGAATGACATAGACTTTTTTGCACGGTCTCTCCGTATGGGAGAGACCGAAATTGTTTTTGAGAGATACTCGAAAAACTACAATTTCGAGTGAGGGTTCGGACAAAGCAAGTGTATATTTGCAAGTCTTTGACCCCCTCTCCTCATTCCTCTCCCACAAGGGGCGAGGATGTTTTATTATTCCCTTACAAAATACAAGCCAAAACCATCAAAATAAGCGTACCAATTTGCACTGCGGTTGCCATATTTTGACCGAACTTGTTACTATCATATCGTTTGGCTGACTTTTGCGCCTGTATTGCACTGGAAATTCGCGCAATTCGTTCAGATTCACTATCACCTGAAAAACTTGTACCAAAAACGCTTGATTCAATACGTGACAACCTGCTTGTCATCGGCTCATTTTCAAACTTTGTTTTATACAAAGTCTTTTCAATTGTTGATATATTTAGCGGTTTTGAGGGTTTGAAGACGTTATTACCTGAAGTAAAATCATCATAATCAGAATAATCAGGGTAGCGCATTGAATTGTTTCGATTGTTGTATGCATCATAGTCAAAAGGTGCTCCATATCTGTCTAAATGGTAATTTTGGTTCAATTTGCCAACATCACCATCATAAAAGTCATTTTCTTGCTGTGCGATTTTGTTTGCCATAAAGTTTTTCGGCTTAATTTCAGCTTTCAACCTATCCACACGAGTAGACAAATCCTCGCTTTCGTAGGTTTTACCAAAAGTTTTCTTCTCCAAATTTGACAGACGAGTTTTTATATTTTGGTCTTTAAACTCTTTCTTAAACACCTGATTTTCCAATTCATTAATCGCTGGATAATCCATTTTTGCCGCCTCAACAGGCTCTTTGGCGTAAACCCAAGAATCTTCCGGTTCGGCAAAAGTATCTTCACGAGGTTCAATTTCTTGCCCCATTTGGTCTGCAGCCAAATCTTTTTTCAATTTAGCAATACGAGTTTGATTTTGACCTGAATTGGTTTTACCATAAACACTTTTCTCCAATCTATCAAGTCTTGAGTTTTCGCTTTCTGTCGAATATGTAAACCCATAAAGCGAATTCTCAATATTATCCAAAACCTTAGTGTTTGGAACCGCAAAAGCTGTTTGCGTGAAGAGAAATAGAGATAGTAAAATAATTATTTTTTTCATAAATCAAACTCCTTAGAGTCAGGATAAGTTTTTTTATAAGCAAAACCCATCCTTCACTTTAGGAGTCTTTCAAAAGTGAAAACTAGTATTTCCCTTCTAGGACAAAAGTAGTACGTTTTGACAACCGTACACCATAATTCTCAAAATAAAAAAGGTGCGAATAACTTGCACACCCTTTTTAAATTATTTTCTCATCTCTTTCAGAGCTTGAAGTTCTTTTTGATACGGTGAAATTGATGTCACTTTTTCAATGATTGACGGTAATTTTTCAATTACATAATCAATTTCATCTTCTGTTGTAAACCTGCTCAAACTCCAACGAATACTACCGTGAATTGCGGTAAACGGAACGTTCATCGCTCTTAGAACATGGCTTGGTTCAAGAGAACCTGAAGTACAAGCCGAACCTGATGATGCACAAATACCAATATCTGATAAGTGAAGTAAAATCAACTCACCTTCAATGTATTCAAAACCAATGTTTGTAGTATTTGGAACACGATTTGCAAGCCCTGTATTGATTCGAGCATTGAAAATATTTTTAACAATGCTTGATTCCAATTTATCTCTCAAACGTTTAATTTCTGTAGCCTCATATTGCAAACTATCCATTGCAAGTTCAGCCGCTTTACCAATACCGACAATATACGGAACATTTTCAGTACCGGCACGTTTTCCGCGTTCTTGGTGTCCACCGATAATTAGCGGCGTAATCATTGATTTTGAATTTACATACAATGCGCCAACACCTTTTGGTGCGTGGAATTTGTGACCTGAAATACCAAGTAAATCAACACCGTTTGCTTGAACATCGATAGGAATCTTACCTGCAACTTGAACAGCATCAACGTACAATTTTGTATCTTTATTTTTAGATTTTATAATTTCAGAAATTTTACCGATTGGGTTAATTACACCTGTTTCGTTGTTTGCCCACATTACAGAAACCAATGCGGTATCTTCATCAACAGCAGCACTCAATGCCTCTAAATCAAGTTCTCCGACTGAATTTACGCCGATATAATCAACTTTATAACCTTGTTTTTCCAATGCTTTATAAACATTCAAAACGCAAGGGTGTTCAACTTTTGTAGTAATAATATGTTTTTTATTTTTGTTATAATTCAAAACTCCGCGAATTGCAGTATTCGCACTTTCTGAACCGCAAGAAGTGAAAATAATTTCTTTTTCATCTTTTGCATTAACAAAATCTTTAATCTTACCTCTAGCCTCTTTTATTGCTGCTGCAGGCTTTTTAGCAAAATCATACATACTTGAAGGATTTGCATATTCTTCCTTAAAATAAGGGAGCATAGCCTCCAAAACTCTTTCATCAACTTTTGTAGTTGCATTGTTATCTAAATATATTAATTTATTTGCCATACTATTTTACCTCGACAAGAACAACATCAGAACCTAATGAATCTTGCAAAACTTTTTCTGCAAAACTTTTCAAAGTCATTGTTGAATTTTTACAGCCTGAACATCTGCCTTTTAGTCTTACATAAATTGTTCTGTTCTTAATATCAACCAACTCAATATCTCCACCATCTTTTTGTAATTCAGGAGAAATCTGAGTTTCAATTACATTATTAACTTTCAAAATCCATTGAGTCGGAGTTAATTTTTGCTCTTCATTTTTTTGTTTGTTGTAATAAGTATCAATTATATCTTGAATAGCAGCTTTACATTTTCCACATGCGCCACCTGCTTTTGTATAATTTGTAACTTCTTCAACCGTTTTCAAACCGTTTTGCTTAATTGCATCCCAGATAACATTTTCTGTAACCTGAAAACAAGTACAAATCATTTTTTCTTTGACTTCTGATTCTTCATCTCTAAGGTCATCCAAATCTACATAACCTTCTGCCTTGTAGTTTTTCAAAGCATCTTCCAAAGCCTCATAGCCCATAACTGAACAGTGCATTTTTTCAGGAGGCAAGCCACCCAATTCATCTGCGATATCTTTATTGGTAATTTTCTTAACTTCGTCAATAGTTTTACCGATAATCATTTCTGTCAACATACTTGAACTTGCAACAGCAGAACCGCATCCAAAAGTTTGGAATTTTGCATCTGTTACAATGTTGTCTTTTATTTTTAAATATATTTTCAATTGGTCTCCACAAGTCAAAGAACCTGCAATACCAACTGCATCTGCATCATCAATTGTGCCTACATTTCTTGGATTTCTGTAATGGTCCATAACTTTTTCAGAATAATCCCACATATTATTTTCCCTTTCTTATCTGTATATTTATAACAATATTTTATCTCAAAAATAAAAATACGAATGGTTAGTTAATGATATATTAATATTTAAAGGAAAATTATTCTTCATATTTCGTAACAAAACACCTAAATTATTAAAGCTAACAATAACTTTTGCCGACATGGATAGTAATGGAACAAGTTACGAAAGGACACGGAATCGCACTATGGGTATGAGCGCATCACAAGCTAGATTTTTGAGCCTCAC
>CABUXT010000053.1 GCA_902495705.1 uncultured cyanobacterium
CAGAGTGCGAAACGAAGTGGAGTCACGTTTTATGCGACTGCGTAGATTCAGGGTCTATCCATTTGATTTTTAGTCATGCTGAACTTGTTTCAGCATCTCAAATTTAACATATTAGTCTTATGCAAAATTTGTAATACTTGAGACCCTGAAACAAGTTCAGGGTGACTGACAACATTGATAGATTCTGAATAGCAAGACAATTTTATGCTCACAAAGTTCACATAAATTTTCTAGGCTTTCAGAATGACAATATAAAAAATTGTGTGGAAAAAAACAAAATGCCCCACAAAATGATAATTGTAACGGAATGTAAAAATGAATTTCAAATAGCCTCAAATTCAACTATAATGCCCTTTATGATATGATATGATATGATGTGGTGGGGTGAAGCAATTCCAATTTTTTTAAATTTTTTATAAAAGAGTAAGGGAAAATCGATTTTTACTAATTGTAAATTATTAAAAGAAAGGTATTTTATAATGGGATTACTTAGTAAATTAACTACATCGACTGGAACTACTGTGACTAAATATTTGGAACACGGTTATGTTACTAAACATATTCAATATCCGTCAACATCTAAAATGGCGAAAATGGGGTTGGATAATGTTGTTATAACAAAAGGGAAAAATAGTTTAGCTTATGACATTTATCAAGGAAGTACAGGTCGACGATTTTTCTTAGGTTCTGCAGAGGGTGCAGAGAAGAAAGATTTAATTGCATTTTTGAAAAAGTCTATTGCAGAACGAAAACGAGCATTTGGTATATAAAAATTTTTGAGGCAGCGAGTTTACTCGCTGCCGATATTTTGTTGTATATTTTTAACACACTGCTCTATGTCATTCTGAACTTTATTCAGAATGACAATATAAATAATTAGTTTTCGTAGGTCGGCATTGCTATGCCGACATTTTTTAATAAGCAGTGTAATGTCACCCTGAACTTGATTCAGGGTCTATCCATTTGATTGATAAATAATACACAAAGGTCAATTATTAAAATCAACATTGATAGATTCTGAATAGGATAAAATCTAAGCCAAACAAGTTGGCAAGATTTTTAATCCTTTCAGAATGACAATATAAAAACTAGTTTTCGTAGGTCGGATTTATCAATCCGACAAAATTTACTTCTTCTCAATCACGGTATCTTTTAGAAACTTATTTTTTACGAAACTTCTTTTCTTTGGAATTGCGATGTTGCTTGAGTTTTCGCCATTATTTGATGTGTTTAAATTAATATTTATTGTATTTCCTTTTTCAATGCCATTGTAGAGTTGATTTTGATGTTTGATATAGCGATGTCTTTCTCCTGCACGAATGGCGTTTTGTGGTGTAAACAAGGCATTTGAACCAAATTCAACAGGTCGAGTATTAATAAGTCCGCCTGCGCTGTTATAAACATATTCTCTTGCTTGTGCACTGCAACCGATTGCAAAACTTGCTAAAATAAAAAGACCGGCTAAAATTCGTTTCATACAATTCCCTTTCACAATGAACATCGTAATCTTATAACGAAATTGTATCATATATTGTTCATTTGTGCGTAAAAAAGGTGGGATTTTGTCCCACCTTTTAAATTTTTTAGTTAAAATAAGTGATTCCGTTTCTTGTGTAAGATTTTGGAGTGCTTATTTTGTAATTTTTGTCAAAACGAGAAATCTCAACAGGTGCGGTACGTGCGCTTTGTGTTGCAACTTGTGCCCCATAACCATATCCGCCACCATAGCCGTAACCTACCCTTCTTGTTCCGCAATTAGCAATTGCTCTTGTCATGGCTTTTTCGCGCGCTATAGCTCTGTTTCTTGCTCCGGCTCTGATTGCGTTTTGAGGAGTGAATAATGCATTTGAGCCAAAATTGTGGATTGGACGTACTTGACCATGGCTTACATGTGCAATCGGTTGTCTGCCACCTGCTCCATATATATATTCAGCTGCATTCACTGACATTGTTGAAAACAAGATTACCAAAACTGTTAAAATAATTTTTTTCATTTACACACATCCTTCTTTTTCCTTGTCTTTAGAATACCTGACAAATTTTTATTTTGCTACTGATGTAACAAAATTTTTACCTAACTTAATAAACTAAAGCTATTTTTGCAAAGTAAAACGTAATGTGCCGTTATCATCAACGGTTTCATTCCACATGGTTTTTGGGCGAATCCAAACCTGACCGTCTTTGACTGATTGGTAAACGACCATTTCGTCTAAATTTTCGGAGTGTTTTCCAAGTGCGATAATTTTATACAAATTACCTTTATAGTGTTTGTAAATTTTTCCAACAGTTATTTCTTGCATAAATTATCCTAATCTTAAAACTGCGCTATGGCGCAATGTAGTTGCGTTTTCGTTTCTGTATGAATAGAAAATATCGTTGTTATGCACCGTACAATATGGGCAAACATCAATTTTTATTATGCCGATTTCTTCAAGTTGTTTTTTGTTGATATTTTTCAAATCGACAAAAATATTTCCCTCACGAATTTCAGAAAGTCCGTCAAAATTATTGACCGTTTTAGATAATTTTTCGAGAACTTCTTCACCAACATTATAACAGCAAAAACCAATAGCAGGTCCTATTACGGCGATTATGTTTTCAGGTTTTGAGTTGTAATTTTTAATTAATTCTTGTGCGGTTTTAGCTGCAATTTTTCCTGCTGTTCCGCGCCAACCTGCATGAGCAACGGCTCCGATATTTTGAACTTCATCATACAAAATTACCGGTGTGCAATCTGCAAAATTTAAGAAAATTCCAAGATTTTTATCTGTTAAAATTATGGCATCCGTATCAGGATAAGAAACCTTGTTTTCTATTGCCAATTCTATGTTTGAGGTATGTGTTTGTGTTGGTGAAATTAGATTTTTTTCATCAATTTTTAAAAACTTACAAATTATTTTTTTGTTTTGCTCAATTTCAGTATTATTATTTTGCGCATCAAGATTTTTGTCGCAAATACAAATTTCTCTGGTCGTAAAAAAGGCTTGCGCATTTTTTATATAATCTGATTTTAATACTTTTTTTCCATCAATTTCTTCAAAATAAAACATAATTTTATTGTAGCAATATTTGAGGAAGAATTGAAATTTTTAACAAATATATAAAAATAGTTTTATTTTTCGTAAAACAATTTCCCGTCTTGATTTATGTTTTTAATCATTCCGTCATGAGAAAGTTCTTTAAAATCAATTACATCAAATTTGTACGGTGTAGGAAGTTCATCAAGCTCTCCTGCATAGCGGAAAAATGTTTTATGATTGTCTGTCCATATTGCTAAATCTATGTCTGAGCCGTTTTTGTAATTACCTTTAGCTCTTGAACCAAAAATTACCACCTTTTCAATTTCAGGTTTTGTTCTGAAATATTCAAGCAATTCCGTAATCGTTCTTTGTGGTAATCCAAAGTTATCCATCGATTTTTCCTTTAAAAAATGTGTATAAATTTTCAAATTGTGGAATATATTTTTCTAAAATTTCGTGAGCTAATTGATTGGCAAATTCAACATTGTAGGTGTGAGAAGTTTTGTTTCTTGACTCCATCATATCTATCCAAATTTGTCCATCTTCAATTATATTACTTTGAAATGCTTCTTTTATGGTTTCTCGCGGAGTGTTTACTTTGATTCCGTTGTATTCTAAATAGTCTTTTTGAGTTTTCCACGCAAGTTCAAATGTGATTTCAAAGGCTTGAACAAGAGCCATTATTGCAATATCAGTTATACCGTTTTGGGCAATATAATCTTTTGCTATAGATAAATTTTTCTTAGCTTTTTCAAAGTTTTCAAAACGTTCAATCCAGCGCAAATTTTGCATTATCCAATCCTCATTTGTCAAAAATTATATCATGTGACAAGTTAAAAAACAATTGTAACGAAAAAAATTCGTATGTCGGCATTGCTATGCCGACATTTTTTTGTTTAAGGTGGGCTAGTGAGCCCACCCTACTTCTTATCATTTTGTCACCCTGAACTTGATTCAGGGTCTATCCATTTGATTGGTAAATAATACACAAAGGTCAATTATTAAAATAAACATTGATAGATTCTGAATAGGATAAAATCTAAGCCTAAC
>CABUXT010000054.1 GCA_902495705.1 uncultured cyanobacterium
ATAATATTATATATCGATTATTATAAGTTGATATAGTCAGTAAAGTCCTCAATTATCAATTGTACTTTTTATTATGTTTTCATTAAAAGTATTGGCAATATTTTCATAAGCAGCTATGGCAACCGCCCTATCTACTTCCGATAATACATTAACAGCCGATATATTATCATTAAAAGCCGCATCTTTTTTACTCTTTTGCATATTAATCTCTTCTATCTGTCTGCGCTTTTCTGCCGCCTCCTCACTGCGCTCTAAATATTGTCTACGCCGTTTAGCCTTCTCTTCATCTTCAGCTTTCATTTGCGCCTCTATCTTTGCTTTTTTTTCTGGTGAAACATCTCCACAAACATAATAGTGTGCAGTTCCATCCGGGTGAATAACCATACCATAAGATTGAATCTCAAACCCCCCGACTGCCATCTGCGCCTTCACAGTTGACTGCGAAGCAAAAAAATCCTGTATCATCTTTTCGTAATAAGCTGCTTTTTTGGGATCATTTGCCATTGTTTCCAAAACATTGGGTGCAATCACAATATTATTCATCCCATATGTCCCCGTCCCCAATGAATCCATACTCTTTTGATCACTTCCAACATTTTGGATCATTATATTCCCATACTTAGCCTTTAAATATTCAGTGTAGGTATCTACTTTTGAAACACTATTTTCATTTGGCTTCTGTACTTTCTCTGTATTATCACCCTCTTTAGCAGATAAAATCTTATTGAAATCTAAATGATTGGCTTGCCCTGTCGTCTTATTCTGTTGATACCTATAATTCTGATTATAAGCATTAACTGAATTTTCAATGCCTAATCCCATATTAACTCCTTTCCACGGTTCTTCTGTCAGTCAGAACCGTACCTGCTCTCTCCATCCGAAGCCCAAGCAGTAACCTTTAATTGATTTATTGGAATAACAGCTCTTTTACATTCTATGGCATTTTAGGCTGATAACCAATAAACAAACATGCTGAGTCTGCTTCCTTTTTGGCATTAACATATGCTGCTTTTGCAAGTAATCTCAGTGCTACATCATTAAGCTTTTTCATATTTGAAAACCTCCTTATTTTTCTTTTTTATCGACAAGTATCTTACAACATTTCACCTTTTCTGCACGAAGTAAGATTTTTTTGCACGAAGTAAGACTTTTTTATTCAAAAAAGCATAAAGTTATTCTTATTATAAAAAACTCATGACCTATATTTCAGCTCAAGAAAACTCAACATATACTTCATATTTCATCTATTAAACGACGCATTGTTTCTATATTTTTATTATAAATAACCATATAACCGAACTAAAAGTAAAAAACATTTTCTTGCCCAAAACAGAAAAGTGGACGATTATTCTTTAACTGTGTAAAAAACAACCATCCACTAAAAACTCTGTCTATTCTTATTGTCTTAATTTGAATACCGAAACCATACCGCTAAGTGTTGTAGCCTGAGCTGTAAGTTCTTCACTCGTCGCTGATGTTTCCTGTGCCGCAGCCGAATTATTCTGAACAACTTCAGCAATTCTTTCTGCGGTTACCTCTACCTGTTCCATACTGTCTGCCTGTTCAATGGAAATTTCTTTTATTTTTTTCGCACTGTCTGCAATCGCCTGTATACCATCCACAACTTCTCTCAATGAAGTTGAGGCTTTCTCTGCATACATATTTCCATCTCCAACCTCATGAATAGCTGCTTCAATAAGTGCTTTTGAATCCACCGCTGATTTTGCACTCTGTTCTGCAAGGTTTCTGATCTGATCCGCAACAACAGCAAAACCTTTACCACAATGTCAAGTGGTAAATTCAAAAAGGTCAAACACCATCAAAGAAAGCTATCTTTCGTAGTGCTTGCCCTATTTTCACCTTATTTTTATTCATGTTTTCTGTCTTGTATTGTTCGAGCGAGAGAATTGTAATATATTTTGTGAAGGTGCGAAATGGACTATATGACATTGAAAGTGGGTGCCGAGAAATAGGGCATGACATCTCACATGGTGTGTCGGCGGGCGTATTCCCGGCGCTGTGAAGATGGCTGGTGCTTGGCTGATTCCAAAAACTGCGGAGAATCCAACAGATCGGCGCTATAAGCCATTAGGAAAACCTTAATAATCTCATGTAAATCATAGAGAATGAAAACTTTATATCGGTTATACTTAATCAAATAGAGACTCAAAAAGTCCAGCTAATAAATGTCAATAGATAAATGAAAAATATTTTTCCTCTAAAAAAGGGTAGACTTTCCCCTTGGTGAAAATATTATTTTTCAAAAAGATATTGATTCGTTGGATTTGCAGTATTTTATGCGGCTATGTCGCATTTAGCAGCATTGTATTGTTTGATGTGCTCCTGTGGCGTAATGATTTCAAAAGACTTGCTATCTCTGAGTATTGCATAGATTATGTTGCGTACTTTATGGGAAACGGCACCCATTGCTACAAGCTTTGGTTTTGAACTGCATTTTTTGAGGTAATAATCGCGAAGCACCGGATTCTTGGCAGCTCCTGTACGGGATGTACTGATACTTTGTAAAGTCAGTGTATGAATTACCCGTGCCGTAGATTTAATCGTATCAATAATCTCTAGTGAAAATATATATGCCCTCTTACGAACAATAACAAATTCTCTAGTGAAACTCAACAGGTACAAGGTAATACTTTACAGAGTGGTTTTAAACTTCGGGACAATCTGCCCCGAAGTCCAAAGAAAAATGTGTATCGTGCATATTGAATCTCTACATAGGAAGTTGTAAAATACATATATCGACAGCTACTTACTATTTTTTTGTGTATTTTGGGTAATAAGGGGGAATTTTTATGTTTGATAGTTCTGATGTTCAATCTGTATTTTCAGGTAATATAGCCGAAGAATGGGAGAAAAAGTCACGCTATATTAACAGCCTTAACGGTAATGATAATATGATGATTCCTACAATCAAGAAATATATAACCTCAACATCAAAGATTTTGGAAGTTGGTTGTGGGACTGGAAAATTGTTAAGTCAGATTGACGCACTAACTTTTGGCATTGAATTAACTGGAGTTGAAATGAGTAGCGATATGCTCCAGCAAATAGATACATTAAGATTTAAAAATCCTGTTCGGTTAATAAATGATAGTGTAGAAAATTTTATTGATGACAATAAATATGACATTATCGTAATGAAACAGGTATTACATCATATTGTATCAAGAGAGCAAGTTTTGAAAAAATTAGCTGGTTACTTAAATCCAAATGGAGTCATTATTATAATGACACCAAATGACGGTTATCAGAAAAGCATTTTGCCGTTTAATCCTAT
>CABUXT010000055.1 GCA_902495705.1 uncultured cyanobacterium
CGAAATACCTGCAACTTGCAAAGACCCTGGTGTCAAAGAACATAGAGATTGCAATTTGTGCGGAAAACATTGTGATCCGATAACCAAAAAAGAGATTGCAGACCTGACTATCCCCACCACAAACAACCATACCTTTGGAGGTTGGATAGATGAAGTTGCACCGACAACCACAGAATTTGGAACGAAAGGACACAAAGATTGCACGGTTTGTGGAAAACATTTTGATAGTGATGGTAACGAAATCACTGAACTCAGAATTGCTAAAATCGGCATGTACAACGTTGTAATAAACGGCGAAAGTAAATTTTATTCACACGATGAAAGCGTAACCGTAATGGCAGAAGATAAAGAAGGTAAAGTGTTCAAAGGTTGGCTGGATGAAAGTGGTGAAATCATAAGCACCAAAAAGAGCTATACCTTTAAAGTAACAGGAGAAAAAAACCTGACGGCAGTGTACGAAGATATTCTTGAAACAAAGAAAGGATTGTCTAGCGGACAGATCGTTGGAATCGTAATTGGTTCGGTAGTGGTTGCTGGAATCGGCGGATTTGCTGTTCTTTGGTTTGCAGTTAAGAAAAAGACGTTTGCAGACTTGGGCGTTGTTTTGAAGAAAGGCTCCACTGCTATCGGAAACTTCTTCAAAAATCTCGGAGCAAAAATCAAAGCATTGTTCACCAAGAAAAAATAAAGTGCAGCAATTAGAAAAAATCAAATATCAATAAAAGAGCTAGAGGAGCTATGAACTAATTCTTCTAGCTTTTTTCAACTGTACGCAATTTGCATTAAAATAGATTATCTTACACATTAAAGTCGGTCAAAAATTCTTTTGTAGACTTAAAAAAATAAGCTATTTTCACAAGAATTCATAGTTTTGCTATGATGAAATGCTGAAAATAGCTCTTTTTTATTCAAAAAGGGTAGAGTTGTACGGGATTTGAATACTAGTATCATTACCATTTTTTTAAGTAATTTTTAATATTTTTGTCAGTTTTCTATTCAAAATATGAGCAAATATAGGCAAAAAAGACAAAAACGATGTTGATGATATTTATAGTATATTCTATACGAAAGCGTTTTATCCTACAATATTTAAAATATATGATATAACAAAATTGAAAATCATTTTTATTTTTGCAGTAACTTATAATAAATTGCAATTTAATTTTTAATGTAATATGGGAGTTTTCAGAAGACTTACCATAAATATTTTAAGTTGCATAAAATTCCAACATTTGTTCTATATAATATTAGTCTACTTGTGGTTGATTTCTTTCTTATTTCAAATAAAAGGTTGAATATATATAAAAATGATGATATAATACAAGCAAAGAAAGAAGGAGAAATATAGAATGAAAAAGGTATTGATGATATTTTTTATGTTAGTTATTGCATTTATGATGGTTGGATGCAGCAATGATAATACTATTCTGTACAATGCAGTAATGGTAGATAGAGGAAGCATTGCCGCTGCTCAAACAGTTAATCTTTTTAAAGAAGACTTTTTATTAGAAAATAAAGTTTCAGGTGTGTGTTATAAAAATGAAAATTATGATCCAACTAATCCGGAAAGTGAGGAATATATTTTTGATGAAAGTTCACCAAAGACAATTACATATGTTCTAGATTCATTAGATAAGTATGAACAAGTTTTTAATAAAAATTATGAAATTGATTATGATAAAGAAATATTAATTTTATATTTATTTGCTGCTACAAATTGTACATATAGTTTAGATAGTGTTGAATTAAATAATAATAATTTAAAAATAACATATAAAAGTAAAATTAACGTTACGACTGAACCTGAAAGAACTTTTATTCTTATAAAAATGGATAAAGTAGAATTTGAAAATATTGAATTTATTAGGAATTAAAGGATAATTTTATAGACTATTACTTTTATGATGGAAATAAAGAAATAATTATAAGACAATATGATTAAAAAGCTTATAAAGAATACTAATATGTAAAATGCAAATAGGATATAACGGAAGTGTTTGTGTAAGTAACCAGGTGTATATGAACCATTTTTAAACATATTTTTTACAAATACTTGCATTATTTTACATATTATGGTATAATCAAAACATAAATAATAAATATCCTAAGTTTGCTTTTTGGGGAAGACACTCTTAAGAATACACATACTGATTATAAAAACTCCCTAA
>CABUXT010000056.1 GCA_902495705.1 uncultured cyanobacterium
AACAAATGGTCATATTGATGAACATCGTCAATTCTGCCAAACAAATGATTCATCTCAAACAAGTCTTTATTTGTTGATAATAAAATCAACATTGAATCACCAAAAATTGAACACTGAACACGATAAACACCAAAGCTTATTGCAATTTGCATAAATCTATCCATAAACGCAGTATTAAATAGATATCTTGCTTCAATTTGTCCATTAGCATCTTGAGATTTTTGAACATAAACATCATATTTTTTGTTAAATTTTTCATATTCAAATTCAACTTTTTCATACCCTTGAGGAACATTATTAAACAGATTTTTTGAATATATTAAAACTCTTGACTTAATTTGCTTTTGCATTTTAAAATGCATTGCAACACCATAAAATACTTGTTCAGAATTTTCTTTCACTAAACATCTAAAAAGAGTTTCATTTATAGTAAAATCAACATTGTTATATCGCCCATAAAAACAATCATCATCTGTTCTTTGTACATCTTTATTACCTTTAAATAAACCACTTGATAAAAATGTCTCATTAGAAATCTTTAAATTTTTAACTTTACAATCTTTTTCATACGCTGACATTGCATCAGATACAGAGGCTGTGTAATTATTACTATAACAAATAGTATTATCAAAAATTTTTAGCAAATTAGGATATAATTTTTGTTTTATATTAGTTTGGTAAGCTTTATTTTTTACATGATGAATACAAAGTATTATTGAAGAGATTACGAAAAATCCACATATAGAAAAAAATAACTCAAAACCCTGTTTAGGCATATTAATCAAATAAAATATTAATACACAACCCATAAGAGATTCATATATTACATACTCCAATCTGTATTTATTTTGAACTTTTTGCCAATTTTTTAGTTCTATTTCCATAATCTTGGCAAATTCTATAGTGAATTTATTTTTATATTTTTCCATACATTCTAACATTTTATCTTATCCTTATCTTTTTATAACTATAATCCTGTTTTACTTGCAAGGTTCAAAACATCGATAAATGACAGAACCGACGCAAATTCGTCAAACAAATGGTCATATTGATGAACATCGTCAATTCTGCCAAACAAGTGATTCATCTCAAACAAGTCTTTATTTGTTGATAATAAAAAAAGTATATTTTTATCCCATACTGAACATTTTAAATCATTAACTTTAAAACTTGTTTGTAACTGCATAAACCTATCAATAAATGCTGTTGTTAATAAATATCTTGCCTCAATTTGACCACCTTTTTGAACAAATACATTATATTTTTTATTGAATTTATTGTCTTCTAATTCAACTTTTTCATAATCTTTTGGTACTTTTTTGTATTTTTTAGAATATATAAAAATTTGTTTTGTTATAGACTTACTCATTGTGAAATTTAGAGCAAGACCTTTGAATAATGTTGTAATATCACTTCTATTATCGGAAGTTGAAGTAATATTGGTTAGTTCAGTTTCATTTATATTAAATTCTACATTATTATATTTCCCATTAAAAAAATCATCAGGAAAACGATTTGATACTTTTTTCTTTAATAAATTTGACAAATTAAAAATAGAAGCCGGTATTTGTTTGCGCTTATACTGAATTTCATTGGTAAAAATTGTTAAAAGTTTTGGATATAATATTTTTTTTATACTTTTTTGATATCTTTTATTTTCTATTGGAATATAAAAAATCCACATACTTATAAAAAGCATAACCAAATAAAATGGTGCCCATATTATATATGATATTTGAAAAGGTTCAGAAATTCTTATTAAAGAACAAATATTTCCAAAAATTATAAGTAAAGTAACAGCAGTTGCCATAAAAGCACTTGCTTTTATATCCGTTGTATACAAATTTTTAAAATATTCTTTTTGACAATTTTTGAATTCAAAAAGATTTTTTTCCATAACTTTTGCAAATCTAATTGCAAATTCGTTTTTATATTTTTCCATACACTGTGGCATTTTATCTTATCCTTATCTTTTTATAACTATAATCCTGTTTTACTTGCAAGGTTCAAAACATCGATAAATGACAAGACTGAGGCGAATTCATCAAACAAATGGTCATATTGATGAACATCGTCAATTCTGCCAAACAAATGATTCATCTCAAACAAGTCTTTATTTGTTGATAATAAAATCAACATTGAA
>CABUXT010000057.1 GCA_902495705.1 uncultured cyanobacterium
GTTAGGCTTAGATTTTATCCTATTCAGAATCTATCAATGTTTATTTTAATAATTGACCTTTGTGTATTATTTACCAATCAAATGGATAGACCCTGAATCTACGCAGTCGCATTAAACGTGACTCCACTTCGTTTCGCACTCTGCTCCTGCTGTTCAGGGTGACAAAATAATTAACTGTCATTCCGAATTTAGTTCGGAATATTTTCAGTAATCAAGGTTTATCAATAATAATATTTGCCAAATTATTAATTGGAAAAGCCCCTGAAATAAATTCAGGGTGACAGAAGTAGGGTGGGCTCACTAGCCCACCTTAAACCAAAATCAATGTCGGCTTAGTAAAGCCGACCTACGAAGTTTAAAAAAGGTCGACATGTAATGCCGACCTTTTACTTAACCTAAACTCTTGCTTTCTTAGCCCAGAATTTCACAATATTAAACGCTTTAGCAATATATTTTTGTGCATGTTCTTTTGGAATTGCACCATCTTTGGCATATTTTGTAGCCAAAGCTTGAATACGGTTAAATTTCTTAATCTTTTGAGCCAATGTAGAAATCGGTTGCATTGCTTTTGCTACATATTTACTTGCACTAGCCTTTGAAATAAGCCCTTTTGAGGCGTACTCAGCAGCATTAGCCTCTATACGATTAAGTTTTTGAGCCTTATTACCAAGTTTTGTTACTGATTTCCAAGCTTTTTCAATATATTTATCTGCATTTGCCTGAGTGATATGCCCTTCTTTAACATACTGAGTTGCAGTATCTTGAATTTTTTGGAATCGTTTCAATTGGTGCGCCATAACTTCACCAAGGTCAGTTACAGGCTGATTCTTTTTCAAAACAGTTGCCAATGGCGGAGTATAAACACCCAAAGCATCATGGGCAATTACCATCCCAGGTTTCAATTTCACAGCTTCGGCACCTTTTTTGGCAGCTTCTGATGTCAAAACATGAGTCATTCCTTCTGTCGGAATAGTCACACCAATATTAGCATCTTTTACTGCATTAAATTTTGCACCTCTTTGTTTGAATTTGCCAATCAAGTATTCCCCTGTTTGAGCGTCACGATGAGTTACTTCCATCAAACTCGGCTCAATACTGCCTGCTTGGTCTAACAATTTTGTCTTGCCTTTTGCTTGTGCAGGAAGTTTCCAACGGTCATCCATATATTCAATGTCACGCATACCGTAAGTCATTCTTAATTCGCCACGATTCATTTTATAATCCGTACCTTTTCCGCCCCAACGGTTAGGAATTTTTGTCGGCTTATTCAAAACTTCAATTTTTGTGATTAATTTTTTATCAGTTACAGGATATTTTGTACCAACAGGAGCACCTGCATGAAAATTCACCGCACCATTTAGAGATTCTTTACTTCCCGGTCCAACAACACCTTTGCCATACTTGTTATATCCTTGATTTGGTACACCTTGCCATAAATAAGTTTCTGTCATAACCTTGTCCTTTCCCTACAAATTTTGCATTTTTCTAAAAGACAAATTTTAAGCAGGGCAACTAAAGCGTCTAAAACACGCTTGTATAAACATTTCCCAGACCATTAAAATTTATCTTACAAGGATATAAAAACTTATTTTTTCATGATTTTGACACTAGGTGTCCCCATCCCATCATATCATATCATATCATAAAAGGCATTATAGTTGAGTTTGAGCCTATTTAAAATTCGTTTTTACATTTCGTTACAATTGTCATTTTGTGGGAACAATTCGTTTTCTCCACATGAGTTTTTTCATGTCATTACGAGGAAAGTTTACTTGCAATGACATGACTTTTTTGTATTGTCATTCTGAAAGGATTA
>CABUXT010000058.1 GCA_902495705.1 uncultured cyanobacterium
AACTTGATTCAGGGTCTATCCATTTGATTAAAAGTAATGCAAAAAGGTCAATTATTAAAATCAACATTGATAGATTCTGAATAGCAAGAAAATTATGTGCTCATTCTTCACACAAATTTTCTAAGCTTTCAGAATGACAAGTATATATAAAATCATGTCATTACGAGGAGCCTTGTTTTACAAATGAAATAATCACCATTACGACGCGACGTAGTAATCCCCTGCAAGCCTTGTTGTGGATTACCACGTTACTCCGTCAGAACCCATATAACTTTAGCTGGTAAACTTTTCTCGTAATGATGTGAATATGGGTGGTAGGTCGGCATTGCTATGCCGACAGCATAATTTTGGTGGGGACACTTTGTTTTCCACACACTACTTTTTAATTTATTTAAACTTTTTTACCAACGCCTTGAAGTAATCTGTGTTTTCTTTTGCCTTTTGTGCGCAACCTGCACCATTTCGCGGGTCATTAGAATTTACATCGCAATACCTTTCCATATCAGAAAATAACGATTTTGAATCTCCTCCCGTAACCAATTCTCCATCAACAAATTGAAAAACAAATAAATCATATCCTGCACGGTTAGGTTTGTTTTTAAAACCGTTCAAATCAACCCCAATTGTAATTCCACTAATTTGTTGTCCGTTTTCTACCCAATAAGGATAATCCATTAAAATCGTTGTACCATCTTGCAATACAAATGTGCCATGGTCGTTGGTGAATAGGTTCAAATTGGTTTGACCGGTTAGAGTTTTATACATTTTATCGCCTGAATTCCTGTGTCCATAGCAAGGAGCAGAGGTTTTGCCTGTACAATCCAGTGGAGCTTGTAAAAATTTTGCAAAGGTTTTTGAATATTCGGTTGAGCTTGGATAATCTTTTGGGTCAGTCGATAGGTCTTCTGATTCAAACATTTTCATTACTTGCTGTATTGTCGAATAAGATTTCAAAAACTGTGAATGTAAGCGTTTGGCTTTGTAATTTTTTATCAAATTTGGAATAGTCATTGCTGCAACAACTCCGATTATCCCTAGCGTGATAAGAACTTCTGCAAGTGTGAAACCTAGATTTCCCTTTGTCTGACGCGTTTTTGTAGAGGCATCGCCATTATTTTTCATCATTCCTGCTCCTGTAAATTATCTAATATAACTGTATAATAATTGAATTATATATAGTACAATATTAAATTTATACTATTGTATAGTATAAGTCAAGATGTTTTATAATGTGTGATTGTATTTTATTTTGTTTGGGTTCTTATAATAATAATTTCCAGAGGTAGTATGGAAAATATTAAACTTTTACTTGGCAAGAAAATAAAAGAACTGAGAAAGGCTCACAAATATACGCAAGAACAGCTTGCAGAAAAGGTTGGAATCGGCACACCAAATATCAGTTATTTTGAGACAGGGAAGTTCGCGCCATCAATTGAGACATTGCAAAAGCTTGCACAAGTTTTTGGGGTGGAAGTTTATGAGTTATATATGTTTCAGCCATTAAAGCCTGCAAATGAGATAAAACAGGAGCTTGTCCATGCTATTGAGTCAGATGAGAAGATTTTGAGATTGCTTTATAAGTTTTATATAAGTGTTAAATAGGCTTGTTTAGAGGGCAAGAAGGCGAGATGTCAAGAAGGCAGGCTATTTAAAATCTCTAATTATAAACACCCCTCTCCCTACCCCTCTCCCACAAGGGGCGAGGGTACTTGTGTCACCCTGAACTTGATTCAGGGTCTATCCATTTGATTAAAAGTAATGCAAAAAGGTCAATTATTAAAATCAACATTGATAGATTCTGAATAGCAAGA
>CABUXT010000059.1 GCA_902495705.1 uncultured cyanobacterium
GGATTTTGGCAAGTGCGCCGTGTGAGCGTAGCGAACCCAGCACGTCTTGGCGAGAGCTGCGTTGAGCCGGTCGAGCCGCCAATAATCCAAGACTAGTTCAGAATCCTTTCAATAATCAGGATTTATCAATAGTAGCATTTGTTAAATATTAATAGTCAGTTCAGCATGACATAACAAAGCCTGCCCTCCAACCCTCTTGCAATTACCACGGATAACTCTTGTCAATATCCCAACCTGCTCGGCGAATCTTTTCGGCACAATATTCACCATAACCGCTTTTTGAACAACTTTTATCTATCTCATCACTTGTTTTATCAAAGCCCAAAGCCCTTATCCCTCCGCCATCTGTAGTTACTCTTGTCAGATAGAAAACATCTTTCCCTAACATATTGGGACCGGTAGAGCCATTTATATCAAGAACAAGATAGCGACGCTCAACAGGGTCGCCTCCTAACATTGAACCTCCGGCAACAATAACAAATAGAAAACCGTCAGGAGTATAAAAAGTAGTTCTTAAAGCTGTATCAACTACGCTAAAAGGAACAGACTTTTTATTTAGTCCTATATATGGGTTTCCTGATTTAAAACCGCATTGTTTGGAGTTTGTGCAAATAAGTGATGCTTTGATATAAGGTGCCCAATATTGCTTAAAATATTCTTGCGCCCCCATATCTAAAGCAGCTTTGGGTGTAGGTTCTCCAACATCATCATAAGCCAATTTGTATGCTTGATTGAGTACTGAAATTGCTTTTTGCAATTTTGTGACAGTTTGTTTCTTTTGGTAATTTGCTATCAGGTTAGGAATGGTTATTGCTGCAACGATTCCGATAATTCCAAGGGTGATTAAAACCTCAGCAAGGGTAAAACCAAATCTCACTTTGGTTGGTAGCAAATTTACGTGCGTAGCACCTTCTGTCAAAGTAAAACCAACTTTAGCTTTGGTCGGTGATATCTTTAAATTTTTTATCTTCATACAAACTCCTTTGCGCGTTGTTATTAATTATTAATAACGCGCATGCGCTCCATTGTCAAGTATCAAGAGTTATATATGCGTAGTTTAGTGTGCAAACTTATCACTATATGATAAATAAATAACGCACATGTGAAGGGTGAAAAATGGAACAAATCAAAGCGCAAACCATCGGATTATTGGTAAAGAATTACCGAAAACAAGCCGGTTTAACTCAATATGAATTAGCAGAAAAGATAGAAATTGATGAAAAGCAGCTTGGAAAAATTGAGCGTGGAGTGCATTACCCTAGCGTGCCGACTTTTTTGAAAATAATAAAAACTTTGAACATGGATATCAATCTTTTTTATGCAGAAAATGTTCCTGTAATTTCGCATGAAGAGAGCAAATTAACACGACTCATCAAGTCTTCCACTCCGAAAGAAATTAATTTGGCTTGCAAGATTTTAGAGGTGATTAAGGAGAATGGCTAGGGTTGCCCCCAATGTAATGACATGAAAATACAAAATTGTCACCCTGAACAGCAGGAGCAGAGTGCGAAACGAAGTGGAGTCACGTTTAATGCGACTGCGTAGATTCAGGGTCTATCCATTTGATTGATAATAATTCACAAAGGTCGATTTTTAAAATCAACATTGATAGATTCTGAATAGGATAAAATCTAAGCCAAACAAGTTGGCAAGATTTTTAATCCTTTCAGAATGACA
>CABUXT010000060.1 GCA_902495705.1 uncultured cyanobacterium
TCGAAGTAGTTTGAAGTATTGAAAAAAATGATGACTTTTGTTATAATGTTTAATGGAAGGTTGTATTTTATTAGGAATAACGAAATGAATTTGTAGGTGAGAGTATGAAGAAGAATAAAAAATACAAAAAGATAAAGATAATAATGGTTTTTACAACAGTCTTGCTTATAGCGTTTGTAGCAGTAGTTGGATTATATAAAACAGGGATTTATCGTTTTGATTTTTTTAAGGATGTGTATAAAAAAATCGATTTTCAACTGAGTACAAATGAGCTTAACATTCCTCAGGACGCTCTTTCGTTTTCTGTTTATGATATTGAACAGGGTGAATATTTATTTTACGAGGGAGATAGCCAATTGCCCACAGTAGCAAGTTTGGCAAAACTATTTGTCATTGACTATGCTTTGACAAAAGTTAACTTGGAAGATGTTATTGAAGTAAATCAAGAGGTATTGGATCTTGTGCCGGCTGGGTCATCTTTAGCAAATCTAAAAGTTGGGAAGTACACAGTAAAAGAAATAATGGAAGCTATGCTTGTTCCTTCGGGAAACGATGCTGCCTATTCGTTGGCATATTATATTGCTAAAAATGAATTAGGAGAGGGCTATACAGCAACGGAATATATAAATTATTTTATGACAGAGCTAAGTGAGTATTTAATTGAAGAAGGCTATTCTAAAACAAATTTGTATAATGATCCGAGCGGGGCATCTATGTCAGCCGATACACATTTGGATGATATTAATCGTGTAGCCTTGAAGCTTTATAATTATGATTTTGTTAAAGAATGTGTAGGGAAAAGCACTTTCTCAATTCAAACTCCACAAGGTGAATTTACTTGGAAAAATACCAATAAGTTTTTAGATAAAAAGTCACCGTACTATAATGAAAATGTAAAAGGAATAAAAACAGGAACTATGGCATCTTCCTATAATATTGTTGTTCTTTATAAAAAAGATGGCAAGGAATATTTGATTACCTGCTTGGCATCATTATCAGATGAAGGAAGATATAAAGCAGTGCAGTCCGCTATAAATACAATTATTAAATGATGTCGAAATATCTTTTAATTAAAGCGTTAAAGTGTCGTGGACAAGATAAAGATTAGTTTGGTGAAACAACAATAGTTGAAGTACGAAAAACATCGTAGAAATACGGTGTTTTTTGTTACCCAAAACCCTACAATTTTATACATAACCACAGGTTAGTACAAATACCTTGTATGATTTTTTGAAAGGCTTAGAAAGGCAATATTGCCCGATTTTCGCCCCGAGAAATGACAGAAACAAGGCTTGAAGTATCTTTCCTGTGGTTTTTTGTTTTCAGGCGGAAAGGAGGATTGATATGCCGAGAATGAGCAAGAAACGGAAACAAGAGTGGGCATTGTTTCTGAACGAAAGAAATCGCATTACCTACAACGAACTTTGCAGAAAATGCAGTAATGACTGCAAGCAGAGTTTCCGCTGTATCGTGGTGCTTTGCCCGAAGTATTTATCGAAAAGGAGAA